>DATDGT010000077.1:0-24983 GCA_036521975.1 Bryobacteraceae bacterium
GGTGACTCCCGAAGATCGGATTGCGAGGATGCGGTCCTCGCGTCTCTTCTGTATTAACGCAGGATTTTCGGGGTCCCCAAATGGGGTGCGATCTAGGGCGGCTCAAGCCGGGTTCAGTTTACCTGCATAATCCGGCTGACAACGGGCTTAGCGAGTCATCGAGTTTCAGCGATGGAATGAAGGTGTCTCTGGGATTTCTGTAAGTTGGTTCGTAATTGTTAACTAGACCGGAACTGGTCGGAGGCGGAATTAACGACTGAATTCTTAAGGCTACTGGATCCAACTCGGTGGGCGGAATTGTGTTATTGGGAAACGGATTTCGCTCCTGGAGGCCGTTGGTCAGGAACGTCGACGCCGGATCGTAAATCGTGTTCGCATAGAGCGTCCGCCCCAGCGGGTCGGTGCCGATCACGGCGCCGGTGAGGGCCTGTTGGAAATTGCCGGTCCGATAGGCGAGTGTGGGGATCGTTGTGGAGACGTTGTTGGTGACCGTCGTTTGAAGGAACTGCTCAAAGTTGAAGAAAAAGAAAAGTTTGTCGTGGCCGTTGTAGAGCTTGGGCAGGTACACAGGACCGCCAAAGGTCGCACCCCAGTCGTTGCGCCGGTTCACAGGCCGCAGAAGTCCACCATGTCCGTTACTGGTGAACGGCGTACCTGCGTTGAGTGCTTCATTAGCGAAATAATCGTAAGCGCTCCCATGGAACTGGTTGGTCCCGGACTTCATGGTCGCATTGAACAGCCCGCCGCCCACGCGCCCGAATTCCGCCGCAAAATTGCTGGTCTGGACGGAGAACTCTTGGATCGCCTCCACGCTGGGCTGCGTCATCGACTGATAGTAGTACCAGTTGTTGGTCGCGTCCTGGCCTTCGATTCGCATGGATTGGGTGTTCGAGGGATTTCCGTTGATACGAAGGCCGGCCAGGCCTTCACCTGTGGCAAAACTAGCGCTGCCGGGGATCTCTTCAACCGCAGAGTATGGATTGCGAATTCCAGAGACGCTCGCGTTAGACCCGGTCTGAAAAACGGGCAAATTGTCCAACGTCTGAATGGAGACGTTGTGACTTAATTCTCCGCTTTCGGTCTTTAGCAAAGGCGCGACATCGGAGACGACCACGGATTCCGACACGCTGCCCACTTGAAGCGTCGCATCGATACGGATTGTCTGCCCGACCGGTAAAATTATGTTCTGCCGTACAAAATTCTTGAAGCCTTGCGCAGTAATTGTGATTTCGTACGTGCCCGTAGGCAACTCCGAAAGCGTGTAGTTGCCGGTTGCCGAACTGGCGGCCTGGTATACCGTTCCAGTTTCCACGTGCTTGGCTTGAACCGGGGTGTTCGCCAGTATGGCCCCTCCCGGATCGGAAATCGTTCCCGTGATGGTGCCGCGATCGCTCTGGCCGAATGCGACCGCTGTTAACGACGTGCCAAGACAAACTACGAGGACCAATGAACGCATTTCATTTCTCCAGCCCGAAGCAGATATTTCAGAAACCTCAACGGATCTTTAAAATAGAATCGATGATACACCTGCGGTTTGTGCCCGTCAAGCCACTGCAACCTTGTGTCACTGCAACCTTGGGTATATGAAAAGATCGAGCCCATCGTCCGTCTGCGCTTGAACGTCTGTGTGTAAAGCGTGCTACGGTCGAGCAAGAACGGAGCGCCGCTCACAAGCCGGGTGACTGTCGCCGCGGATTCCTCGATGCGCGTGCTGCGCAGTGAGCTTCGTGAAGATGCTGAATCAGCTTCTTTACCTCCTCCCGCCCTCAGCAACGGAGGTTTTTGCGTTTATGGGCGAGCCTAGCGCGCCTCCAGGGTTCGCGGCAATGCCGATGTCGCCGGCATTCGGAGTGCCGATAATGGTGATTATCGTTCTCTATTGGAGATAGTCGCGCCCCGTTTCTAGTGCTTATTCTGCGCTTTCCCCACGCGTTCCAATTCGCTCACCCGCGCTTCAATGTTCTCGATCTCGAATTTTCAGATTTCGTTCAGGCGTTGGAAGAATTCCTGAACTCCAGCCTTGCCACGGTGCGTGCCCGAGGCTTCACGGATTCATCGCCTCGGATCGTCCATCCACCTGATATAATCGCTGTCGGCAAAAAGCCCAAGCCACAACTGGGCCAGTCTGCAATGAAGGCGATGAGTCGATCCGCGACGGTCTTATTTATGGCTGTCACTTGCCTGTTCGCCGCCGATTCACAC
The DNA here is from genome assembly GCA_036521975.1 of Bryobacteraceae bacterium. GTDB lineage: Bacteria > Acidobacteriota > Terriglobia > Bryobacterales > Bryobacteraceae > Palsa-187. The sequence goes on from DATDGT010000077.1 coordinate 2,203, forward strand.
GATTTGTTGGTCGCGATCCGGGATGGGGACCACGCCCGCGTCCAAAGGCTATTGCGCGCTGGCGCCAACGTGAATAGCCGTGACCCCGATGGAACTACTGCTCTGATGCACTCTGTTCTCGAATCCGACGTGAGCATGATGAAGCTCCTATTGGACTCAGGCGCCGAAGTCAATGCCAGGAACGCGCTTGATTCCACGGCTTTGATGTACGCGGCAGCCGATTTCGAGAAGACCCGCCTGTTACTCAATCGAGGAGCCGATGTAAAAGTCAAAGGGAAGGGCGGCGCCACCCCGATGAGCGTTGCAATCAGCGCCTTCGGATCCACGCCCGTTTTGAGGCTTCTGATGGCGAAGGGCGCCGAACCCGAAAACCGGCTGATGATCGGCGCGGCGCAAAAGGGCGATCTCGAAGCTGTCAGGTTTCTGCTGAGCATCGGCGTAAGCCCCGGGGAGACGGACAGCGCGACGGTGTTCGCAGCCCTCACGGCGCGATGTGACGAATGCGTACGCCTGTTGGTGGAGAAGGGCGCTCCCGTAAAGGGCTCCCGGCTCGCGGGAGGAGGAGTACTAGATGAGACCACCAAGCGAGCGATGCCCGAACTGTCTCAGTTTCTGCTCGATCATGGCGCTTCACTGGAAGCCCGGGACCGCGAGGGGTTCACTCTTTTGATGCAGGCGGTCCTTTCCATGGAACCTCCCACGAATCGCGATCGGATGGTGGAATGGCTGCTGGCAAAAGGCGTCGATCCAAATGCTAGGAACGATCGCGGCGACACGGCCTATCTGTTGGCGGCCCGCATGGGATCGCCATCCACTCTCCAGCTTCTGGCGAAGGCTGGCGCGAACCCAGTGAGAGAAGAATGGCCCAAGCCGGCGGCGGGCTCTCCTGACGCCCGCACGGCGGTGAAGAAGATTCTTCCCCTCATTGAAATGAGCGGCGAGGCTGTCTTCAAGAGCCGTGGTTGTGTTTCCTGTCACAACAACTCACTTCCTGCGATGTCGGTCGCCTTAGCCAGAAAGAAGGGCTTTGCGGTAAATGAGGAGCAGGCGAAAAAAGAGTTGGGGTTCGCTGTAGCGACCGACAAGCCATATTTCGAAACCATGCGGCTTGGGTCGACAATCGGCGGAGCCGCGACTACGATCGGCTACACACTCATGGGCATGGCGGCAGCCGGCTATGCCGCGGATGCCGAGACGGATTCACACGTTCACTACCTCTTGATGAATCAATTCCCGGACGGATCGTGGCGACTGACAAGCTACCGGCCCCCCGCCGAATACAGCCCCTTCACCACCACCGCTGTCGTGCTGCGTGCGATGAGACTTTATCCGATCCCCGGGCGCCGCGAGGAGTTCAAAGAGAGGTTCGGGCGCGCCAAGAAGTGGCTCTTGTCCACCAAGGCCGCTTCCGAGGAAGAACGATCGATGCAGCTCCTCGGATTGGCTGATGCCGGAGCGACAGTTTCGGAGCGCGCGCTGTTCGTCAAAGCTCTGAAGAGCTCGCAGAATGCCGATGGTAGCTGGAGTCTTCTTCCCGGCTATCCTGGCGAAGCGTATGCCACTGGCCAGGCGCTCTACGCGTTGCACATCGGTGGGGAAGTTTCAACCAAGGATCCGACATACGAAAAAGGGGTCGAATGGCTGCTGCGAAATCAACTTTCCGACGGCTCCTGGTTCATGCCCACGAGCGCCGTTCCAGTGCAGCCACACACGTTCGAAAGCGGTTTTCCCCACGGGTGGCACCAGTTCGCGTCGGACACCGCGTCGAGTTGGGCGGCAATGGCCTTGCTATTTACGCTTCCGGACGCGCTGCCGGCAACGGCAGAATTGCTCCTGCCCCGTAGGTGAGACAGACCTCGCTCGTTCTTGCAAAAAGGACTGGAGACCCATAGCTGGGTGAGCTCGCACGAAAATATCCCAAGAATATGGCCGCTGCCGGCTGCGGCCATCAGAGAAGCACGATGTTGATCCGAAGGAATATTGAATCGACGCACGTCGTCGGCCTTCGGTGTAGCTGGACCCAGTCCACCCGGACCGAAGCGGTTGTACTCATGAGTGGGGTGCGCTCAATCGACCCTTGCGGCAGTTGGCGCAAGCTCTGCGCGCTGGACGATGCGGCGAGCGCACGCTCTAAATCGCCGTCCGCCGCATAGGCCCCAGCATCCGTGTCCATGACCGCATGCTAAGGTCGCCCGCACCAATTCTGCGCTTCCGCCGCGCGCTCCAATTCGCTCACGCGCGCCTCAATCTCCTCGATCTCCATGGCCTAGGCCGCGTGGCCGAGAACGCTATCGGCAGCTCTGATCCGGCAGGATGGCGGCGCGTTCTGGTCCAACATGATCTTGAGGAGCGTAGTAGCCGCGGCGCTACTCGCCTGTTGGAGTCGCGCGATGCATTGGCCGTAGGCGGCGCGGCGAGCTTCCCGAAGAGCGCCCTGGAAGGCCGGGAGCTTCAGCCAATTCAGCAGCGTGTTGGGCGCGATGCCGGCGAGTTTGGCGGTCTCATCGATATTGCGTTGCGTAAGCAGCGCGGCGATCGCCTCTTCCTTCTTGCGAATGAATTTCGAGCCGTGCCCTTTCATTTACGCCGATTTGCCGCAATCTGCCCCATTCTGCCCAATCTGCGGGCGGGCGGGTTCCAATCGGGCCTCCCCGGAAAGACTTCGGAACATGCACAATTGCCTTGCTTTTCAAGCAGAAGAGAGCGATCCATGTGTGACCGCGGAATCACCGCGTCAAGGAGACCAACTCGACAATCGCAGAAGAAACGGCGACAGCCCCCGAGGCCGCCGCTGAGGAACAACCCAAGGCCACGAAAAAGGCCGCCCGCGCGCCACGTCGCGCGCCCGTTGCGCCCGCCAAGGGCAAAGTGAGGAAACAGGCCAAGGGCGGACAGAAAGCGCCCAAAGCCCCCAAGGGCGCCAAGAGCCGTGCTGCCAAACCCAGCGGGTCTCGCGAGGGCAGCAAGACGGCAACGATATTGGAGCTGCTGAAGCGGTCGGGAGGCGCGACGGCCAAGGAGTTGATGAAGGCAACCGGTTGGCAGCCGCATTCGCTGCGCGGATTCCTTTCGGGGACCCTCCGCAAGAAGATGGGGCTCGACGTGATTTCCACCAAGAGTGAAGACGGGGAGCGCAGCTACTCGATCAAAAGCTGACCGTTGCCAACGCCGTCGTTTTCGCGCCGCCGGAATCAACCCCGGCGGCGTTGTTCGTCTTGGAGGATTCGGAGCTCCGCCGACCAGTCCGACAGTGCGAGTACCAGACCCTCGACATCGGGATTCCCCCCGAGGAGTTCCAGCTCGATCGCCGCGATCTCGGCGTGACAACGTGCGATTCAAGAGGCCTCCTTGTGGCGCACCTGCGCGATCTCCTCGAACGTGCGGCCGGTCGCCGGCGAGCTGGGCTTGCTTGCCGCTGAGGGACTGCCAACGTTGTGACGACATCCACGTACTTCGGATCCAGCTCGATCCCGAAGCAGACGCGCTCGGTCAGTTCAGCGGCCGCCAGCGTGGTGCCGCTCCCCAGGAACGGTTCGTACACTAGTTCTCCGCGGCGGAGATGATTCAGGATCGGTCGGCGCATTAGCTCGATCGGCTTCTGCGTTGGGTGATCGAATTTATCCTCGTCGGAGCCGCCTATGATGAACTTTGGCGATGCGCTAGCCCAGATGGTGGAGTTCTCCCCCGCTTTGCCGAACCACGGCGCATTCTTTTTTCGGACATACCAGCAGGGCTCGTGCTGGAACCAATAGTGCGTCCGCGTCAGGACCGTCCGCCCTTTGTCCCAAATAATTTGCTGGTGGTGTACGAAGCCGATCCGCAGCAGACCATCGAGCACTTCCCGCGTGAACTTCGATGCGTGCCAGACGTAGGCGACCTCGAGACTCGGCACGAGCGCGAACGCTTCTGACCAATCGGCGCGCGTGTCGCCGGAGATGCTGGTCTCGGTATGGCCGGCGGTGCGCTTCTTCATGTACGACGGCTCGGCCGGTCCGCAGCCGTTAAGGCCGGCGCGGTCACGCCATTCGCTATCGAGCTCAATCCCGTAGGGCGGATCGGTGACGAGCAGCCGCGGCTTGCGTTCGCCTAATAGCCGCGCAACGGCTTCCGCGCTGGTCGCGTCTCCGCAGAGCACGCGATGGTTGCCGCATGTCCAAAGATCACCCATCTGGGATACGGGAGTGACGGGCAGCGGCGGCGCATCATTTGCGCGTTCCTCATCGTCGATCGCCAGCAGCGTGTCGATTTCGCTGGGATCGAAACCCGTCAGGTTGAGATCGAAATCAGCTTCTTGGATTTCCTGAAGCTCCAGCGCGAGCAGTTCTTCGTCAGAATCCGCCCACGTTGCCGAGCGATTCACCAGCAGGCGGAACGCTTTCACCTGTGCTGGCGTCCATTCGTCACAAAGGAGCACCGGAATTTCAGTGAGTCCGAGCTTGCGCGCGGCCTTCAATCGTAAATGGCCGTCGATTACTTCGCCATCACTGCGCGCTAGCACGGGCACCTTAAAGCCAAATTCCCGAATGCTACTGCACATCCGATCAACAGCAGAGTCGTTCTCACGGGGATTTTTAACGTACGGGACCAGACGGTCGATGCACCAGATTTGGATTTGCAGGGGCTGCGATGAAACGGCGATGCCTCACCTCGAGGAAGAAATCTGAAAGTGGACGGGGTCGTTGAGCGTGCGGGGCACGGGCCTTCACGGAGAGAATCTCCAGCAGGCCGGAGCGCTTGACCCTTGCAGCACGTAACGCTGTGAATCAGATTTCTTATACCACGAAATGGTGGAACATCAAAGTACGAAGACTCGAACGGGTTCCTGCAACATGTTCGGTCTCCGCAGCTCCAGCTTGGATCTGTCTCGAACTCGCTTCCTATTCGGGCCATTTTCGACTCTTTCAGCTATGGCGCAGTGCATCGGCGCCGACGTGGGCCATTCAACGATTAACGAACCACAAGAGCGCGCTCCGCACCCCCGGGGTTGCGCTCTTCTTTCTCTTTCCCACTACCATGACGCCGATTGAGGCTGCGCTTGCCTGGATTCAACAGGGGGGTTGCCTGTACCACGATCGAGAAACGCATAGAACCCCGTTTTTTGGAAATCCTCAAACTGAGGCGACCGGAGCAAAAGTCTATTGAAGATCCCACCCGGTGTCAATCGGGCGCGGCGTCGGGCACGCCATAGGACCGGCCGGGCGCTAAATTGCGGGTATCATTGAATCTGGCATGCGCCGGCAGTTGCTTACGGTTCTTGCAGGAGTTGCGGTAGCAGCGGGCGGTGTGCTTTTCTTCCGCCACCGGGCAGCGGCCCCGGTGGCCTCAAACGCGGAATATGTGGATCCTGCCCTATGCGCCGGCTGCCACGCGAACATTTGGGAGACCTATCGTCGCACGGGCATGGCGCGATCCTTCTATCGCCCTTCGCCCGAGACCATTAAGCCCGCAACTTTTTATCACAACTTATCCGACAGCTATTTCACGATTACGGAACGCAACGGACGCTTCTATCAACGCCGGTATCAGATCGGATTCGACGGCAAGGAGACCAACCAAGTAGAAAAGCAGATCGATTACGTGGTGGGTTCCGGCAATCATGTGCGCGCCTATTTGCATCGAACCAGTCGCGGCACGCTAACCGAGCTTCCCCTGGCATGGTATGCGGAGAAAGGCGGCTCGCCGGGGATGAATCCCGGGTATGACAGGGCGGATCATGCGGGCTTCGCGCGGGCCATTACGGACTCCTGCATGTTCTGCCACAACGGAATTCCGGAGACTGCCTGGCGCGGGAACGATGCAAAGGGGGAAGCCACTTTCCCGGAGCCGGTCCCTCAGGGCATAGACTGCCAGCGGTGCCACGGTCCGGGCAGCCGGCACGTCGATATGGCCGTAAACGGCGCCAAGCCGGAAGACATTCGCCGCGCGATCGTGAATCCAGCGCACCTGAGTCCCGACAGGCGGATCGAGGTATGCATGCAATGCCACTTGGAAACCACCAGCACGCGTCTGCCCAATGCAATCTTGCGGTATGGGCGCGAGCGGTTTTCGTTTCGGCCAGGGGAACCGCTAAGCGACTACGTCCTTCAGTTCGACCACTCGGCGGGGACTGGGCACGACGACAAATTCGAGATCGTTGGCGCCGCGTACCGGCTGCGGCGCTCGGCTTGTTTTCAGAAGAGCGCGGGCGCGCTCGATTGCACGACTTGTCACAATCCTCACGATATCCCGCGGGGCGAGGAGGGGGCGCGACATTATACGGCGGTGTGCCGGCAATGCCATGACGCGGCGGTGCGGGAACTGTCGGCCGCGGGCAGACATCCGCAGTCCGAGGACTGCATCGGCTGTCACATGCCCAAGCGGCGCACAGACGATGTAGTGCATGCGGTAATGACGGATCACTATATTCAGCGCCGAAAACCCGAGCGAGATCTGCTCGCGCTGCTCGAGGAGAAGCGCGACACGGCCGAGAACGGTTATCGTGGCGAAGTGGTCCTGTATTATCCGCGGGAATTGCCGGACGCGCGCGACCGCGAATTGTATTGGGCCGTCGCGCAGGTCAGTCAGCAAAGCAATTTGGGCCAGGGCATCCCCGCGTTGGCGGCGGCAATCGACAAATATCGTCCCGAACGGGCGGAATATTATCTGCACCTCGCTGACGCGTGGTCTAACAGCGGGCAACCCGAGAAGGCTATCCCTTTTTACGAAGCGGCAGTGCGGCACGAGCCCGATTCTTTGATTGCTCTGCGGCAGTTGGGATTCAGCCTGCGCTTATCCGGCCAGCCGGGCCGCGCGATCGATGTTTTCAAGAGGGCATTGGCGGTCGCGCCATCGGACGCGACGACCTGGCACGAACTCGGCTTGGCCTACGCGGCCCAGCGCTCGAAGGATGATGCCATCGCCGCGTTCCAAAAGGCAGGGGAACTGGATGAAGACATAGCCGAGCCTTACAACAGTTTGGGAGCGGTATGGCTCGAAAACAAAGACTTGGCGCACGCGGAGCCGGCGTTCCGGGAGGCCATACGGAGGCAGCCGGATTACGCGGAAGCGCACAGCAATCTGGGCAATGTTCTATCCGCGAGCGGCCGTTTCGAGGAGGCTCGGTATCATTTTGAGACCGCCATCCGGCAGAGGCCGGACTACGGCGCCGCGCGGTACAACTACGCGCTGGCGCTCGCTCGTGTAAGGCGCTTTGACGAGGCTCGACGCCAGCTTGAAGCGGAACTGAAGCTCGACCCCGGCGCGGCCGAAGCGCATGATCTGCTGGGGAATCTCCTCGCCGCGCAAGGTAAGATTGAACCCGCCGTGCAGGAATACCAGGAGGCTATTAAAGTCCGGCCGGAGTACGCGCGAGCGCAACTGGATTTGGGAGAGTTGTTGGCGGAATCGGGCGATGTGATCGGGGCGCTTCCGCATCTGGAAAAAGCCGCCGCAAGCTCGGAGCCGGCCGTGAGCGCCGAAGCGCGGCAAATGTTGGGGCAACTTGGGAATAAACGCTAACCTCGGCTCAGGGGAGCGGTGTGCGCTGAATGCCGGCGAGTTTTTCTCAAGCCTGCAAGTGGATGATTCCGCGCTGGATCGCTTTTGTGGCGGCAAGCGTCCGGTCGTCGGCGCCGAGCTTCTTCAGAATACTTTTCACGTGATTCTTAACCGTGTCCTCGGCGATGCTCAGTTCAAAAGCGATCCGTTTGTTGCTCATTCCACGCACGATCAGCCGCAGGACTTCCATTTCGCGAGCGCTCAGATCCGGATGCGCCGATTCAGCATCCAAGGTCGCGCGCACGCTGGCCGGCAGATAGCGCCGCCCGGCGTGGACCGCGCGAATGGCGCCGATCAAATCGTCGTGTAGCACATCCTTGGTGAGATAAGCTTGGGCGCCCGCCACCAGCGCCCGGCGAATATCTTCATCCCCGCCAAAAGTGCTGAGCGCCACGATGCGGGCGCAGGGAAAATCGGCGCGTATCGCGGTAATCGCTTGCAGGCCGTTCATCACCGGCATTCGCATGTCCATGAGGGCGACGTCGGGGCGATAGCGCGCGTATAGCTTGCGAGCTTCCTCGCCGTTTTGCGCCTCGGCGACGACCGTCATGTCAGGTTGTGCGTTTACGATGGCGCCGAGGCCCGCGCGCGCAATGAGATGATCCTCGGCGATGAGGATGCGTATGCGTGTTGGGGATTCGAAACGCAAAACTGTGGACTTCGTTTAGTTGCGCAGATCCGCTATTTTTTAGCCGCCGCTTTTTTCTCTAAAGCGCGCGCGCCGCTCAGAGAGTCGAACATGGCGTAGTTGCCCTCGTGACACGCATATTCGAAATTCCGGTAACCCGGCTCTTGTGTAATCGGGAAAGAAATCTTGAACGGTCTCACAAAGGTTTTCGGATCGTCGACGGTCACCTCGTACCGGATCTCATTTGGCCCCGTGCGCATGTAACGTTCGATCAATCGCAACGCGTCGCTGGTGGGAGTGCCGTTTCCATTGCCCTGAATTCCCGTTCTGTTGCCCAGAAAGTTCGTAGTCTCAACGACGAGTGTATTGCCTTCCCAGTGCCCACGAGGGTCGCCCATATACGAACGGACACTGCTACTCGCGTGAGGACGGCCGTTCAGTGGAATGACGCGGGCTTCGTGCACCATTTCCTGCATGATCGACACGTAGCCTGGCGCTTGGACGATCTCTTGTCCGTTTCCGTAGGGCACAGGCAGTATCGAGCCGGTCACTCCGCGGCTGATGCAGCGAATGTAATAGCTGAAATCTTCCCAGGAATCGGCTTTCGGATCGTTAATGGCGGCGCCCTCGGGAATTGGTATGGTACGGGCTTTGGCGGTCAGATCCGGCATTCGGCCGTTGAGCGGATCGACGACCAGCGACGTCTGCTTGCATGGCCGCCGCGCTCGCTCGCCCCAGTGGTTCGGAGGGCCCGTGCCTACCCGCTGATTGGGCGCCACGAATTCCTGCGAATCGTTTTGTTGCTGATTCTCGAGTTGCTTCTCCCGTTGAGATAGTTCCTGCTCGGTATCGTAGAGCCGGTCGCCGAGATTCGCGGGCCGGCTCATGGGAGTGCCGATGCAGTCGTCACTGGTCCAGGTACCTTGTAAGTCCGGATCGCCCCACGGCGTCTTCGGCGACGTCCAAGTTTTCGCGGTTGGCGATGTTGTGGCGGCGGGTGCGGCCGCTTTAGCTCCTTGGGCTAGCCCGGGCTCGGCGGTGAGCGTAAAAATGGTAGCCACGGCCGGCAGCGCGGCGAGGGAGGTTAGCAATCGATGTCTCATACGGCTCTCCTTCCAGTTCTGTATTCTACTCCCGAAACCTTAACGCACATGACGCATTCGCTGTGCGCTTGCGCGCACAAATCACAGGCTAAAGCCTGTGCCACCATCTTGCCCAACCCGACCTCCATTCATATCAGCGCGGACTGGGACCTTTACCTCCACCTGAGTTCCCGCCCCAGGCCGGCTCGATAGAATGAAGTCGCCTCCACAGCGAGCCGCGCGCTCGCGCATTCCCAAAATTCCGAATTGTCCTCCGTCCGATGAAAACGTTTCTGGCGTCTCGAATCCCGCTCCATCGTCTTTCACGCGCAGAAAAACGAAGCCACTTTCCCTTTCCAACTGCACCTGAACCATAGCGGGCCGGGCATGTTTCACCGCATTCGCCACTGCCTCTTGGGCAATCCGAAGGACGTTTTGCTCCACGTCCGGCGCAAGCTGATCTTTGATATTGGCCACGTCGCAGCACAACTCCACGTTGGTTCCCGCGACCAGCCGCTCGGCGGACGCGATCAAGGCAGCGGGCAGATCCTGCTCTTGTAGATCGGCGGCGCGCAAATCCATCACGGAACGCCGCGCTTCCGTTAAGCTGTGGCGGGCCATTTTCTGGGCCAGATTCAAATGCAGGCGCGCGCTTTCCAAATCCTGGTTGAGGCGGATCGCGACGGCATCCAATTGCGCGGAGATACCTACGAATCCTTGTGCGAGTGTATCGTGGATTTCGCGGGCCAGCCGAGCGCGCTCCTCGAAGACTAACGCAAAGCGGGCGTGAATCCGCCGCACCCTCAGCCGGTACAAACCGTATACTGCCGCCGCCAAGCAGGCGCCGCACACCCAGGGAAACCACTTCGTCTCATAGAACGTAGGCAATACTTCAAACGGAAACTCCGCTTGGCTAGTTCCGCCTCCCGGAAGCGAGGCTTGCACCAAAAAGCGGTAGCGGCCATGCGGCAGAGGGTTGTAATCGATGAAGCGCCTGGTTCCGGCTGGAATCCAATCCCGATCCAGGCCCTCCAATTTGTACGAATAGCGGAGCCGCTCAGGAGCGTTCAAATCGATTCCGGTGTAGTGAAACTGAACCCGTCCCACACCGGGTTTCCACCGCGAAGCCGAGACCAGGTTCACAGGCTGACCGTTTACGGCGACCTCTACGATGTGCGTCGCGGGCGGCACCTTATCGCCCACACGCGCAGCGGCAGTCGGGTCAATGGCAGCAAGCCCGCGGCCGGTTGGAAACCACAGCCGTCCATCTCGGGTGCGCGTGCCGCCGCCGCTGGCCGGGGCCGCGGGAGCGGATTGGGCGCTGCGCAGCCCTTCCGCGACCCCAAAGTTTTCCGGCGTCAGGACATGGATTTTGCCGGCGCTGAAGTCCCAGAGCTGCTGCTTAAGAATCCGGCAGATGCCTCGTGGAGTGCTCAGCCATACGCTGCCTTGGCCGTCCTCTTCTACGTGGGCAACTGTATCGCTGAGTAGTCCGTCACGGGCGCTGAAGCGATGGAACACGCCATCGCGAAGCACCGACAGGCCGCTGCCCTGCGTGCCGATCCACAAGGTCCCCTCGCGATCCCGGTAAAGAGAGCGGACCTCGTTCGAGCCTAATCCGTCGGCGGTGGTGTATTTCTTTACCGGTTCTTCTGCGTGCGCGGAAAGGCGCCACAGCCCGCTACTGAGCGAGCCCGCCCAAATAGTTCCATCCGGCTCCTGGGCCAGGTTTAGGGCAAATCCTGGCATCGCCGCGCGCCATCGGCTGCCGTCGAATTCGTAAACGCCGCCCGCGGCGGCCGCCCAGAGATGCCTGCGAGTATCCTCCAAGACGTCGTATACCACGGTGCGTCCCACCGGATCGGGAACCGAATAATTCAGGAATCGGCCTTGATGTAGCCGGCTCACGCCGCCGCGGCTGGCAATCAGGAGGTCGCCGTCGCGGGCATCGCGCAGCGCGAACATTTCGTTGCTGGGCAGCCCATCGCGAGTGGTGTAGAGGTGCGAAGCCCCTGGGGAAAAAGCCAAAAGACCACTGTCGTGATAGCCAACCCAGATTTGCCCACGGCCGTCTTGGTGTACCACTGTTGGCTCATCGCTCGGAAGTCCCTCGGACCGGCCGTAGATAGTAAATAGGTCATCACGAAGACGCATCAACGCGCTATTGGCGCCCACCCATAAGTCTCCCTCGCGATCCTCGAACAGAGACCAGACCCAATCTCGATCTTCTTTGTTGTCGTGCGGCGGACTAATGAAACGGTCTCCATCCAAGCGGCTCAGACCGCCATAGGTCCCCACCCACAAGTTGCCCGCTCGATCTTCGCAAAGCGTGAGAACGAAAACGTTCGGCAAGCCATCCTGCGTGGTGAAATGCCGCAACGATCCATCGGACCGAAGCAGCAGGATTCCGTTGATTCCCGCCATCCAGGTCCCGCGCGTGTCTTGCAGGATGGAGGTGATCATGTTGACGCGCAGGTCCTGGGGTCCCAAAACCGGCACGAACTGGCCGCCCACGCGTTTCACCACGCCGCCGATACCGGCGATCCACAACTGCCCTTGCCGGTCGCCATAGACCACCCGAACAGATTGCACGGGCGCGAGGTCCGCCCGCTGGTAAGACACGAATTTGCCGCCTTCAAAGCGCGTCAAATGCCCGCCCACCACCAGCCACACCGTGCCCGCTGCATCCTCAGTAAGCGACGACACTCCTCCGGAGGGCAGGCCGTCTTCGTTCGCGAACGCCTTAAACTGCCCGTTCGAATAAAGCGCCAGACCGGAACTTGTTCCGATCCACAGGTTGCCGTTCCGGTCGACCCACAACACGCTGATAGCGTTGCTCGGAAGGGGCACGCGATCCTGTGTGAACGTGGTGAAATCGTAGCCGTCGAAGCGCGCCAAGCCTTCGCTGGTGCCGAGCCATAAGTAACCGTCCGGGGTTTGCGCGATCGCCCTTACAGTGTCTTGCGGCAGCCCCTGCGCTTGCGTCCAGACCGTGCGGGTGTATTGAGTCAGGGATTTCGAAGGGTCCAGCGCCAGCACCGGGACGGGCACCAGGAACAACAAGACGGCCGAAATGCGCATAGCCCGCTCAATCTATCACAGAGTCTGTGAACCGGTTCCGTTACGGTTGCGGCTCGGAATGGTCGCCCGCGACGTTTGCTTAACGCGCACAACGCATTCGCTGTGCGCCTCACTGCGTCTTTTTGACCGGCTGCTGCCTTTCGCTCATGAGCTTCTGCAGTAGGGCGACGGTCCTTTCCTCACGCCGGGGAGCTTGCCCCTCAAAATAGACGCCTTCGGCCCATTCCAATGGCGTCCTCCCTTGACCACGGGCGCCGCCGTCGGTGCTGCCAGTATCTTTCGCGTACACGTCGGCGCCATGATCCACCAGGAACTGCACGCCTTCGGGCACCCCCTTGAACGCCGCGCCGTGCAGAGCCGTCAATCCGGCAGGTCCGCCCGAGTTGGGCTTGCCGTCGTTGACGGCATGGATGTCGTTGCCGAGTTCCAGGCACAGTTTGAGCGACTCGATCAGGTTTTCGTTGCGCGTGTAAACCAAGCTGGGCAGCCAGCCCACGCCCGCCGCCGCCATTAATGGAGTGGTTTTGTCCGATGCGGTGATTCCCGGATCTGCGCCATAAGCCAAGAGTAGCCGCATGACCGCGACGTCGTTTGAATAAGCGGCGCGCAGGAACGGAGTGGCGCCCACCTCGGACTGCCAGGTCGGATTTGTCCCGCCGCGGTAGGGCAGTTTGGCCGTGAGCCGCGCGTTTACATCGGCGCCTTTGTTCAGGAGCGCTTTAATCAGATCGAGTGGGTCCAGATTGTCGGGTTTGGCTTGCGGCACATCGGTGGTCATGACATTGCGCATGTCCACGGCGCCGTACAAGGCCGCCATGCCTTTTCCGTCAGGAAGATTGGGATCGGCGCCCCGGTTCAGAAGATAGGATGCAAGCTCGAAATGCGCATTGATGATCGCGATGACCAGCGCGCTAGTTCCATCGGCCATCGTAAGATTGATGTCGGCTCCGGCGTCGAGCAGAATCCGCACCGTCTCTTTATCGTTTTGCCGCGCCGCCAGAACTAAGGACGTGATGCAGCCGCCGCCCGTGGCCTTGGTCCGGTTGGCCCCGCCAGCCACGCCGAACACGGGCGCCGGGCGAGGACCGGGATGCGCGGGGGGACAGGCGCGGGGTCCGGCCAGCGGCACTGCCGCGGCGTTCTGGCGGGCCGCTCCGCCTCCGCCACCTCGGCCACCCGCCGCCTGGACTTCGGGATTCGAGCGGGCGTTGACGTCGGCGCCATGCTCGATCAGCAGCTTGACCACCGCTTGATGAGATTCTCCCGCTGCCCAAATCAAGGCTGTGTCGCCCCTCGAGTTCTCCTTGGCGTCCACCACGGCTCCATGATCCAAAAGCAGCTTCACCGCATCCACATTGCCCGTGCGCGCGGCCATCATGAGCGGCGTCTCACCGAGTTCGGAAAGCGGGGCTTTGGGATCCGCCCCCGCGTTCACGAGCTTTTCGATCATGGCAGCGCTCCCGTTGATGCACGCCAGAGCCAGCGGAGTCGCGCCAAAGCGATTGGCCGCGCTTACCTTCGCCCCGGAACGGATCAACAGGTCAGCCATGCTCAAATCGCCGTTCTGTGCGGCCCAGTGCAGAGCCGTGGCGCCGTCGGGCTGGGGCGCGTTCACGTCGGCCTTTTGCTGAATTAGCGAGCTCACAGTGGACAGGTCGCGCCGCATGGCCGCATCCGCGACCGCGCTGGCGTCTGCCCCCAAGACCGTGGCCGGTAATAATAATCCTAGTCCGGCGCACCACGCAACAAATGTTCGAACGGCCATGATCGCAGCTCCTTCGTATAACATCTATCAAAATTGAAACCGCGCAACAAGCGTACCCTGCCGCGGTAAACCAAAGGTCGTTGCCGTGCTGACGTATCCGAAACCCGCGGTAGTGATGCCCGCCGCGTTGCGGGTCTGGGTGGCGAAGGCGTTCGAGGACGTCGGGTTGTTCACTTCTGTCCGGTTGAAGACGTTGGTGAACTCGGCGCGGACTTGTAGATTGGCCCTCTCTTTGATCCGGAAGTTGCGACCCAGACTCAAGTTCTCCACTGGGCGCCGCTGATAGCGGTAGTCGTTATAGTAGACGGCGGCCGTGCCGAATTGGCCGGGCGGCGGGTTCACCCACGCTGCCGGATTCAGCACGAAGGTTTTGCTGGGATCGAAACAGTGGCAGTTCAGGTCTTGAGTAAATGGCGACACGCCTGGCACTCGATTGACAAAAGCGGTCTGAAAGACGGCGGACTGCAGATTATTAGTAGCCGAGGGAACATGGATGGGGAGACCGCTCGCGTATTTCAGGAGGGCGCCCAAAGTCCAGTCCCGCGAGATCACCGACGCCATCTTACTCGCGAAATTATTCCCCAAGGAGAGTTTGGGCGTGGTGTAATTCCCGTTAATGAGCAACACCTGCGGCTGAGAATAAGAACTGAGACTCTTATCCAGGTGACGATTGAATACGTCTTCGGGGTAGCTGTCGCCATACGCATTATTATCTTCAGCGCCTAAAGTCAGATTCTTACTCCAGGTGTAACTAACCACAGCATCCAGACCGTGGGAGAACCGCTTGGTCAGTTTTGCCTGCATGGAATCGTACCAGGTGTTGCCCACCGGATTCCAGTGGACCACCACCATGGTGTATTCGGGCATTGGCCGCAGCGCCTGGCTTACGGTAAGGCCGGTGGGGAAACCTGGGTATGGCGCGTTGCCAAAACCGCGCTGGGCCGCGAGCGCCGAATTTATGGGAGAAGCCAGCAGTTGCAAATCGGCGGGATTATTCAGGCTGAGCCCATACGCTTGGAGCGTCGCGAAAGGGATGGCATCCGAACTGATCGGGGACATCGTGTAAGCGGGCCACCAAACGCCTCGGTTGCCCACGTAGGCCGCTTCCGCCACCAAATTATGCGTAACTTCCCGCTGCAGCCCGATGCTCCATTGCGCCACTCTGGCCGGCCAGCCGGAATGCCGATCCTGGTAATTGGTCGCGTTGCCGATGGTCCCGGGCAGCGGCTGCTGACCGGCGTAGAAGTTCGGGAACGTAACCTGGTAGGGCATGCCATTTCGTAAATAGAACGGAGGCGTGATCCCGTAGGACGGAGCGCTAAAGGGTTTGTTGGAGCCCATATTGCCGGCCGTCGATTCCTCATCGCTGTTTTGAGAATAAGAAAGACCAGCGCCGATTCGTAACACAGTCTTAGAGTTGATCTGATATGCCAGGCCAAATCGCGGCGAGAATGCATAGGGATAGTTGTGCGAGAACTGGCAGTGGCACGTGGCCTCGAAAATGATTCCTCCCGGCAGGCCTCCGGCGCCCGGATTCGGCGTGGAAGGCGACACATCCAGCGCCTCGCCATCGTGCTCCCTCAGGTAGGTTTGAAAATCGTAGCGCAGGCCGTAATCGATGGTGAGTTTGCGGGTCACCTTCCAGTTATCCTGGACAAACCCCGCCAGAGAATGGCTCCCCAGCCTCAACGGGGTGGGAACGGAAATATATCCGCTATCGGGCGAGCCGATGAGGAAACTGGCGTAAGAATAGCCGACGCTTCCTCCGCCCACCGTCGTGACCACTCTGGACACCCCGCCCAAGGCTGGAAGTCCGGTCTCCGTAGGGCTGAACAGCATATCGCCATTCGCGAACCCCTGCCCATAGGACGGCGATCCGTTGACGATCACTTCCCCACCCGCTTTGTAGGTGTGATTATTGCGAACCCAGGTGAGGGTAGCGGTCGAGGTCGGCTTGATGCTCCGCACTACGAAGGGGCCGCCCGCCCCCGCGCCCGTGCTCAGGCCACCTTGCGCCCCGCTGATTCCTCCAAAATCAGGAAAAATCCCAGGCGAAGCGTACGTTCCCGTGAAGCCGAGCCCTGCCACCGGATCGTAGGGTTCCACGGTCGGATCGTTGTAGACATCCACCAACCCAAAGCCCAAATGCAGCAGCAGCGTCGGTCGAATGGTGTAATCGACATTTATGCGGGTGGATTGGGACCGGATGCTGGTGTGACCCGAGCTTCCAAGCGGATAAGCCAGCGCGGTGTTACCTGTCGCCGATGTCGTTGTGTCCGACCAGTATCCGGACAATTTCAGCCGTGCGCTGATGGAATGATCGATCTTGATTGAAGGGATAGAGGATATTCTCGTATTGGAGTAGTCAGGCAAATAGTTATTGATCAGCCCGGGGTTTTGGGGCAATGGCACATAGGCCTGGACTTTCAGCGCGACCGGATCCAATTGACCTACCGGAATAGCGTTGTTCGGGTATGGATCTGTGTATGTGACTCCATTTATGAGCCGCGCGGTGTTCGGATCGTAAATCGTGTTTTCCATAAGCGGGCGGCCGAGTCCATCCGTTCCCAAAACACGGCCGGTAAGGACCTGAGTGAAATTGCCCTGCCGCATCAAAAGCGTGGGAACCGTAATCGGCACGTTATTGGTGACGGCGGTCTCGCGGAACTGTTCCCAGTTGAAAAAGAAAAAGGTTTTATCGTGGCCGTTGTACACCTTGGGAATCCAAACCGGACCGCCCACGGTAAAGCCGTAATCGTTGCGCCGCGCGCGCGGGCGCAGCAGGTGCCCGTTGCCGTCGTTGGTGAACGGTACACCCGCGTTCAAATCCTCATTCACGAAATAGTCGTAGGCGCTGCCGTGAAACTGGTTGCTCCCGGATTTCATGGTGAGATTAAAAAGACCCGCGCCTACCTGTCCGAATTCCGCCGCGTAATTGCTGGTTTGAATGGCAAATTCCTGCACCGCCTCCACGCTAGGTTCGTTTTGGGAAGTGGTGGCGCGGCTATATACATCCGTCGAGTCCTGACCCTCTACCCGCAGCGCGCCCATATTGCTCACCGTGCCGTTTATGCGCACTGCGGAATCCGGAGTCCAATAAGCGCCCGGAAGAACGCTCATCACCGACCATATGCTGCGGATGCCGGTAGATCCCACAGCCGCCGACCCGATCCCCAGAACGGGCAGACTGTCCAGCGTGTCGCCCGCGACGTTGTGGGCCAATTCGCCGCTCTCGGTCTTGAGCAGGGGGGCCGATTCGGTAACGGTCACCGATTCCGCATTGGAACCGACCTCTAAAATGACATCGATACGTACGGTCTGCTCCACGGGAACCCCGATGTTTTGCCGGACATACTTTTTGAAGCCGGGCACTGTCACCGACAACTCATAGTTTCCAGTCGGGACTTGGAACACGTAATTTCCAGTGGCCGAGCTGCCCCCCTGATATACCGCGGCCGTCTGGACGTTCCTAACCTCAATCGGAGCGTTGGCAACTACCGCGCCCGCGGGATCTCCTACCGTGCCGGTGATGGTCCCGCGATCGCTCTGGGCCAACAGTGGAATCGACAACAATAAGAGATAAACAGCAAGCTTGCGTGGATCCATTGAGACTCCCTTCGCGCCCAAAAACTCCGCCGCAGTATGCTGCCGTTCGAGGATCCGTTCCATCAGAATTGAAAGCGCGCTACCAGGGTGCCCTGCCGTGGCAGACCAAACGTGGTTGCCGTGCTGACGTATCCGAAACCTGCGGTGGTTATGCCGGCCGAGTTCCGGGTCTGAGTGGCAAAGGCGTTCGAGGCGGTCGGGTTGTTCACTTCTGTCCGGTTGAAGACGTTGGTGAACTCGGCGCGGACTTGCAGATTCGCCTTCTCCTTGATACGGAAGTTGCGGCCCAAACTCATGTTTTCCATGGGCCGCCGTTGATACCGGTAATCGTTGTAATACACGGCGGAAGTGCCAAACTGGCCCAGAGGCGGATTGACCCAGGCCGCCGGATTCAGCACGAAAGTTTTGCTGGGATCGAAACAGTGACAGTTGAGGTTTTCGGTAAACAGTGGCACACCCGGAACGCGGTCCACCCAAGCGCTCTGGAAGATATAGGTTGAGAGGTTGGTGGTGGAGGTGGGAACGTGGATGGGCAGGCCGCTCGAGTATTTCAAGACCGCGCCCAGAGTCCAATCCCGCGCGATTTGGGACGCCACTCTACTCATGAAACCGTTCCCCACAGACACTTTGGGCGTGGTGTAATTTCCGTTTATGATCAAGGCCTGCGGCTGAGAATACGAACTGAGGCTCTTGTCTATTTTTCGATTGAATACGTCCTCGGGATAGCTGTCAAAGTATGCATTATTGTCTTCCGCCCCCAGGGTGAGATTCTTCGAGAAGGTGTAACTCACCACGGCATCCAGGCCGTGCGAAAATCGCTTGGTCATTTTCGCCTGCAACGAGTCGTACCAGGTGTTGCCTATCGGGTTCCAGTGATTCACCACCATGGTGTACTCGGGCATGGGCCGTAACGATTGGCTCACCGTGAGCCCCGTGGGGAAACCTGGGTAGGGCGAGCCAAAGCCGCGTTGGGCCGCCAGCGTAGAGTTGACCGGAGAAGCCAGCAGTTGCAAGTCGGCGGGATTGTTCAAGCTGAGTCCGTAAGCGGACAGAGTCGAGAAGGGAATGGCGTCGGAACTAATCGGAGACAGGGTGTAGGCGGGCCACCAAACTCCGCGGTTGCCCACATAAGCGGCCTCCACCACCAGGTTCCTGGTGATCTCCCGTTGCAGCCCCAAACTCCATTGAAAGACTCTCGCCGGCCAGCCGGCATGCCGATCCATGTAATTCGTAGGAGCGCTCACCGTGTTCGGCAGCGGCTGCTGGCCGGCATAGAAGTTGGGGAACGTGACCTGGTAAGGCATGCCGTTGCGTAGATAGAAGGGAGGAGTGACGCCGTAGGAGGGCTCGCTGAAGGTTTTGTTGGAGCCGAGATTGCCGGCGGTTGATTCCTCATCGCTGGTTTGAGAATACGAGATGCCCGCGCCAACGCGCAACACAGTCTTGGAATTGATCTGGTAAGCCAGACCGAATCGCGGGCCGAACGAGTAGGGATAGTTGTGCGCAAATTGGCAGTGGCACGTAGCCTCAAAAATGATGCCGCCAGGTAGGCCTCCCGCCGCCGGGTTCGGCGTGGAAGGGGAGACATCCAGCGCCTCGCCGTCATGCTCTCTCAAGTAGGTTTGAAAATCGTAGCGCAGGCCGTAGTCGATGGTAAGTTTGCGAGTCACCTTCCAGTTATCCTGGATAAACCCGTCCAGGCCATGGCTGCCCAACCGTAGAGGAGTCGGAACGGAAATGTATCCATTATCGGGCGAGCCGATGAGGAAACTGGCGTAGTTATATCCCACGTAACCTCCGCCTACCGCGGTAGCGGTTCGGGACACACCCCCGAGGGAAGGAAGTCCAGTCTCGGTTTGAAGGAAAGTGATAGATCCGTTCGCGAATCCCTGCCCAAAGGAGGGGGATCCGTTGACGATCACCTCCCCACCAACTTTGTAAGTGTGATTGTTGTGAACCCAGGTGAGTGTGGCGGTCGAGGTCGGCTTGAGACTCCGCACGACGAGGGGCCCCGCCACGCCCGCGCCCACGCTTAGGCCCCCCTGGGCCTCGCTCAGCCCGCCAAATGCGGGGAAGAGGGGCGGGGAAGCGTATGTTCCCGTGAAGCCAAGCCCCGCCACCGGATCGTAACTTTGCACTTTCGGATCGAAATAAGCATCCACAAAACCGACGCCCACATGCATCAGCAGCGTCGGCGTAATAGTGTAATCGGCGTTTACGCGAGTGGTCTCCGACCGAATATAGGTGCTAGGACCGCTGCCAAGCGGGTAAGGTAAGGCGCTGTTATTGGGCGCCGACGTGATGTTGTCCGCCCAGTATCCGGAGACTTTCAGCCGCGAACTGATCGAATGATCGATCTTGAACGAAGGGATATCGGTGTGTCTGGGGTTAGAGTAGACGGGCAAATAGTTATTGATCAACCCGGGGCTGGTCGGCAGCGGGATGTAGGCCTGGACTTTCAGCGCCACCGGATCCAGTTGCTGGACTGGAATAGTATTGTTCGGATACGGATCGGTGTAGATAACCCCATTTATCGTGCGCGCCGTGGTGGGGTCGTAGATCGTGTTTTCCATGATCGGCCGGCCCAGCCCGTCGGTGCCAAGAACGCGGCCGGTCAGGACCTGGCTGAAGTTGCCCTGTCTCATCAGCGTTGTGGGAACCGTGATCGGCACGTTGTTGGTGACGATCGTCTCGCGGAACTGTTCCCAGTTGAAAAAGAAAAACGTCTTATCGTGGCCGTTGTAGACCTTGGGAATCCACACCGGACCCCCCAAGGTAAAACCGTAGTCGTTGCGCCGGGTGCGAGGCCGCAACAGGTGGCCGTTCCCGGAATTGGTGAATGGCACGCCCGCGTTGAGATCCTCATTCACGAAATAGTCGTAGGCGCTGCCATGAAACTGGTTACTCCCCGATTTCATGGTGAGATTAAAGAGACCGGCGCCCACTTGTCCGAATTCCGCCGAGTAGTTGCTGGTTTGAATCGCAAACTCCTGGACAGCCTCGACACTGGGTTCATTTAAAGTGGTTTCGGAACGGCTGTACACATCGGTGGCGTCCTGACCCTCGACCCGGAGCGCACCCATGTTACTTACGGTGCCGTTTACGCGGACCGCGCTATCCGGCGTCCAATACGTGCCCGGAATCACGTTCATCACCGACCATACGCTTCGGATTCCGGTCGATCCCACGGCCGACGACCCGATCCCCAGCACGGGCAGGTTGTTGAGGTAATCGCCCTGAACGTTATGGCCCAATTCCCCGCTCTCGGTCTTCAGCAACGGGGCCGCTTCCGTGACCGTCACCGACTCCGCGTTCGAGCCGACCTCCAGAACCACATCGATACGCACGGTTTGCTCCACGGGAACGGCGATGTTTTGCCGGACATATTTCTTGAACCCGGCGACTGTCACCGACAATTCGTAGCTGCCGGTGGGGACTTGGAAAACATAGTTTCCGGTAGCCGAGCTACCGCCCTGGTACACGGCGCCCGTCTGGACATTCCTGACCTCGATCGGAGCACTGGCCACAACCGCGCCTGCGGGATCTCCCACCGTGCCAGTGATTGTGCCGCGATCACTTTGGGCCAGCAATGGAATCGAAGGCAAGATGAGACCAACGGCAAGTTTCCGCCACTGCATAGTAATCCCCCTCGCTTGAAAAGGTAGTAGAAGTATACTGCCGCGCGCTGAAAGGGTCAATTGACCCATTCGAGTCAGTTCTTTCGGATTCTGCATGCAGCCGCCGCAGGATTGGACTTCGGACCCGCTCACCGCCTGGGATACCCAATGATGGCGTATACATCGTCCATCGTCGGCTGGCGGGTGGGTTCGGGCCGGTTGTTCCGGGGCTCTGGTCTCGGGGGTGTTCGTTCGTTAACGCGCACTACGCATTCGCTGTGCGCTTGGGGCGGGTCTTCCCGACTGTGTTGGGTGGCTGGCCGACTCGGTTGGGTGGCTGGTTCAGGGGGAGGCGCGGCGCTTTTCTCCGTGAATCCTTCAGGTTCTGGCTGATCTGACGCTGGATCGCGGTCCTCGAAAAAACAAACCGAAGAGTCTGGGATTTCGGCGGGGAGATCGCCGGCGGGGTCGTCGTTTCCGCCTTCGAATCGGGCGTTTAGAAAATGTTCCAGTTGGGTTTCGACGGGGGCGAATTTGCGCTTCTTCTGCAGGGCACGGAGCTCGGCCGTGTTCTTTTCCACCGAGCGGCGGATGCGGGTTTCGTAAGTTGACAGGAGCTGAAGCTCATGGGCATGGGCGATCCAGGTGCGGCCTTGGGCGAGGGCGGCGTCGACATCAGGGTTGTCGGAGTCGTCGGGGACGTGTTCGGTTTGGCCGAGGGCGAAGATGGAGTTTTCCAGGGCACGGGCGCGGTTGAGGCGCCAGCGGTCCTCGGCGATGGCCTGGGCGAGATCGATTTCGAGAGCGCCTACGGGGGCGAGGGCTTCGCGGATGCCATCGCAGTGCTTGTTGAAGGCTTCCTGGTCTTCCGGGGTGTGGATGATGATTTGACCGGTGAGTCCGTGGCGGAAGGCGTTAAGCGAGGAACGCTTTTTGCCTTCTATCGTACGTGGCCCGGAGGAACGCTTCGCGTTTTCGCGCCGGGCGTTGAGTTGTGCTTCTGTCATTGAAAAACTCCTTCATGGGAACCATACCGGCGAAGGGGGAAATGTCATGCCTAGTTGGCGGGCAGGTTGTTGGAGCCGTAAGAGAAGGTGAAGGGTCTCTGGGTGTGAATGGTTGGAGGCGGTGGTCGTGTGGAGGTTCCGATGTGGAGTCAGATGAAAACAGGTGAAAGGTTCGGGATCCGGGTTCTGCCGGTTGTTTGGTGGGGAGGAGGTCGCGGTTTGCGAAAGGAGAGTCCCCGGAATTGGGTTGTTCGCGGCCTCGGGAGTTCGGGACGGGGCGGGGAGGCGCTCGTTGGCCTAAGGGTCGTTCGCCGCGCAAGTGTAACGGGTCACATTCTTTTCCATCCACCGCTTCACAGTCATTTCGAGCGAGATTGTCAAACTGACCTGCTTCCGATTGCATCGCGACGGGAAGGAGCGGGGATAGGATACTCACTTGTGTAGACAGAGGCAGTATCC
>DATDGT010000078.1:0-3341 GCA_036521975.1 Bryobacteraceae bacterium
GCGAATTTGGAATGTGCTGCAAAGCAGCCCATCCATGCTTTCGCATCGGAGCCACGGGCGAAGGGACGCCCCGCTACCCATCAACCCGAAGCAAGTGCTGGAACGGTCGTGCTACAGATTACCGCGTAGCGGTTTAGTCCAGCCGTCGCTATGCCGCATCCAGGACTATGCTGAATCGGATGCGAGGATGCTCGTTTGGCGCAGAGTTGGCGACCAATGCCGTCCATTGATTCGGCATAGTCCGAGGAGTTACAGACCCTTCAGAAAAGCCAGCAAGTCATCGTCGGGCTGATAGCGGCCCGCCGTGGTGTTGATCGGCGTGGTTTTGGAAAGGACCTCCTCTTTGATACGCAGATTGGCGTCCAAGTAGATCTGCGTTGTTTCGACGGATTCGTGGCCGAGCCAAAGTGCGATTAAGGTCCGATCCACCCCCGCCTGCATCAACTCCATCGCCGTGGTGTGGCGAAGGACATGCGGCGAGACGCGCTTGTCGGCCAATGATGGACAGGTTCGTTGGGCGGCCGCAGCGTACTTAGTGACCAGGTGCTGAACCGAGTCAGCGCTGAGCCGGCCGCCGCGGACGCTGGGAAACAGGATTCGCGTGCCATCGGAGCCTTGTTCCCGGATCCATGCTGCCAACGCGGTCGCGGTTGTTTTGGTTAACGGAGTGCAGCGCTCCTTGCGCCCTTTTCCTTCACAGCGGACATGGGCGCCGGTGGCGAGCTTGACGTCTTGTTGTCGAATCGAAGTGATCTCGGTAAGCCGCAAGCCAGTCTGCAGGGCGGTCAGCAGAAGGGCATGATCTCGGCGCCCCAACCACGTATTGCGGTCTGGAGTCGCGAGCAGCGCGTTGATCTCCGGCCGCGTGAGAAAGCCTACCAGAGGACGTGGCTGTCGCTTGTTGGGAATGACCAGCACTCGTTGGATCAGTCCGGCGTGCTGCGGCGTTTCCAGCGCCGCAAAGCGGAAGAACGATCGGATCGCAGTTAAGCGTAGATTGCGGCTTCGGGCGCCGTTTGTGCGCGTGCTCTCCAAATGATCCAGGAACGCTCCCACAAACGGCGCGTTCAAGTCCTCCATGGTCAGCATCGAGGGTGCTTTGGACAACTGCTTCTTGGCAAACTGCAATAGCAGACGAAACGTATCTCGGTAAGAAGCGACGGTATGGGGACTGGCTTTGCGCTGCGCGATGAGGCGTCTCGTGAAGAACATCTCCAATAGGGTCGGAAATCCGGTTGGGTCTTTCATCGGATCCCCTCCCAGCGCTTGTCCAGGCGCTGTCCTACCTCTGCCATCAGTTCAGGCGTGCCCGTCACGTACCAATAGGTATCGGTGACATGTCCGTGGCCGAGATAGGTGGATAGAATCGGCAAACGCCGACGGACATCTTCCCCCGTGCGATGCCAGTGCAGCAACGTCTGAACCGCGAAACGATGACGAAAGTCATGCAAGCGGGGACCGCGGCTGGCCGAGGCGCCACGAATACCAATCTGTCGGGAAATCGCGTAGAAGACTCGACGGACCTGGCCTTCATCGAGCCGCCCGTCCCGGCGGGAGCAAAAGAAGTAAGGAGTCTTCCGGTGTGCGAACAGACGGTCGCGGCGTGCGCCATAGTCGGCGAGGACTTGGAGGCTCGACGCATGAATCGGAATCAACCGGGACTTACCGAACTTGGAGTCACGGACTGTAAGAATGCCTTCGGACCAGTCAACATCGGTGGATTTTAGATTGAGCGCCTCGCTGATGCGAAGCCCCGTCACTGCCAGAAGTCCGAATAGGCAGTAGTGGGTCCAAGGCTGCAGACTGTGCGTGCTTGGCATGTTCTTGGCGGCTTCGAGCAACTGGTGGATCTGCTCATCGGAATAGAGGTAAGGTTTGGCACGCTTGGGACGATACGGCAGTAGGCCCTCGGGCGGGATCTCCGTCCCTGAGTCAATCGCACTCCGGTGGCGCGCGAACCCGCGCACCACGCTCAAACGGGCAGCCCATTCTGCCGGCTGTATGTGCTGTGGTTGTGTTGCCCACTGCAAAGCCAGCCGGGCAGTGATCCGCGATTCACCCGCTTGTTCGAGAAACAATACGAACTCTTCCAGAAAACGTGAATGCTTTTTCAGTTTGAATCCGAGTCCGCGCCGCAAGGCGAGGTAGTCTTGGATGGACTCTTTCAGGGCATTCATCGCACACCTCCCGGCCAGGGAAGCGCCAAGGCGCGCAGGGCCGTCAAGTCCACCTTGGCGTAGAGCGCCGTGGTGTTTGGGCTCCGATGACGGAGCAGTTCGCCGATCTCGTCGAGAGAAGCGCCTTTCCGCAGCAGATCGGTCGCCAGGGTGTGGCGGAAGAGATGAGCGCCTTTGCGGATCGAATCGATGCCCGCGCGGATTAGTGCCCGCCTGACGATTGTGGAGACTGTGATGGAATGCGCGAAACCGCGAAGGGAAGCGCGATGCCGAAGAAAAACATGACGGCAGATACAGCGCGGTCGGCCAGTTTGCAGGTAGATCGCGATAGCTTCACCAACGTCGACCGGCAGTGGCAACTGTGCCCAGCGGCCACCTTTGCCCCGAATGGTGATTCGGCCGCTGTCCCAATCGATGTCATCCAGGCTTAGCTCAACGATCTCGCAGGCACGCAAACCCAATCGGGCGAGCAGCAGTAGAACGGCGTAGTTCCGTTTTCCATCCGGAGTGTCGCGCTCGCAGTGGTCGAGGATCTGTTGCACGGTGCCAGCAGGCAGGAACTTCGGCACAGTGGAAAGAGACCAGGCCGCTACCGACGGAACGCATCCGGCCAAGTCGACCGAAATCTGTCCCTGGTGTCGCAAATAACGCAGGAAAGATCGAAGCGCGGTCACGAGCAACTTGGCACGCCCCGGGCACAACTGACGGGAGCGATTTTGGAGGAACTTTGTGATGTCCTGGGCAGTGAGCTTGGATAGGCCCATGGCTGACTGGCTGAAACGGTCGGCTAGAAGCTGCTCGGCGAATGGGATATAGTTCAGCAGGCTGCTCTTTGCGAGACCGCGTTCCTGCAGAAGGTAGCGCCGGTAATCATCAACCAATCGCTGCTGGCAGTTCCCGGGTTCCGGCGGTTTGGTCGGCGTTACTTCGATCTTCCGCAGCATCGCAAGCAGGCGATGCAGAGGAGCAGCCTCGCCGCTATGCACAATGCCCGGATCGCGTTGAAGGAACCGCTCAACGGTGGCTTCATTCACTTGGCGCAAGTCGAGTCGGCGATCGTGCAGCCAGTTACTGAACCTGGCGATCGCATACATCTGCGTCGGCACCGACGACGGCAAGAAGCCCTCTTGTTCAATCTGTTTCAGGTAAGCATCAAGATGAGGA
>DATDGT010000079.1:0-10698 GCA_036521975.1 Bryobacteraceae bacterium
TCTGGATGTGGCGGACGGCCAAATTCCGATCAGTTGCCTTCTGACGTCGGCCTCTTTGCACGACAGCCAGGCGGCCGTGCCCTTGGCCGAAATGACGGCGCAACGAGTGACCAATTTATACGATTTGATGGATAAGGGCTACGAAAGCCACCAGATCCAGCAGCACAGCGAAAGACTCGGCCACGTGCCGATCATCGATCGCCAGAAACGGAATGGGCAAGCCGTGGAAATGGAGCCGCATCGTGCCCATCGGTTTCGTGAGCGGACGGCCGTAGAACGGGTCTACGCGCGGCTGGAAGATGAATTCGGTGGGCACACGGTACGTGTGCGAGGAGCGGCCAAGGTGATGGCCCACGTCATGTTTGGGATACTGGCGCTCACGGTGGATCAACTTCTCCGCTTGACTCCGACGTAGCGGCTGCCAGCAACAACCCATTGAACCCAGCAAGTGACACAGGAGAGCTGCCGGCGGGGGCTGCCGCGGCATCGACCTCCCTACGTCCGAACATGGCTTCTTAATGTAAAGTACTCTGCTACGCAAAATTACGGGCCCACCGAAGTTTTTTTGCAAGTGCCTCTGAAGTCCCGCGCGGACTAAAGTCCGCCCTCCAGAACCGTATTCAACGGCGCGAGATACACTGGAGTTTGTCCCGGATTTGGTTAGCGGTTCCCTTGGTTTTGGTTTATCTGCTGAAGCCGGGGGGCGCGGGCTTTCTCGGTCCGGATGAACCTCGTTACGCTTCTATCGGACGGGAGATGGCGCACGATGGCGATTGGGTGACTCCGCGCCTGAACGGCTCTCCCTGGTTCGAAAAGCCGCCGCTGCTATATTGGACGACAGCGGCCGCAAACCGCTTGGGACTGCGCGACGAATGGGCCGCGCGCGTTCCCATGGCGCTGATCAGCCTGACGTTCCTCGTCTTCTTCCACGAGATTTTGCGGCGCGAGTTTTCCCCTCGCCTGGCGCTGGCGGCGACGGCGATCCTGGGCGGCTCGGCGGGGTGGCTGGTGGCGAGCTTCGCCGCGGTTCCCGACCTGCCGATGTCGGCGGCGCTGGCGGCCGCCATGATGCTCGCACTGTTCGACAACCGGGCGCATCCACAGAAGCCGCCTAAAAGGCGGCTGCGGCGAGCCTGGGCCGCGGGTGCGCTGCTAGGGGTCGCGATCTTGGCGAAAGGATTCGTTCCCGTCGCGTTATTCGCTCCCGCGTGGTGGATCGCCCGGGAGAAGCGCCTTAGAATATTAGCTGCTGCAGCCATAGTAGCCGCGCCTTGGTACTTGCTGTGCTGGACGCGCAACGGCTCGGCGTTTTGGAACGATTTCTTCTGGAAGCAGCACGTCCAGCGGCTGATTTCGGCGCAGGCGTTACAGCATGGCCAACCTTTCTGGTATTACGTTCCCGTGATACTCGTGGGACTGTTTCCGTGGACGCCTTTGGCCGCTTTGATCGGACTGAAAAAGGCTCGCGAAGACCCGCGCGTTCGGTTTCTGCTGCTCTGGGCCTTGGGTGCGTTGGTATTCTTTTCCATCGTGCCGAATAAGCTGCCGCTTTACGTGTTGCCTCTGATGCCGGCTTTGGCCGTCGTCATGGCCGCTGCACTGGAAGCCGTCCGCGGGCGGGAGTGGTGGCTCGCAGCATCGCTAGGCTCGTTGATCTTGCTGCCTTCCATCGCGGGGACTTTTCCGGAAGCGTACCTGGAAGGCGCGACCAGAACGCACTGGTATTTCGATCCTGGCGGGCTGATTGCGGTGGTTGCGGCGGCCGGCATCTGGTGGATTTCGAGACGCGGCCGCTGGACTGCTGCGATGCTGGCAAGCTCGGCCATCGTCGCGGCTGGCGGAGCTTATCTCAAGCTGACGACACTAGCGCCTCTGGACCAGCGCGATTCGGCACGCGCATTTTGGCGCGCGCATCAAGGGGAGATCGGAGAAGCGTGCGTCGAGGGGGATGTCCCGCGGGCGTGGGTCTACGGGCTGAGCTACTATGCGAGCCGGGCAGTGCCGGATTGTCGCAGCTCCGTGGCGGAGAGCTGGGAAATCCGGGGCCAAAATGGAGCGTTGGAAATAGAGAGGCGGAGATAGAGCGGCCCTACCCTCCACTGACTCAGCGCACAACGCAGCCCGGCGCGGCGGGGAGTCAGGGATCGAGGTGAGCGCGCCGTCCCGCGCCGGGCGCTGTGCGCTGACCGGGCCTCACTTGACCGGGCGTTACTGACCCGGCGTTACGAAGGCCTTGCTCATCGCCTTCCTGTCAAGCTCTTTCCCTCGGATATAGACTTTCGAGATTTTTCGCGTGTTGCCGATGCTATCCAAAGGATTGGCGTCGAGCACGATGAAATCGGCGCTCTTGCCCGCGGCCACGGTTCCAAGCTGGGTCAATTTCATCACTTCTGCCGAGGTTTTGGTCGCCGCGACAATCGCCTGAGACGGCGTCATGCCCGCCGTCACCATGTCGGCGAGTTCCTGATGCGTGTCCCAACCAACCGTGGTGCTCGAATCCGTCCCGAAAGCGATCTTTACGCCCGCCGTGTTCAATTTCGCGAGGTTCCGCGCCTGCAGATCGAAAAATTCGCGCGCGCGTTTTTGCGCATCGGCGGAGCGGGCGGCCTGCGCTTCGCGCGCCTTCTTCACTTCCGCCGCAGGAACCGTTTCGCTCATGAAAGCGAAATCCTCCTCCGAATTTCCTTTTTCCGGAAGATTCGGAGTCACGAAGACGTTGGGATGCTGTTTCCAAAGCTGAATGAACTCGTCGTCCACGTCGCGATCGCGGACGAGGTGCATGAAGCCGTCGATGCCGCTCCTGAGCAGGTCCTTCGCATCGGCGAGATAGTAGATGTGCGCCACCGCGCGCAGATTGTGCTTGTGCGCCTCATCGATGACCGCGCGATAGATCGCCGGCGGGACCTTGGGAACCGTGCCGTTTCTGTCGTCCACCCAGATCTTGACGATGTCCACTTTCTTGGCGGCTAATTCCTGAACCGCCTTCCGGCCGTCGGCCTCGTTGGTGAGCCCGTACGCCACAGGCTTCCAATACTCGGCGCCCGGCCCCGCGTTAGGCATGCCCATTCCGCGGCCGGCGGTGCGCAGCAGAGCCGCTCCGGCAACGGGTTCGGCGCGAATCTGGAACGCCACGTCTCCCGGATCCGTGCCCATGTTGAATGTCGCCGCGACGCCGTAATACGCCAGGCGCCGCAGATGGTCGATGAGATTGTCCCGGCTGTAGGTGTCCTTGCCGATCGCGCCGGTTTGGATGATCGCCCATCCGAGATGAGTGTGAGCGTCGATCAGCGCGGGCATAACGGTTTTACCGGAAAGATCGACACGCGCCGCGCCGGCCGGCGCGCGTACCTCGCCCTTCTTTCCCACGCGGGTGAAGCGATCGTTTTCGATTAAGAATGCCGAATTTTCAATGGGCGCGCCGCCATCTCCCGTGATGAGGCGGGCGCCTTCGAACAGAATCGCGTTTTGGGCGCGAGCCTGCGGCGCGAGCGTCGCCGCCAGCAGACAGGCGGGTAGAAGCAACCAGGACTTTCGCATGGATGGTTCCTTTCTCTGAGCTATTGTCTCTTTTTTTCCGGCTCTTTGCCGGGCAGGTTCTCGGGAAGTCAATTTCCCGAAATCGCAAAACCCACTAGAGCATTCTGTGCGCCCGTGCCCGTCGCGACTACCACGAATTGGCGTCCGCTCTTGGTGCGATAGGTCATCGGAACGGCAGCGTTCTCATAGGGAACTTTGCCGCGCCAAAGCTCCTTACCATTGGTTTTGTCGAATGCATAGAGGTATCCATCGCCGCCACCGATGAACACCAGGCCGCTTCGCGTCACCATCGCGCCCCCGCGGCTGTTTGGCGAACCAAGCCGGTCGGGAAGCTTGACTCCCTTGAGCAGCGGATGATTCCGAAGTGCCGGGCTCCCCTCGCCCAGCGGCACCTTCCAGGCGATGTCGCCCTTATTCAAATCGACGGCTGTCAAGACGGCGTAGGGAGGCGAAACCAGTGGGAGGCCGCCCTGTAAATTGGCCGATTCGCCGCCACGCGTGAACATGTTCGAATATTCCGCGGCGACCAGCGCATCCGACCCGTCGTTCTTCGCCACGCGGTTGAGTCCCACCGAATTGGCCGCGCGCACAAAAAGATAGCCGGTTTCCGGATCGAAAGCCGCGCCTCCCCAACTGGCGCCTCCGCCTTGCGAGGGGCGCTGCAACGTGCCTTCGAGCGAAGGTGGCGTGAACATCGGCCCGATACGATATTTGCGCATCTCTTCCTGCGCCAGCCGATGAATCTCCGGCGTGAGATTATTGGCGTCGTCGAGCGTGACGCCTTGATCGACGAACGCCGGCGGTTTGGTGGGAAACGGCTGCGTGGCATACGGTTTCTCGTTCGGCACGTTGCTATTCGTGGGCACGGGGCGCTCGACGATAGGCCAAACCGGCTTGCCGGTGACGCGATCGAAGACGTAAGTGAAACCCTGTTTGGTGACCTGCGCCACGGCATCGATGCGCCGCCCGTTCACGGTGATGGTGACCAGGTTGGGCGGCGCGGGATTATCCCAATCCCACAGCCCGTGATGGACGGTTTGGAAGTACCACTTCATCTTGCCTGTCGCCGCCTCCAGGCACACCAGCGACTCTGCGAAGAGGTTGGCGCCAGGGCGTCCTCCGCCGTAATAATCGCTCGACGGCGTGGTGGTCGGCAGATAGAGCAGCCCGCGAGCTTCATCGAGCGTCATCGGCGCCCAGACATTCCCGTGACCGCTGCTGCGCCACGATCCGTTTTCCCACGTGTTGGCGCCGGGATCTTTGTCGGACTGAGGAATTACCGAAAAGTTCCACACGCGTTTGCCCGTGCGCGCATTGATCGCCTGAACATAGCCCATGGGATCGGGCAATTGGACGCGATCCGGGATCTGGCTGCCGACGATCAACAAGTCCTGGTAGACCACTGGCGGCGAACTCTGCGTAACGTGGCGGATGTCGGAAATTCGAGGCAAGCCCTCGGTCAGGGACACCGCTCCGTTATCTCCGAAGGAAGGAACTGGCTTTCCCGTCTGGGCATCCAGCAAGAACAGCCGATGACGGCTGTTGAGCACCACACGCAGCTTCGCGCCATCCCGCCAGAAGGCCGTACCCCGCAGCTTCCAACCGCTGCCGGAAAGGATCTGCCCCAGCTTGTACGCTTCGCCGTCGAAGCGCCACAGTTCCTTGCCGGTTTCGGCATCGAGCGCGGCGATATTGTTGTACGGCGTGGTGACGTACAGGACGCCATCCATCATCAGCGGCGTGTTTTCGAAAAACCCAGGCGTGGTGCCGTAATCCGCCAGCGGCGTTTCCCAATGCTTCCACTGCCAGACTTGCTGTAGCCGCCCCACATTGCGCGGATTGACATCAGTGAGCGGAGAGTACCTGCTCCCGCCCGGATCTCCACCGTAATAGCGCCATTCGACCTGGGGAGCCGGCGCGGCGGATTGGGGCGCAAGCGGCAAACCACCGGCTATCAACAGCGCGAAGATACTAAGACGCGATTTCATCGCTCAACATCATAGACAGCGGCGGCGCGAGTGTCAAAGGAGTGCTGCCCGAGGAATAAAACGGAAAGCATAGCAGCGGGCGAACTATTGTCTCCTTTTTTCCGGCTCTTTGCCGGGCAGGTTCTCTGGATTCTCATGCACGCGCGCGCGGAAGCCCGCGCTCATGCCCGCCGCGAGCGAAACGATTTCATCGCCGTACTTGTCGCGCAGCTTATCCACGGCGCGCAGCGTCTTGCTCCAGGCTTCCTGCTTGGATTGTTCCAGCAAGCTCGCCTGTCCTTCGGCCGCTTCGAGCTGCTGCGCGTACACGCCCAGCAGGCGAATGGGTTTTCCCGTCCAAGCCTTGTGGAACAACTCGCGCGCCGCGGCCGCGATGTCCGCGTCGATTTGCGTTCCGTTCGCTAGCGTGCGAGCGCGAGTGAAAGTGGAAAAATCCGAATAGCGCAGCTTGATCTGCACGGTGCGCGCCCACAAGGCGTGATCGCGCAGCCGCCGCGCCACCATTTCCGCCAGCCGGACCAGCATGGCGTCGAGCGCCGCCGTCTCGGCCGTATCCACGGAAAACGTATGCTCGTGACTAATCGATTTAGGGTCGCCGCCTTCACCGACTTCGGTGTCGAACCAGCCTCCGGCGTCGCGTCCGCGCGCCTTTCCAGCCAGCGCCAGACCCCACTGGCCGAACCGTTCTTCCAGGAACGATTCCTCTAACCGCGTGAGATCGCCGACTTTGCGAATGCCGCAGGCGTGCAGATTCCGCTCCGTCACTTTTCCCACTCCCGGGATTTTGCGCACGTCGAGCGGCGCGAGAAACCCTGCTTCCTCGCCGGGAACCACCCACAAAATTCCATTCGGCTTGGCTTGGTCGGAGGCGACCTTAGCCACCAGGCGCGATTGGGCCGCGCCGATAGAACAGTTGAGGTGCGTCGCAGCTTTCACGGCGGCGTGCAGTTTGTGCGCGGCCTGAAGCGGAGAGCCGTGCAGCCGTTCCGTTCCCGCGAGATCGAGATAAGCCTCGTCGATGGAGGCCATCTCCACGCGCGGCGAAAACCCGCGCAGAACGTCGTACACTTTGCGGGAGTATTCGCTATAGCGCTCGCGATGGCCATCGACAAAGATGGCCTGCGGGCAGAGCTTATAAGCGGTACGGAGCGGCATCGCGGAATGGACGCCGAACTTCCGCGCCGCGTAGGATGCCGCCGACACTACGCCGCGTTCGTTCGGACGCCCACCCACCACCACGGGCTTGCCTTTTAGCGAAGGATCAAACAGCTCTTCCACCGACACGAAAAAAGCGTCCATATCGACGTGGAAGTAGAGGCGATTCATGGCTTCATGGCTTCCTCGCGATGGTCACGCGGGGGATTCCTGCTAAATCGGCCTTAGTTTCCAGATCCTGCCAGCCGCTCAGCATCGCATGGATTTCCTCCGCGGTGGACCATCCGATCTCCATGATGAGAAATCCTCCGGATCGAAGCAAGCGCCAAGCGTCGGGAATCAGGCGGCGAACCACATCCAGACCATCCCTGCCGCCGAAAAGCGCTACAGGCGGCTCCCAGTCGCGGACTTCCTTTTGGATATTTTCGCTGGTGGATTCGGGAACGTAGGGCGGGTTCGAGAGCACTAGGTCGAACACGTTCGCTTCGAGAGCCGAGCCGAGATCGCACACGACGAATCGAACGCCTTGACCTTGCCCGCGGGCGGCATCGAGCCTTCGGGCGTTCCTCGCCGCGACTGCCAGGGCGCGTTCTGAAATGTCCGTCGCGACGACTTTCGCCTTGGTTTCAAGCGCCATGGTAACAGCGATGGCGCCGGAACCTGTTCCGATATCGGCGATCGTTCGAGCGCCGGAAGCGCGGGCCAGCGCGGCTTCCACGACGTGTTCGGTTTCGGGGCGGGGGATCAAAACGTCCTGCGTTAGCTGAAAATCGCGCCCGTAGAACTCCCGATGACCCGTGATGTATTGCGTGGGCTTGCCGTTCAGCCGTTCGTGCAAATAGCGTCCGTAGTGAATCCACCACAGCTCGCGCAGTTCTTCGCCGGAATGGGCGTACAGCCAGGTTCGATCGCGGCCGACGGCGTGGGCCAGAAGAACTTCGGCGGTGAGCCGCGGCGCGGCGATGTGCGCTTCCTCCAGCAGCCGCTGACCTTGCGCGAGCGCGGCGTGGAGCGTCACCGGCTTGTTATCTCAAGCCGCGTCGCTCGGTCTCGCCGTCATCGGCGGGGGCGGCGCCGGCGGCGGGAAGCCGGTTTCACTCTGTTCCTTTAGTTTCGCCGTCTGATAATACGTCGTCAGCGCCTCGACGATGGGTTCGAGCCTTCCGTCAATCACGAGATTGAGCTGATGCAGCGTCAAGCCGATGCGGTGATCCGTAACGCGGTTTTGGGGGAAATTGTAGGTGCGGATTTTTTCACTGCGATCGCCGGAGCCGACCATGCTGCGTCGTTCCGCGCCGATTTTCTCCCGCTGCTTTTCCAGCTCCAGCTCGTAGAGGCGCGAGCGCAGCACGCGCAGTCCCTTGGCCCGGTTCTTGATTTGCGATTTCTCATCCTGGCAGGAAACCACCAAACCGGTGGGAAGATGCGTGAGGCGGACGGCGGAATACGTGGTGTTGACGCTCTGTCCGCCGGGCCCGGAAGAGCAAAACGTGTCGATGCGAATGTCCTTGGGATCGATGGTGACTTCTACCTCGTCCGCTTCCGGCAGCACGGCCACCGTCACGGCGGAAGTGTGCACGCGCCCTTGCTGCTCGGTCTCGGGAACGCGCTGCACGCGGTGGACTCCGCTTTCATACTTAAGCTGGCTGTAAACTTTGTCTCCGCTCACCAACGCGATCACTTCCTTCAGCCCGCCCACCGCCGACTCACTGGCGGAAGTGACCTCGACGTTCCAGCGGCGTGATTCCGCGAATCTCGTATACATGCGGAAAATTTCGGCAGCGAACAATGTAGCTTCATCGCCGCCCGTCCCGGCACGAATTTCCAGAACCACGTTTTTCTCGTCGTTGGGATCCTTCGGCAGCAGCAGGAACTTGAGCTCCTGTTCGATTTCCGCCAGCCGCGGCTCCAGACGCAGGACCTCTTCCTCGGCCATGGCGCGAAGGTCCGCGTCGGACTCATCGAGCATTTGGCGCGCCTCGGCGAGATTCCGATCCGCGGTTTTCCATTCCCTGTATTTCGAGACGACTTCCGTCAACTCACTGTGCGACTTGGCGATTTTCCGGTATTGCGCGGGATCGTTGATGACGGCGTGATCCGCCATTTGCGCCGTCAGTTCTTCGAAGCGGCGCTCGATGTCATCGAGTTTTTGCCGGTATTGCATGAGAGGCGCGACAACGCTTTGAACGATCAGGCGACGATCAACTCTCCGCCCTGCCGCGCTTCCAGAGCCATGGCACCGTTAAGGGCGTGAATCGCCACCGCTGCCTGCGAATCGTCCGGAGGTTTGGTGGTGATGCGTTGGAGCCACAGCCCCGGAGCGCTCAACAGGCCCAGCAACGTTCCCTGGCGGCGCGCGGCGAAGCGGATCAACTCATAGCTCAAGCCCACCACCAGCGGCAGGCAAGCGATGCGCAGAGCGAACTTCGCAAAAAACCCGTCCACCGGCAGCAGCGCATAGATCACGGTCGCGACCACCAGCATCACCAGTAAGAAACAAGTTCCGCAGCGCGGATGAAACGTGGTGAATTTTTGCGCGTTTTCGACGCTCAGCGGTTTGCCCGATTCGTAATTGAAGACTGTCTTATGCTCCGCGCCGTGATATTGAAATACCCGTTGAATGTCTTTAGGCCGGGAAAGCAGAAACAGATAAGTTAGGAAAATGGCGATACGAATCGCTCCGTCCAGCATGTTTACGGCGAAACGGCTGGAGAAAGCGGGCACGGCGTGGCCCAGGCTCGTAGCCAAAAACAGGGGGACGAACTTATACAGGAAAATGAACAACAGGACCGAGAAAATCAGGCTGCCGGTCATCATCCAGGAACTTATTTTGGAAGGCTCCTTAGCCTTGGCCATCTCTTCAGCGAGCGCGTGATCGAACGAGTACTTCAGGGCCTTGCTTCCCAAAGCCATGGTCTGGCCGATGCGGCCGAGTCCTCTGAGAATGGGATAGCGGAAAATGGGATAGCGCTCGGAAATCTTCCGCACGGGCTTTTCTTCCGTGACGATCTGGCCGTCGGGCTTGCGCACGGCGATGCAGCAGCTATGCGGCGCCAGCATCATGACGCCTTCCATCACCGCCTGGCCGCCGATCAGCGTTTCTTCGCCGCCCTCCAGAATCGGGAGCATTTGTAAATGGGCGGATAGCCGCAAGAATCGTCCCAGGGACACGTAGGGGATCTCCTTGTTTCGAGTATACCGCGAGCGGCTGATCGCGACCCGCACTTGCCCGTAATCCGTCCGTAGCGAGACCGCTCCCGGCCCAGAGGACTGTTCCACGTACCCCCTAGGAATCGTCTGAAGTGAGGAGTATCTTAGTTCGGGAGGAACTATGCGCCGATTCTTGACCCTTTGCCTGCTCGTTCCCGCATCCCTCGTGGTATTAAGAGGCGCCGGGGCCAATGCCTACATTCAGCACAACCTTATTGCGGATCAGCCTGGCATGGCGGATCTCACCGACCCCAATCTGATCAACCCCTGGGGCATTGCCACCAGCGCCACCAGTCCCTTCTGGCTCAGCGACACGGGGACAGGCCTGGCCACGGTTTACAGCACCGCGGGCGCGTCTCCCACCATTTCCATCTCTTCTCTGAAGGTAAGCATTCCTGCCGGAAAATCCAGCACCCTCACGGCGGGTTCGCCGAGCGGGCAAGTTTTTAATGGCACCACGGCGTTTCTTTTGGCCAACGGGACCAAGGCGAGTTTTCTGTTTTGCACGTTGGATGGGACGATTTCGGGATGGAATGGCGGCTCGACCGCTGTCATTATGGTGGACAATTCTTCCAAAGGGGCCATTTACACCGGATTCGTCATGGGCCCCCCGGGAACCTCCGCCGGGCCGCCGCAACTCTACGTCGCGAATTTCCATTCCGGGGCGGTGGAGGTTTATGACGGGAACTTCGCGCCGGTGAGTCTGGCGGCGGGCGCGTTCACCGATTCTCAACTTCCCGCCGGTTACAAGCCTTTCAACATCGCCAATCTGAATGGAAGTCTGTATGTGGCGTACGCTCTGCAAAAC
>DATDGT010000080.1:0-8848 GCA_036521975.1 Bryobacteraceae bacterium
CGCCAAGTAGTGCTCAATGCCGCTTACCGAGCACACCCCAACCGCTTCGTCAGGCACTTGCCAAGACCACTGCCGTTGCCCTCGGACGTTTGGATCAACAAGCCGGTACCAAACGGCCAAAAGACAAAGGAAGAAAGTCACTAAATTCCCATGCCAGGTGTCTCAAAGTGCTTGACACGCGCCGATCGAAAGACCGCGCTTCGCGACATCACTCTAAGCTGCGGCAGTTGCGAAAGATTGAGGATGATATTTTCGGTCAGTCCGTCGCTGAGGTATTCCATTTGCGGATCGCCGCTAGAGTTCGCGAATGGCAGAACCGCCAATGAGCCGATTGTCCGATGCGGCGCGCCCGGGATTACGGTTGAAGGGACCAGCAGCGCTTGCTCAAGACTCTTGCGCGCATCGGCAATTTCCGGCAAACGCTGGTGAGGCTCCTTTTCGAGGCAATGTTGAAGCAGTTGCCGAACTATAGGTGGAATCCCCGGCGACAAAAATTGCCAATCAGGCTCTGCCTTCAGCACAGCAGCGATAATCTCTGCGGTGCTACGGCCCGGGAAACACCGCCGTCCGGCGAGCATTTCGTACAATACGCAACCGAACGCCCAGATGTCCGTTCGCTTGTCGATCGATCCGGAGCGCATCTGTTCGGGACTCATGTACGCGGGCGTCCCGGCGATCACGCCGGACTGAGTTATCGCCGTCAGCGTCGGCAGATCGACTTCGCACCAAGGCCCGGGTGCCGCTTTGGCAAGTCCGAAGTCCAACACCTTGACGCGGCCCTCCGATGTGACTTTGATGTTGGCCGGCTTGATGTCGCCATGCGTAATGCCTTGCAGGTGGGCCGCGCCCAGTGCATCTGCCATCTGGATGCAGATTCGCAAGGACTCCTCCAGCGGGACCGCGCCGGCCTTAAGTCGCTCCGCCAAGGTCTGGCCCGGAATCAACTCCATTACGAGGTAGTTGTGACCGACGTCGTAGAGCGTGCATATATTTGGATGATTCAACGCCGAAATAGCCCGCGCCTCGCGATGAAAGTGGCTGCTGAATTCCGCTTTGACCACCTTGATAGCGACCTTGCGCCCGAGTCGTGTATCCACGGCGCGGAAAACCTCGCCCATGCCCCCAGCTCCGAGCGGGTCTTCTATTCTGTAGGGTCCGAGCTGCGCGCCTGGCGCCAGTCGTGCGGATGGGCTTTTCGGACTTGAATCTGATCGAAATGCGGGATGCTCGAGCATCATGCCGGTCGAAACCGTTTGGGTGAGGAGTGACTCAACTTCACGACGCAGTCTGTCATCGCCCTCGTCAGAGCTCATGGTCACGGTCCCGTCTCCGCGCTTCAATCTTATCTCACAATCCGGGTAGCCACCGCCGTTTGGCCGGCACGGTCAACTACGCCGCCATGCTCGATCCGCTGCACCGCGGCTATGCCTCCGGCAGCGCCGACACCGGTCAGACCGCCGACAGCGACGGGCATTGGGCGCAGGGGTATACTGCGTTTCATGATCAACATGACCGCTGGCAGGTCTACCACGATAAAGCGGCCACAGCAGCGGTCTTTGCGGGCAGCTCGAAGGCTTCCGTGTAATCGGGGCGGAGCCAAACATCGGCCTGCCACTCTAAACGCAGGTGAGATTCATTAGTCCATGTCCCGTCTACGCCAATTGAAATTGCTCTACGGCGTGGCCTCCGCAGTCTGGTTGGGCTACATCGCGATCAAGTTGTTCGCTGGGCCCAGCGTAGATCACAATCCGAATCCGAGCGCCGCGATTTACTGCTTTCTCTTACTCGGTGGGATTCCCGCGTTGGGCTACATTCTCCTTTTCATGGTCCTTCCTTGGGTAGGGCGATCCTTCCGGAGAGCTTAGCCCCCGCGATCCCGCGCTTGCCGGCGACGGCGCCGCCGCGATCCGCGACGTCGTTAAACGCCTTCAGCCGCTCTGGTGTGAAGGGCAGTGGCTCCAGGGCAGCAGTTGTGTTCGTGATGAGCCTCTCCACATTCCGGACAAGTCCGCTTTGCCATCCGGCGCGCGGGGAACCGGCGTTCCGTCAGGATTGGGCTTGCTTCCCAAAGCGGCGGCAGCTTGAACCTGAGCATTCTGGGCAGAAACTCCTACTGGTCCAGTGAAACCGATCGCCAACAGCGCCGCGATCGCGGAGCCGCTCCGGCACCTCCCCTCCGCTACCTCCCTCGTACCCAAAGCTGCCCCATTCTGATTCATAAGTTAAGTTCTCCGTTGTCCAGGGTCCGCTCCTATTCTATTTCCGCTACCACACCATGCGCTACAAGTCGATGTGATCACGCCGGGTCGCCTCACGCTCACGTTCGGCGACGGTAATTAAGAACAACCCAGTCTGTTTGCAGGACAGTAAGCACATTTGTACATAAACGTCCGAATGAACGGCGGGCAAGCAGGGCCCGATATACTCGGGATATGGAAGCCGCGCTTTCCATCGCGATGCGGTGGCTGCACATCGCATCGGCGGTTGTGCTACTGGGCGGCGTATTTTACGCGCGCGTGGCGATAGGGGAGATGGCGCAAAGTTTTAAGCTCTGGGTGTATGTGGCCATCGGCGGACTGCTGGCCTCGGGACTCTATAATTTTTGGAGCAAAATCCCGGTCTCAACCAACTATAAAGTGTGGTTCTCGATCAAAATGTTGCTCGCGTTGCACGTGTTCGCGGCGGCGATTCTCTATCGCGGGGAAGCGCACAGCGAAGGCGTTGTGCGCGTTAAGGGCGAAGCGCACAGCGAAGGCGTTGTGCGCGTTAAGGGCGAAGCGCACAGCGAAAGCGTTGTGCGCGTTAAGGGCGAAGCGCACAGCGAAAGCGTTGTGCGCGTTAAGAAAAAGAAACGCTCGCTCACCGGGGTGGTGATCGCGGGCGCCTTGATCCTGGCGATTTCGGGCTACCTACGGTGGATCTCCCTGGCCATTTGACTCCCGGCTACCGGGCTCTGCGTGAAGGCGCGGGGGTGCTGGACCTGTCGGCGCGCGGCAAAATCCGCGTCACCGGCGAGGATCGCGCCCGGCTGCTCCACGCCATGAGCACCAATCAGATACAAGAATTGCGGCCCGGCGAAGGATGTTATACGTTCTTCCTCAGCGCCCAGGGCCGCGTGCTGGCCGACGCGAATCTTTTCTGCTTCGAGGATCGCCTGCTGCTGGATACGGAGCCCGAAACCCGCAGCAAGCTTTATGAGCACTTGGACCACTACATCATTGCCGACGATGTAGTTCTCGAAGATGAGACCGGACCGATTGCCACCATTGCAGTGGAAGGTCCCGACGCGGAGCGGGCCTTATCGGGGCTCGGCGCTCCGATTCCGAATGTGGATCACGCTTGGGCCGGCTGGGACGAGCGAGTGGTCGCGCGCGTGGATTCGACCGGCGCGGGAGGATTTTTCATCTTTCTTCCGTCCGAGGAGAAGATCGTTCTGGTGGCCCAACTCGCTGCGGCGCGTGCGGTCGAAGCGACAGCCGAAGACTCGCGCACCGTGCGTATCGAGCATGGCCGGCCCCGCTACGGCGACGAGATTACCGAGCGCTATCTGCTTCAGGAAACCGGACAGATGCAGGCGGTGAATTTCAACAAGGGCTGCTACTTGGGGCAGGAGATTGTGGAGCGGGTGCGCAGCCGCGCGCAGATCCATCGCGTGCTAAGACGGGTGGACATCGATGCGACGGAGGTTCCCGCGGCGGGGGTGAAGCTGAAGGCGGGCGATGCGGACGCGGCGGAGATCGCAAGCGCGGCTTACTCCCCAGCGCTTCGCAAGGTGGTGGCCCTGGCTTATGTGCGCTCGGCTTATGCGGAGGCCGGAACGCGCCTGACACTGGACGCCGCGGCCGCCGAAGTCGCTCCCGCCGCCGCGTAATCGCCTCTTCGACCAGCCCGGAGCCGCGTATACTAGAGCCAGATGAAGCGTCCCTTGGCGGCTCTACTGCTCCTCTCAGCCGCGGCGATCGCACAGGCCCCTGCTTTTGAAGTTGCCTCCATCCGGCCGGCCGGGGACTCGCCGAGGCCGCTCGGCGAGGCTCTGTTCTGCCCTTTCGTCTGCGTCAACGTGGGTCTTCTC
This sequence comes from Bryobacteraceae bacterium, assembly GCA_036521975.1. Lineage (GTDB taxonomy): Bacteria > Acidobacteriota > Terriglobia > Bryobacterales > Bryobacteraceae > Palsa-187. The sequence goes on from DATDGT010000080.1 coordinate 4,073, forward strand.
AAGATCGCGGGGACGCGGGTCGATATTACATGGATGGCGCTGGATGAGCTGCTTACCAAGGCCTACCGCATTCGCCCGGATCAGCTTTCCGGACCAGATTGGACGCGGAACCAAAGATTCGAGATTCTGGCGACCATTCCCGAGGGCGTCTCTTCATCGCAGGTCCCCGAGATGCTTCAAGCGCTGCTGGTGGAGCGATTCCACCTGACGGCCCATCGCGAAACCAGAGACCAGCCCGTCTACGCTCTCATCGTGGACAAGAACGGACCGATTCTAAAGGAGTCCACCGAAGCGGCGGCGACCCCGGACGTTCCCGGCGATCGGACGCTCTACTCTCCGCAAGGGCCCGTCGAGACACGGCAGACCGAAAACGGAACCATGATTACTCGCGGACCTTGGGGACCGATGCGAATGTATCTTACCCGCAGCGACGAGAACCGCCCGGAATTCGAGCTGCTACAAGTGACGATGCCGCTATTGGCCGACGCGCTCACGCAATTCATGGATCGCCCGGTGATCGACCGGACGAATCTGAAGGGCGCGTACCGGGTTGCCATCTGGTCGCGGGACATGCACGCGTTCGCGGTGGCGAAGCGTGCGGCGCTCGGCCCTCCCCGGCCGGCTCCCACCCCGGATAGCCCCAATGGGACCGGCAGCCTCGCTTCCGATCCCAGCGGCAACTCCACGATATTCAAGACCATGGAGAAGCTAGGGCTGAAGCTGGAGCGGACCAAAGCCCCCGTAGAGATCTTGGTGGTCGATCATCTGGAAAGATCGCCGACAGAGAACTGAGATTTCCTCCGGGTAGGGTACACTAGCCTGAGATTGCGATCATATGAATCCGCTACTGGAAATTCAGTTTCGCGTTCCCTTCGACAAAATCGAGCCCCAGCACGTCGAGCCGGCTATCGACGAGTTGCTCCAGGGCGCCGCGCGGCGGCTGGAGAAAACCATCGCCGCGGAGCGCCCGCTCCATTCGCTCGACACCATGACCGAGGGCCTGGATTACGCCATGGCCGTGGTGCGGCATCTGGAAAGCGTCGCGACCACCCCCGCTCTGCGCGCTGCCTATAACGCCGTGCAGCCGAAGGTCAGCGCGTTTTATTCCAGCATTCCTCTCAACGAAGGCTTATGGAAAGCCATCCAGAGCTATGCCTCCACGGACGAAGCGCGGCAATTGATCGGAACGATGAAGCGCTTTCTCACCAAAACGATCGACTCCTTCAAACGCCACGGCGCGGAGCTGGATCCGGCAGGCAAAGCGCGCCTCCAGGGGATCGACGTGGCGCTGGCGGAGGCAACGACAAAATTCTCCGAGAATGTTTTGGACTCGACCAATGCCTTCGACCTCACGATAACGGAGGAGCGGCGGCTGAAAGGGCTTCCCGACGCCGCCATCGCCGGCGCGCGCGCCGCTGCCGAGGCGAAGGGACAAACTGGCTGGCGGTTCACGCTGCAAGCCCCCAGCTATCTGGCGGTGATGACTTATTTGGATGATGCGGCCGTTCGCGAAGCGGTTTACCGCGCTTCTACCACACGCGCGACTTCCTTTGGCCCCGGCGGCGCGGCGCACGACAATCGCGCGCTGATCGTCCGCATTCTGGAGTTGCGCCGCGAAAAAGCCCGGCTGCTCGGATTCCGCGACTTCTCCGATTTCGTGCTGGAAGACCGCATGGCCCACAATGGCGCGCGGGCACAGGGGTTCCTCGAAGATTTGCAGCAGAAAACCGGCGCGCGTTTCCGGGAAGAGAATCGCGATCTGGAGACCTTCGCCGCGCGCGAGCTTGCCGGTTGGGATATCGCGTATTTCGCCGAAAAGCAGCGCGCCGCGCTATACGATTTCGACGAAGAAGCTCTGCGCCCCTATTTCCCATTGGAACGCGTGACCGCGGGGATGTTCGACATTTTCGGAAACCTCCTGGGCGTTCGCGTGAGCGAGGAGCCGGGCGTGCCGGTCTGGGATCCGCAGGTGAAGCGCTACGCCGTTCACGATGCCTCCACACAAGAGTTCCTCGGCTCGTTCTACGCCGATTGGTTTCCACGCGAGAACAAGCGCGGCGGGGCCTGGATGGAGGCGCTGATTACCGGCGATCCGGCGGAAGGCCATCCGCACCTGGGATTGATCTGCGGAAATCTGACGCCGCCGTTGAACGGCAAATCCGCGCTGCTGGCGCACCGCGAAGTGGAAACCATTTTCCACGAATTTGGCCACCTGCTGCATCATCTGCTGAGCCGGGTGGAGGTGCGGAGTCTCGCCGGAACCAGCGTGGCGTGGGATTTCGTCGAGCTTCCTTCGCAGATCATGGAGAACTGGTGCTGGGAGCGCGAATCGCTGGATCTGTTCGCGCGGCACTCGGAGACGGGCGCGGCGATTCCCGACGATCTGTTCCAAAAGATGAAGCGCGCCAAAACCTTTCGCGCGGCAAACGCGCAAATGCGGCAATTGGGATTCGGTTTTGTCGATCTGGCGCTTCACCGGGAATGGGATGGTAAAGGGGACGTGATCGATTATTCGCGCGAGATTTTGCGGCAGTTTTCTCCCGCTCCGCTTCCTCCGGACCACGCGATGCTGGCCGGCTTCACGCACTTGTTCGCGGGCCCTGTGGCCTATGCGGCCGGCTATTATTCCTACAAATGGGCCGAGGTTTTGGACGCCGACGCCTTCACGCGTTTCCGCAAGGAGGGAGTGGTCAACCCGCGCGTCGGTTGCGAATACCGCGACAAAATTCTCGCCCGCGGCGACAGCGAAGACCCGGGTGAGTTGTACCGCTCGTTCATGGGCCGCGACCCCGACCCGCGCGCATTGCTGGAGCGCGCGGGGCTGGTCTAGCGCGAGTTTCTACATTTCGTTTAGCTTAGCTTAGCTTAGCTGGGTTTGATGGTGGCACGGGCTTTAGCCTGTGATTCCTCGATCAATTGATCGAAGCCCCATCGCCTGTACCATGTAAACGACTCTCCTATACAGAGTACTCTGCGTAAAATTGGTCGCGGAAACCTTCATTCTGCTTCATTCTGACTTCATCTGGCTCCAAAATCTCATTCCGGGTCAAGTTCACAGGCTAAAGCCCGTCCCCCACTATTTCCTTGCGGCTGCGTCCTTCAGAGCCTTCAGATGGGGCAGGTCGTGGTCTTCCTCATGGCAGGCCGCTTCGCGAAACTGGAAGTTTTCGCGCCTCATCGGAAAAGCGAGCGTCCAGGGCTGCGTATACACCACCGGATCGGTGACCGTGGCCCGGTAATCGATCGTGTCGGGACCGGTGGGAGTGAATCGCTCCACCACGTGCTCGGCGTAGCTGACGATCTCGCCCACCTCATTCAGCCAGGTCTTCCCATTTAAGTTGGCCGTATCGACAACCAGCGTGTCGCCCTCCCAATGGCCCACCGAATCGCCTTGCCACAGACGAATGGTGTCGGGAAGATGCGGGCGTTCCTTGAGCGGAATGATGCGCCAGGATACCCGCTCGAAGAACATGACGATATAATCGGCGGTTTGAACGATTTGGGTTCCCTCCGGGATGTACATGGAGCGAGGGACGCCGGGGGGGAAACAGTGAGCCGTGGGATCGTCGTAACCGCGCTCAGTCAGGTTCCGGCTGGCCTTTTCCGCGATGGCCCAGGGCTGCATGGGGAGCTTTCCGTCCGGCGTATCGACGATCAAGTCACTTCCCGGTCCGCCCCGTCCCGGCCCACCACGCCCGCGCCGTTCCAATCCCTGGTTCGCGCCTCGCGAAGCCGATTCATAAAAACCCTGCAAGTCCGGCTTGTCGTCGGGCATCCGCCGAATATTCGCCGCGGGCTTCACAGTCGCGGGCAAGAGAGGTGCGGCGGCCGGCGCAGCCGTGGCTGCGGCGCCCGTTGGGGGATACCACGTTCGCTCTTCGCGTGTGAATGCGCCATTAGCCGCCTCGACCTCGGCCTGGCAGGCGTATTCGAAAAGCCTGTCCCGATCGGTCCGCCGGTGCAAGGCGATGTGAATGGTCCAAGGCTTGGTGAAAACCTTCGAATCGTCGAGCGTCGCTTCGTACTGGATCGTGTCGCGATCGGTCATGCGATAGCGCTCCACCACATGAAGCGCGTCGCTGTGAAAGTCCCCCGCCATGTCCAGCCAGGTCTTGTCGTTTATTTCGCTCACGTCCACAACCAGCGTGTCGCCGTCCCAACGTCCGCGCGAATCGCCTATCCAGGACTGGTCGTCGGGATGAGTGCCGTCCATGTATATCAAGCGATAATCCAGTTCCCATTCGAACGCCATCGCAACCACCTTCGGCGTCTGGAAAATCTGAAATGGAAAGTCCAGGTACATGATTCGAGGAACGCCCGGTATGTAGCACTTCGAGAGCGGATCAGCGGTTTGCCGGTTCTTGAAGTTCTCGGCCTTCTTTTTGGCGGCCCATGGCTGGTACGGAATTTCGCCGCCCGAGACCACGCTTCGCCCAGCCAGCATGTTGAGGCTAGCGGCGTGATCCTGGAGATCGGCGGCTGCGGAGCCGGAGGCCTGCCAGATGCCTTCAAAGTCGGGTTTGCCGTCGGCCGTGCGCGGCAGGGGCGCCGGAGCGGGCGCGCTCTGCCCGATGGCCAGGAGCGCGGCCCACAAGGCCGTTGCACAGATTTTAGCGGAACGTTGGCGCATGAAACCGCTAGTGTAGTGTCCAATAAATAACTGGACTATTGGTTTTTGCCGCTTCTTGATTTCCGTGACCGTGGCGAGGTGCAGCCGGGCACTATCTTTTCCAGAGTCTGTTTGCAACGTGACAGCTTTTCAACGATGGATTCCAC
>DATDGT010000081.1:0-13438 GCA_036521975.1 Bryobacteraceae bacterium
CTGAACAACAAAGCTAAAGTCACCATGAGAAAATCCTATGGCTTTCGCACCTTCCGCTGCCTCGAACTTGCCCTGTATCACTCACTTGGCAAGCTCCCAGAACCGACATCTACCCACGATTTTTTCTGACGAACCGAAATTCGCACTGCGCTCGCTGAAGAAGAATCGTTCCTTCGCCACCGCGGCGATACTGACCCTGGCGCTTGGCATCGGTGCGAACACGGCAATGTTTACTGTGATTCGCGCAGTGCTGCTGAAGCCGCTGGCATATCGCGATCCAGGGCGCGTCGTCCAGATCACAGGTGGAGCCACGATCGGGCACTTCGACGAGATCAAGGCGGAGCAACAATCCTACAGCGGCGTCGGAGCGTACTTCTGCTGCCCGTTCACGGTTTCGCTGTCTGGTGCGGATGGGCCGGAGGCGAGAAAAGCCGTGCCGGTCTCCGCAAACTTCTTAGAGACCCTTGGAGTCCAGCCGCTTTTGGGCCGCACGTTTCGTCCCGAGGAAGATACGCCCACTTCGCCCAGGGTCGCGATGATCAGCGCAGCGCTCTGGCAAAACCGGTTTCAAGGCGATCCCCACATTGCCGGCAAATCAGCAACCATCGGAGCGGCCGTTTACACCATTGTGGGAGTGCTGCCTTCGGGGTTCGCATTCCCTTTCGCGGACATCGATGTTTGGATCACGCGCCCCCAGCTCTTCGTCAACGCGACCAGCCCCTTGTTGCGGCCTTTCGGCAGGATGAAACCGGGAGTGACGCTCTCACAGGCGAGCGCCGAGCTCGCCGTGCTGAATCAGCATTACCGGTCCGCGCATCCAGGAATGCTCGATGCAAGGCCGCCGACCGCGCCGGAACGCGTCGTTCCACTGAAGGACGCGCTGGTCGAAGACATCAGCTCGACGTTATGGATGCTGAGCGGAGCCGTCGGGCTGGTGCTGTTGATCGCTTGCGCCAACGTCGCCGGGCTGCTTCTGGCGCGAGCCACTTACCGGTCCCGCGAATTCGCCATGCGGGCCGCACTAGGGGCTCCGCGCGCGCGATTGATCGGGCAGTTGCTGTCAGAAACTGTGTTGCTCGCATCGATGGGCGGGGCGCTCGGGCTACTGCTCGCTTTTTGGAGTGTGCGTGGGATCGCCACTATGACGACTCTGCAACTACCCCGAACCGGCGAGATCCACCTTGACGGGTTTGTGCTCGAATTCACCTTGATTTTGTCGGTCGCCACGGGAGTGCTGTTCGGCTTGCTCCCTTCGCTGAGCGCTTCGCGGCCGGACCTGGTCTCGGTGTTGCGAGCCAGCGGAGAGATCTCGGTCTTCGCGGACTCAAAGCGAGTGGCGTCGCGATGGAGCGCGCGCGGCGTTCTGGTGATCGCACAGATTGCCTTGTCGGTGATTCTGCTCACGGGCGCCACTCTGCTGATTGAGAGCATCGTGCGGTTGAGGGCCGTCAACCCCGGCTTCAATCCCCGGAATGTTCTCACCATGCGGATCGGATTATCGCCGACCCGCTACGACACGGACTCAAAGCAGATCGCCTTTTACAACGACCTGGTGCAGCGCGTGGAATCGATTCCGGGAGTTCGCGGCGCGGCGCTGGCCTTCACAGCGCCATTTACGACCTTCGCGCTGACCCCGATCCGCCCCCTGGATCTGGGCGCAGTTCCACTGAACCAGCGTGTGATCGCAATGTTCCAGAATGTCACGCCGGATTACTTCCGCACGCTTCAGATTCCGTTGCGGCGCGGACGCGAGTTCACCGCGCGTGATGACTCGAACGGTCCGCTCACCGTTATTCTGAACGAAGCCCTGGCCCGCAAGCTTTGGCCCGCGTACCCGAACGGTCCCGATCCGATCGGGCAGCGGGTGTGGATCGGAGCCAGTACGGACCCAGTGGAGGTGACAGGCATTGTCGCCGACACGCATCAGTATCTGGAAACGGAATTGACACCGGCCATGTACCGTCCCCTCGCTCAAATGACCAACGCCGGAGCGTTCATGGTCCGAACGGGGGGCGATCCGCTTCGCTTGGCTGGAGCCGTCCGCACCCAGATTAGTGCCATCGATCGCGACCAGGCGGTCTCCGAGGTGCAAAGCCTGGAGGATCTGATGGGGGCGGATGCGGGGCACAACCGGCCGATCCTATCCCTACTGGCGGGTTTTGCGGGAGTGGCCGTACTGCTGGCGTTGACCGGCCTCTATGGCGTCATCGCCTATACGGTCGCGCAGAGGACTCGCGAAGTCGGAATCCGCCGCGCGCTCGGCGCGCAGCACGCCGATATTTTACGGCTAGTTCTTGGGCAAGGGCTTAGCTTGACCATGGCGGGTATTGCTCTCGGCGTCGGAGGCGGGCTCGCGCTCACACGCTTTCTGAAGAGCTTGCTATTCCAAGTGAGCCCAGTCGACCTGGCGACGTTCGCCGGCGTCGCCATTCTGTTTTTGGCGGCGGCTGTTTTGGCAGCCTACATCCCGGCTCGCAGGGCAACTCGTATCGACCCGATGCGGGCCCTGGGCTAACGCTCCCGATCAGGTGTGGAACCGTGGTGCCCTCTCGCGCGGATGACGCGGCTGGCGCCACGCCACTGGCCCGAAATTCCACAACGCGCTACAACGGAATTGCACGGCAGCGACCGCCGGAATTAAACTGGTATCTTCCTGGGACGATAAGAGGATAGGGATGGGGTTTCGCACGCTCATAAAATTGGTGTTATTGATTTCGGCCATCAGCGTTCTGGCCGCGACCTACGGCTCGCGCGTCTTGCTCTATCTGGAGACCGGACATGGGTCGCTCGACGAAACCTGCGAGCAGAAAACCGATCAGCAAATCGATACCAACGACGGCAAAGTCGATCCGCCCGAAGATCAGAAGGCGTGCTGGTCAACGCTCACGAATACCAAGCCCGAGATCCTCACCGATACGCCCCCGGAGGCGGTTACAGACACGCCCACGGTGGTCGTCCAGTAGCTACTGGGCGCCGGCGGCGGAGCGCGCCGAACCTTTCCGCAGACCGCTCCATTCCTCACAGACCAGAATCGAGTTGGCCGGGTTCTTTCTGGAGTATTTTATATTCGCCAGGCCCACCCAAGGCCCCAGCTCCGGCGGCAGTTTTTCCCTCAAAGCCGCAATATCCTGGGAGGCGCTGTAGTGCACGCCGTGAACCGAATAGGTGTAGTAGACCAGCTCTCCGCTCACTTCAGTGATCAGAGCGTCGCCCAAACGGCCCGTGCGGTTCACATGCAAGCGTCTCCGCCGCTCGCGTCTCTCCGGGTTGCGCCGCAAGCCTTGCAAGGCGATCCGAGCGGCGATCGCGATGAGGATGGCGGCGAGAGCGCCAAGGGCGGCCAGTTGCTCGTGGACTGACATTTAACAGGAGATTGTATCGCACAGGCCGCCGGGCCTCTGCGCGTCTTTGCGACAGACTGTATTGGCCTGGTCAACCCGCAACGGGCTCATCGTGGAAAGCTTTGTGGTAATCCTTCAGGAACTGTTCGAGACCCTTGTCGGTCAGAGGATGGTTGAAAAGCGAATCCATCACCTTGAACGGCATGGTACCGACATGCGCGCCGGCTTTGGCCGCCTCGATGACGTGTCCGGAGTGGCGCAGGGAGGCGGCCAGAATTTGCGTCGCGAAACCGTAGTTTTTATAGATGCCGACGATGGCCTGGATCAATTCCATCCCGTTCCAGCCCGAGTCGTCGATGCGTCCGACGAAGGGGCTCACGAAATAGGCGCCGGCTTTGGCGGCCAGCAGCGCCTGAGCCGCAGAAAAACATAGCGTCACGTTGACGCGAATGCCTTCGCGGCTGAGAAACGAGCAGGCTCGGATGCCGTCGGGCGTCAGCGGCACCTTCACCACGACGTTCTTGTGAATTCGCGCCAGCCGGCGTCCTTCGGCGAGCATGCCGTCGGTGGTGGTGGCCACCACTTCGGCGCTCACATCGCCGTCGACGATTTCGCAGATCCTATGAATTTGATCCTCCATCGCCACACCTTCCTTGGCGATGAGAGTAGGGTTGGTAGTGACGCCGTCGAGGATACCCCACGACGCGCCAATCTTCAGCTCGTCCAGATTCGCCGTATCGAGAAAGAAGCGCATAAGGCCAAACCTCGGCTTGAGCATAACATCGGCCCCCGTTTAACAATGCCGTGAACTATAATAGATTGATTTCTCCCCCCGGAGAACATGCTCGCGAGCGCACCTACAGCCGCCTTGTTTGCAACGGTATGGTCGGCCTCCAGCGGACTCTCGTCCCTGATTAGCCGCGCCACCGCTGCCCTGTCCGACGACACGTTCAAGGGAATTCATCACCTGGTGTTCTTCGATTGGGCCATGATGATTCCGTATTTCTCCCTGCTGGTCGTTCTTTCCTGCTACGGTTTGCATCGCTACACGACCATCCGGCGATACTTGAAACATCGCGCGCGATTCGTCGAGGCGCCGCCGCGGCGCTTCGAGAAATTGCCACGCGTGACCATCCAGCTTCCCCTCTTCAACGAACGCTACGTCGTGGAACGGCTGCTGGAAGCGGCGACCCAGATCGATTATCCGCGCGAGCTACTTCAGATCCAGGTGCTGGACGATTCCACCGACGACACCGCCCCGTTTACGCGGCGCCTGGTCACCGGTTATCGCGCGGCCGGTTTTCCCATCGAATATATTCATCGCGACAATCGCGACGGATTTAAGGCTGGGGCTTTGCAGCACGGCCTGGAAACAGCCACCGGAGAGCTGATGGCTATCTTCGACGCGGATTTCGTTCCACCGCGTGACTTCCTCCAGCGCACGGTGCATTTCTTCGCCGAAGAAAACGTCGGCGTGGTGCAGACACGCTGGAGCTATTTGAACCGCCACTACAGCCTTCTTACGGAAGTGCAGGCGATGCTGCTGGACGGCCACTTTGTGCTGGAGCACGTGGCACGCGCGGGCTCGGGGCTGTTTTTCAATTTCAACGGGACGGCCGGAATCCTCCGCAAATCGATGATCGCCGACGCCGGCGGTTGGCAGCACGACACTCTTACGGAAGACTCGGACCTGAGTTATCGCGCGCAGTTGAAAGGCTGGAAGTTCGTCTACGTTCCCTCCATCGAATGCCCTTCGGAGCTGCCGGTGGAAACCTACGGATTTCAAGTGCAGCAATCGCGCTGGGCGAAGGGCCTGACGCAGGTGGCCAAGAAGCTGTTGATCCGGATTCTCCGCTCCAACCAACCGTTCGGCGTGAAAGCCGAGGCGTTCTTTCACTTGACGCCGAACATTTCCTATCCCCTGATGATCGTCGTCAGCGCGCTGATGCTGCCCGTAATGATCGTGCGCTTTTACCAAGGTTGGTTTCAGATGCTGCTGATCGATTTGCCGCTGATCGCGGCCTCGTTCTGGCCGCTGATGGCCTTCTACATGGTGGCGCATCGGGCGCTGTTTCCGAAAACGTGGAAACGCGGAATCCTGTTCCTTCCGGCGCTGATGGCGGCGGGAATCGCGCTCACCCTCATCAATTCGCGGGCCGTGATGGAGGCGCTGATCGGGTATCGAACGGAATTCGCGCGCACCGCCAAGTACGCGGTCGGGGACCGCAACCGCCTCCGGCTGCGCCAGGCGAAATACCGCAGACGCAGCGGCTGGCTGCCTTACGCCGAAATCGGCGCGGGGAGCTTTTTCTTGTGGATGACGGCCTACGCGATCAATTCCGCGAACTATTTGGCCACGCCGTTTTTGCTGTTGTTCGTCGGCGGTTATTATTGGGCGGCCTTCACCACGCTCTGGCAGGAGCACCAAGGCAAACTGGCGTTCGAGCGGCAGAGGGACCTCGCGGCGGAGAAAGCCGAGGCCTAGACCTTATTGGAGGGCGGACTTTTAGTCCGCGCGGGACTTGAGCCCGCTTAGCGAGGCTAAGGGCTCGCGCAGGAGTTTCTACATTTCGTGCAGCCGGGTTGGGCATGTGGCACAGGCTTCAGCTTGTGAACTTGACCGCGGAAATGGAATTTTTGGAGGCAGATGGAGTCAGAATGAAACAGAATGAAGGTCCGCGCGATTAATTTTACGCAGAGTACTCTGTAAAGAAGAGTTGTTTACATGGTACAGAGTTCAATGGGGCTTCGATCAATTGATCACGGAATCACAGGCTAAAGCCTGTCTTTCTTCGATAGGCGGCTGAGGCCCGCCCTCCTCACGCTCGCGGCTCGGCCGCGCCAATCCGCACCAATTCGCTCCTTGGAGCCGATAACAGGCGGCGAGGCAGACGGCGGCGGTAAATCAGCCGCTCGACCGCCGGCATGGCGCGGCGCACCCACTCGGCCGGAAACAGGAGACTGGCCGCGGCGAGGAGCGGATGCGGCAAAGGCGTGCAGCAACGCGCGCACATGGCGATCTCCGCGCCGCGCCCGGCGGCGTGAAGCCGTCGCAGCGCGCGCATTTCCTCGGAGTTGAAGATCTCATGAAGCGGCTGAGACCGCAGATCGCCTACCGGATCGCCGTCTAGCATATAGCTCTGGCAGCAGGGATAGACGCGGCCGTCGTGTTTCACGTACATCGCGCCGCGCCACAAATAGTGGCAGCGCCGAGCGCGCGGGCCGCGCGTTTCCGGCTGGACGTTTTCCGGATGCACGACATTGGTCTCGTCTTCTTTGATCCTGACCTGATCCACTCCCGAAACCGCGCTCCAAAACTTCCGGAAGTCCTCGGCCTCGTGAGCGTTGCCCGGCATGCGCACCATTTGAACCACCACTTGCACGCGGGAGGCGCGCTCGCTCTTCATGCGCGCGAAGCGCACAAAGTTGTCGCGGACTTTTTCAAACCGCGCCCCTTTGCGGTATCGCTCAAAAGTCTCCTTCGAGGCGCCATCGAAGCTCAATGTGATGTGGGCCAGAGACGAATCGAGGATGCGCGCCGAGATGTTCTCGTCGAGAAACGTGCCGTTGGTGGAAAGCAGGGTAGCGATGCCATGCCGCTCACAAAATTCGATGCGGTCGAAGATTTTGCGATCCATGAACGGCTCGCCCAGTCCGATCAGCATCATGTGCTCGGCGGAGCCGCGCGTTTCGCTCACCAGCCGCTCGAAAATCTCATCGGTCATATCTTCTTTGGGCTGTTTGTGCGTCTCGCGTGGGCACATGGGGCAATAGAGATTGCATTTGGCGGTCGTTTCGACGATATATTCGACCGGAAGGCCCGGCACGCGTTCGCGGCCGCGGAGATAGCTCCACAGAACTCTCGCGCGGTTGGTTACGGACATGGCAATGAAACCATCTTCGCATTGTGCTCTCTCCGCCGCTGTCGAGAGGACTGTGGTACACAAAGAATGCGGCATGAACGTCGCCATCACCGGAGCTTCAGGATTCGTGGGACGCCATTTGACTGCGCGGCTCGAAGCCGAGGGCCATTCCACGCGCGCGATTTCGCTTCGATCCGCCCCGCAGTCCAGGGCGATCGAAGGCTGCGACGCAGTGGTGAATCTGGCGGGCGAAAATATCGCCCAGCGCTGGACCGAGGCCGCGAAGCGGCGCATCCGCGAAAGCCGCATACGCGGCACGCGGGCCCTGGTTGCGGCCATGCGGGCGGATCCGCCCAACATGCTGATCAGCGCTTCCGCCTGCGGTTATTACGGTTCGCGTGGCGATGAGCTTCTGACGGAGGTATCGCTGCCCGGCGAGGATTTCCTGAGCCAGGTATGCATCGACTGGGAGCGCGAAGCCCAGCAAGCGAGCGATGTGGGCGTGGGCGTCGTGATTCTGCGCTTCGGAATGGTTCTGGGAACCGGCGGAGGCGCGCTCGCGCGGATGCTAACGCCATTCAAACTGGGCGTGGGCGGAAGGATCGGAACCGGCCGGCAATGGATGTCGTGGATCCACATCGACGATCTGTGCGATCTGATCTTGTTCATCCTACGCAGATCCGCGTTGGTCGCCGGGCGAGGCGTTCTAAACGCCACTTCGCCCAATCCCGTAACGAACGCGGAGTTCACGCGCGAGCTGGCGCGCGCGCTCAATCGGCCGGCGGCGTTGCCGGTCCCCGCCCTGCCGCTAAAGCTGCTGTTCGGCGAGATGGCGCAGGTACTGCTCGCGAGCCAGCGCGCGATTCCCGCAGTGGCCATGCGGGCCGGAGCCGGCTTCTCCTTCCGCTATCCGGAGATCGGCGCCGCGCTGCGCGATTGCTTGTCTACTTGACCTTCCACTAACTCCGCGCGCAACGCAGCCCGGCGCGGCGGGGTGTCAGGGATCTCCGTGAACGCCGGGTCCCGCGCCAGGCGCTGCGCGCGGCTCGCGCGCGGAAGCAGCCTGATTGGGTTCCCACAAAATCTCCGGCGCGCCGAGTACGTGGCTGGACCAGCGGCTCCAGACAAACAAGGCGTCGCTGAGCCGATTCAGATAACGGATCGCCTCCGGCGGGACCGCCTCACGACGCGCCAGCGACACCACCGCCCGTTCCGCTCTCCGGCAGATGGTTCGCGCGGCGTGCAACTCCGCGTTGAGCCGCGTTCCGCCCGGCAAAACGAAGCTGCGGAGCGGAGCCAGCTCAGCATTCATAGAATCGATTTCGCGCTCCAGTTGCCGTACCTCGATGTCCGTCACCCGTGGCTGCTGGGGATGAACATCCTCCGGCTTGGTCGCAAGGATGGAACCAAGGTTAAACAACTCGTGTTGCACGCGGCGAAGGATCGCGCCCAATTCCTGGAGCCGCGGGACGTTGACCAGAGCTTCGCTGGATTCGGCGCACGAAACACCCGCTAATCCCAGAAACGCATTCAGCTCGTCGACGGTCCCATAGGCGGCAATGCGAGGATCGTCTTTGGGGACGCGCTGGCCGCCCACCAGTCCCGTATCGCCGCGATCGCCGCCTTTGGTGTAAATGCGATTGAGCGCGACGTGAGGATCATGGAAAGGCTTGTCTGGGAAAGGCTTGTCGGGCACGCTTTCATGGTAAATCCGGTCCAAGCGCACAGCGAATGCGTTGTGCGCGTAAAGTCGGAGCGCACAGCGAATGCGTTGTGCGCTTCAAGTCAAAGCCGCCGGAGCTCGCGCGCCGCCATCGTTTCCCACTTATGAATCTGGCGCCGCCGATGCTTAGGCGCGGTGCGCACGGCTTCGCGCGCGCTTTCGAAAGCCTCGCGCGCCGCATCGGTTTGGCCCAAACGCGACAACGCGACTCCGTACCAGTACAAACCTTCCGCGTCAAACGGCCGCCGGTTGGTGTATTCGCGCAGGGCTTGGCGAGCCGCTTCATTTTCCCCAATCTCCAGATAGGCCCCGCCGATTTCGCGCCACACCTCGCTGGAGGAATGCTTATTGTCGATAGCCGCCGCGGCTTTGAATTGCTCCAGCGCGTCTTTCGCCGCGCCCTCGCTTCGCAAAATGCGGCCGAGCCGGTAATGCGAGTCGGCATCGGAGGGATCGATCCGGGTCGCTTCCCCGAAGCGCTGCTTAGCCTGGGCCCAGTCACGCCGCTGTTCGTAGATCAAACCAAGCTGATAGTGGGCATCGGCGTCGCTCGGATTCACAGTGGCTGTTTCGAGCAGTTGACGAAGACGTTGCCGCGAGCCCAACCCGCCGCCGAAGCCGCGGACTTCCGAACCAAACCGCAGGTAGAGGTAATACAGCACCCAAGGCGAGGCAAACAGATACGCAAAACTGCCGGCGAAGGAGAACACCCATAGAGCCGCGCCCGCGACGACCACGCCCAGGGTGACCGCCGCCGCGGCTCGCGGAAACGACGTCCCCGCAACCGCGCGGAGGGCGCACACGCTAAGCGCCAGAAAATAGATCAGAGCCGCGAGCACCAGTGCAATCTGAATCGCTGGCGCAAGCAAGACAAACCATCTTAGGGCCACCAATGGAATCAGCGCCGCGGTCCACGCCATCAGACAACACACCAACGCGGGCATGAAATCGCGTTCCAGGGCCACACCCGCGGAGACCGCGCCCTCCAATTTCGCCGCGGTGAGCGCTGCCACAGGCGTGAAGACCAGCGCCATCAGCAGAAGCGTCGAAATCGGCATGCGCACCAGCAGAGTCGCTCCGATAGCCAGCAGCGCGGCCCAGCCAATATTTCCCTTGTCCAGGATGAGCCCCACTCCGCGAAGCGGCCGCGAATACAACAGGCCGATGATCTTGACTTCCGACACCGCGTGAAACATCATAGCGAACGCGGGCTGTCGGATGGAACTGTTAAAAAAGGGCTGTAAAAAGTCGGCCGCTATTGCGTAGTGCCCGGATCGCCGGGCTTTACCTGCGCCTTGCGGGGGCCCTGTTGCAGATTCGAGCCGGCCTGCTGCTTGGCGGCGTCACTCACTTTGATATTGTTCACCACGGCCTTGGCCCCGGCCGTTTTCGCCATCCGCGTCGCCGTGCCCTTGTGCTGGACCACGCCCGTGTTTCCTTCCCAATAGGCAACGCCGCCCTGCACTCGAACGGTAAAACCGTCCTTCTGCACTTTGGATTTCGCGAGTTTCGCCCGAATCTTCGCCTCAATCGCTTTGTCCTCCGGGGACTGATTACTGGCGGATGATTTGGCCTTAGCCTGAGAGGTTGGCTGGGGAGGAGAACTGGGAGTTTGGGTCTGGGCGGCACAGACCGCGGCGAACGCGAAGATAGCCAACAAGATTCGGAGCATCGCAAAGGATTAGTGGGCCGAAGGCAGAAATTTTCTCTGGTTAGATTGAGCGATATTTGAAGAAGTAGGGGGAGCCATCCCCTTGAAAGTGGCGCAATCTTGTGTTACAGGTGGTACTAGATGGATACGACAGTGCGCAATTTAGACGAGCAGGCTTACCGGGAGCTGCGAGCCCGCGCGGTGCGCGAAGGTCGCACCGTCGGCGAGCTCATCAGCGAAGCGATCCGCAACTACCTCGAGCGTCCGGCATTAAGGCAAGGCAAGACGAGTCTGCGGGCGCTCGTCCCCGAACCTTTTCCAGACGGGAATGAGCATCTGAGCTCGAGCATCGACGAGATCGTCTACGGTGCTCGGCGGTGATCGTCGTCGATTCGAGCTTTATTATCGGCTTCTACAATGAGCGCGACGCGCTGCACAGCTCCGCGGGGATTCTCATGGAACGTTTCCTGAATGGGGAGTGGGGCCGCGGTTTGTTGCTCGAATACGTGTTTCTGGAAGTAGCGACAGTGCTGTTGATACGCCGGGACCTGGCGGTCGCAGCGCGGGTCGGCAGGTTGCTGCTCGACGCGGATGAGCTCGATTTCGTTCCGTGCTCCGGCCTCTTCTCAGATGCACTTCAAATGTTTACGCAACAAGCCAACACGCGCCTGAGCTTTGTGGACTCGAGCGTGGCGCACGTTGCGCGCGAGCGTGCTCGCGGCTTAGTGCTGACTTTCGATGAGGCGTTCAGCAAGGTTCCAGGAATCCGAGTCCCTACCGCAAGTAGGTACTAGCAGCGGTGCTGCATTTCCTCCCCGTACTGGAAACCTACTTGGCGTGCGGGGCGGTGATTTCGGAAAGCAAGTCCGGCGTCGCGGCGTCGCGGGTCAGGTGCGGATAGCGCTCTCCTCCGTGATAATCCACACGATGAACTTCGTAATAGTCCCCGGTCTTGATGAGCAGCTCGATCGGTTTTGAATCGTTGGCCGATCGCGCGATGGCATCGCGCAGCACGCCAGGAGTGAACTGCCGATTGTTGACCGCGATCAACTTCGTGGAAGGCGCGATTCCGGCTTTCTGCGCCGGACCCTCATACTGCACGTCGGCGATGCCGCCGTCATCGTACACTTTGAATCCGATGGAATAACTAATGTCCGTCCACTTATGCTGCGCCTCCAGGGCCTTCCAAAAATCAGACCGCACCGCATCATACGTCACCTTCCATCCCCCATGCTCGATTCCCCCGAGCGGCGCGCGAGCGCCGGTGGAATTCAGACGACTATTGAAAAACGACGCCCAATCGTAGGGCTGAACGGCATTGAGCGCCGCAACCAGATCCTCGAAGGTGTACGGCTTTAAGGCCGGAGCGCCGGACCTCCATAGAAGGCGTGGCAGAAATCGTCCAATGACTTCGCGCCGTGGCTGAGTTGGCGAATGGTGGTGTCCGCATCCAACCAGATCAATATGCCTTCCGGATAATAATTGACATCGCGGCGGATATTGTCGTAATCCTGGCCGGTGTAATAGAGAAGCTGCGCCGCAATGGCAGTATCTTCGAGGGGGCGCCAATTGCGTCCGAATTTATTGTCCAGATCGGCGGCGGTCGCGGCGAGCGATTCGTGAAAATCCTCGGCGATGCGGAGTCTGCTGCGCTGCGTCAGGATCTCGCCCAAGTATTCGGTCAGGCCTTCGTAAACCCACAGCAAGTCGCCTTTCATGGGAGTGTCGTAACCGCCATCTTTGCCCCCGTTGGTGAGCCCGAGAGGCCGGCGATACTTGCCGTTCCAGGAATGTGTGAACTCGTGCGGCAACAGCGTTGCTTCCACGCGCTGGATTTCGGGATCGATCAGCGTCCGCTCGTCATAGCGGTCGTCGCTCGATTCATGATGCTCGAGACCGAAATGCGCGACGTGATCGCTCAGCGTGAACAGGAAATCGTAGCGCCGATAGTGGCGCGATCCGAACAACGCGCCGGTTTCCTTCACCAGGTTCTTGTACTCGTCGATAACTTGCGGCCGGATCTCCAAGGCTCGATCGCTGTCGGCGGCGAGATGCAGATAGTGCGGGATGCGGGAGGCATCGTCTGAGGCGTCGTCTGAATCGGGGCCTAAATCGATGGTGCGATAGTGCGCGCCGGCGGAGAGCGGCGAATCGACGAGAGTGGTCAAGGATGCGGGCTTGAACTCGATATTGTTGCCGCTTTCCCTTTGGATCGGCAGAGCCGTTCCGTAGCGCCAGCCGGAAGGGACTTTGAGCGACGCTTGGAACTGGATGGAATCCGCGTCGGCGGCTTTGGGATAAAGCAGCAGTTGATTCCAATTCAGCACCGCCAGCTCGCTGGTGGTGGAACTGCCCGACGTGAAGCCCTCGGATTCCGGCGGCGCGATGTAATCGAACGCGATATGCAGTTCGGGCGCATCCGCGGGAACATCGATGGCGAACGCAAACATATTGACGCTGTCGCGTTTCCAGGGAATCGCGCGGCCTTCGCCCGAGATTTTCAGGTTCACCAGGTTGACTACCGGACCGGTGGGACCATGCTCGCCCGGGATCCATTGCGGATAGAGAAGCGTCATTGGGCCGGGATTCGCGGGCAGAGTCATCTGGACGTGAAAGATTCGCCGGGGCGCGTCGGTGGCGTCGACGTGGATTTGGATGGGCGTTTGTCCGGCCAGAAGAGACGCCACCGGCAGGATCAAAAAAGCCGCGCGCATATTTTAATTGGTTCGTCAGAAAAAATCGTGGGTAGATGTCGGTTCTGGGAGCTTGCCAAGTGAGTGATACAGGGCGAGTTCGAGGCAGCGGAAGGTGCGAAAGCCATAGGATTTTCTCATGGTGACTTTAGCTTTGTTGTTCAGCC
>DATDGT010000082.1:0-27584 GCA_036521975.1 Bryobacteraceae bacterium
ATTCGCCTGAATATTGGGGAGCGGCTGATCCGCCACTATGGTCGGCAGAACGGGCAGCTTGGGATCCGGCGGAGGATCCACGCGCGGAGGAGTGAACTGCTTGGGGGCGATCTTGGGAAGTTTTCCTTTGCTCGCGTCCAAGAGCTCGCGCGCGCCCCCCCCTCCTCCGCCTTGCGCGGGCTTGGCGGGTTTGAATGGCCGGAGATCGGGCGCGACGAACGACACCGTTTCCTTCACCGCCATCCGCACCGGCTTCAGCGACCCGAGCGCAAGCAGCAAGCCTAATACGCCGGCATGAATGAGCACAGAGCCGAATCCGGCCAGCGTTTCATTGCCGCGATAGAGGCCGTAGGCGACCCCCCTCTGTTCCGAATCGGTATAGACGTGCGTGTTCTCGTTCTCGTTGCTCCACTGCCGGACCGAACTCCGAAATCGCGCAAGCGCGGTTTCGAGGCGCTCGAGCTCGGCCCGGCATGCCCTGCATTCTCCAGCGTGCCGCGTTTCGGCGGACGTGGCTGAGCCCATCAGGCAATTCGAGATCTGTTCTGAAGAGAGATGACTCATTTTCGATCCTCCATGGCAGATCTCACCGCTTTGAGCGCCCGAAAAAGGTGAGTCTTCACCGTTCCTTCCTTCATTCCTGTGACCGCGGATATTTCCAGAAGCTCCATGTCTTCCACGAACCGCAGCAAAAACACCGTACGCTGTTTTTCCGGCAGCCGCGCCGCCGCACGCCAGATGGCGTTCACCTGCTCGCGCGCCAGAGCCAACGCCTCGGGCGACATTTGCCGGTCGGGGACCCAGTCGACTGGCTCCTCCGAATCGCCCGCCGGGCGTAGAGCGCGCCTCCAGAATTTGAGGCGGCCACTGGCCTCGTGACTATGGACCACGTTCGCCGCGATCCTCATCAGCCACGTTCCAAAGGCGGCATCGCCGCGAAACCTCCCGCGCGCCTTGTACGCCCGGATCAAACAATCCTGCGTCAGATTTTCGGCCGTTTCCCGGTTGCGTACCGAGGCGAGAATGAAACGAAACACTCGCGACCGGTGCCGCTCGGCGAGGGAACCGAAATCCTCGCCCGTCTCGCCGCCCGTCTCGCCGACGCTCCCGTCTACCACTGCCGGGGTCTCTACTGCCATCCGCAGCGTTAGACCGATTCGGTCGAGCGGGGGTTTACAGCATCCGGCGGGACTCGTCCTCCGCGCGTCTCTCGCCTACGCGTCGTGACGCTTCGCCGCCCAGCCCCGCTTGCCCGCCACGAATGGCACGCTCCTCAGCGATAGCGCCTCTCTCGGCATGCCGGTCTTAGGCACGATCCTCTGGGTGGGCGTGATGTGCTTCTTTCCTACAATTGAGGCACCCGGCAGGCGTTCAAGTTGGTTGGTGACCTGCCTAATCAGTCTCTGGGCCAGCTCACCAGCTTCCCGGCAATCGGTTCGATCGGGCCTCTGCCCCAGGCGTCTCGGAACCGCGCCACAAACTCCGCGCCACGGAGCTGGGGAATAGTCACCAACACGACGCAGAAGTTCCGAAACTGCTTCAGCGTCCTTGCGGCGGACTCACTGAATAACCGATCGCGAGTGAGCACACAGTCAAATCCGGCTCCAACGGCATCTGCACCAAGGCGCCATTTGTGAGGCCGCCCCAGCCTCTGTCGTCCGCGCTATCGGCTTTGATTCCGAACTCGCCGAGGAGGGACGCCACCCTCTTTGGCATGTTCACATCAAGCAGCCACATTGGGAGCGTCGAGGATCTGCGACGCGACGCGCATCACTTCTGGAATCGCCTCATGAGGCAACTTGCCGTACGTTTCCTCGATCTCTTCAACCGTCATGCCCTCGGCTAGGCACGACAAGATAAACGATACTGAGAACCGCGTTCCCCGAACCGCGAGCTTACCGCCCAGAAGTTGGGGATCGGCTACGATCCATTGGAAGCTTCGGAATGCTTTCAGGGCGCGTTCCTCCGTGCTTGCAGCCTCACCCTATTAGACCATTTATTCGGGCGGCCCTTTGGGCGACAACCGGACTGGCGGCTGCGCTACAGTGAGTGAGTTGGAGGATGGATCGGATGAAACACGCTCGTTGCGCCGGCGCCCTTTTGGTTCTCTCCATTGCCTGGCCCGCCTCGGCGCATCACTCTTTCGCCGCCGAATACGATGGCACCAAGACGGTCGTCGTCCACGGCACGATTCAGAAGCTCGAATGGGTGAATCCGCACGCCTATTTTTGGGTCGATGTGAAGGACGAAAACGGAAAGACCACAACCTGGGCTTTCGAAACTCTCAGCCCTAATGCGCTGGCGCGCCAAGGCTGGAACCGGAATTCGCTGAAGAAAGGCGAAGAAGTGACCGTCGAAGGGTATTTGGCAAAGGACGGAAAACCCTTGGCCGACGGCTCCATTCACGCGAATTCGAGATCTGTGACGCGCTCGGACGGCCGCAAGGTGTTTGTCGGCTCTTCGGCCGACGACGCGACTACCAAATAGGAAACACGTCGTGAACAAACCACAAGCGGCATCCCTGGCGGCGGCGATCGCCATGGCAGCGATTGCGGCCATCCTGCCCTTTCGGGGCGCGGCCCAATCGAATCAGGGGAAGAACGCGACCACTCCTGACGCATCCAAAAAAGGCAAGGCCGCGCCTTCCGGCCCCACGCCGCGCACGCCCGACGGCAAGCCCGATTTACAAGGCGTCTGGACGCCCGGGAATTCCTTCATGCAAATGGGGCAACCGTCTCTGCAGCCCTGGGCCGAGGCTTTGTACAAGCAGCGCCGCGCTAATTTGAGCAAAGACGATCCCGAGGGCCATTGTCTCCCCGGCGGTGTTCCGAGAATTTCTCCGTTCCCCCAAAAGATCGTCCAAACGCCCACGCTGGTGGTGATTTTGGATGAAGGCAACATTCACAGCTACCGCCAGATTCATCTGGATCGCGGCCACCCCAAGGATCTAGATCCCTTATGGTGGGGCGATTCGATCGGGACATGGGATGGCGACACACTGGTGGTCGATACCATCGGTTTCAACGATAAAACCTGGCTGAACGGACAGGGCATGCCGCATAGCGAGGACTTGCACGTCATCGAGCGCATCAGCCGTCCGGACCTCGGGCATCTGCAGTTCGACATCACTCTCGACGATCCCAAGGCGTTCACGAAACCGCACCAATACAAGCGGGTCCACACGCTCATGGAGAACACCGATGTGCTGGAATACGTCTGCAACGAGTTCAACATCGACGCGGAGCATCTGGTAGGCCGGTAATCTTGGAGCTTTCAGCTTTTAGCGATCAGCGCCCGGCGCGGGACCGTGCGTTCACTGGAATCCCTGACTCCCCGCCGCGCCGGGCTGCGTTGTGCGCTGAGTCAGTGGAGAGCGTTCAGCTCTGAACAGTGCGGTGAGCAGGCTGACCGCTGAAAGCTGAATGCTGACAGCTTCTTCGACATTTATGCCTTTTTTATAGGTTCCGCTCCACACTGGGGGCATGCTTCCCCCTACGGCGGCGCGGGTTTTCTCCGTCTCGCTGCCGCTATTGTTCGCCCTGAATCAAGCGCACGCGCAAAGCGCCGTGAGGCAAGCGACTTTTCGCGCCGATACGCGCATGGTCCTGGTTCCCGTCAGTGTCACCGATCATTACGGCAAGACCATCCTCGGCCTCCAGGCCAAGGACTTCAGTATTTTCGACGAGCAGGCGCGCCAGGAAATCCTGTCCTTCAACACCGAGGATGCCGCTTCTTCCGTTGGCCTGGTGCTGGATATCAGCGGAAGTATGCGGACCACGCTGGGAGCGGTGCAACAGAGTGCGCGGGCGTTCGTCAAAGAGGCGAATCCCGAGGACGAATTCCTGCTGTTGACGGTTTCCACCGAACCCGCGGCATACCTTGAATTCACCACCGACAGCGCGGCGATCGAACAAGACATCGCTTTCACTCGGCCCGGGGGGTTCACCGCGCTCATTGACACGGTCTATCTGGGGTTGAATAATATGCGCAAGGCCCAGCGCTCTCGGCGAGCGCTCATCGTTCTCTCAGATGGGCTGGACAATCACAGTCGGTACTCGAAAAACGAGCTTCTGCGCGTCGCGCTGGAAGCCGACGTTCAGATCTACTCGATCATCGTAGATAATGGCGCGGGCGGCGGCTCAACCAATTCCATTCCATATCGCCCCAATATGGTGGCCAAACCGGGCGACCAGGCCGCCCAGCGCCAGGGTCCCAATCTACTCGAAGAGCTGGCCGAGAAAACCGGCGGACTTTATTTCCATGTGCGCAACGACGCAGAAACACAAGAGGGCATGCGCAAAGCCGGTGAGGCGCTTCGGAACCAATACGTGATTGGGTACCAGCCCGCCGAGTTCGGATTATCGGGCAAGTGGCATCGCGTCCACGTGAAAACCACTGTGCCCAAAGTGAATGTCCACGCCCGCAGCGGCTATTACGCGCCCTGAGCGGGCTCGACAAGCGACAGCGGCCCTTATTTCGCGTCCAGCTTCACTACCAGATAGGTGATTTGCTTTCCCGGATCGACTTTGAACCAGTGCGGCGTTTTGGGAGGAATATGAAAGACGTCTCCGGCGGCCACCTTCCTGGTTTCCCCACCGTCGATGGAAGCTCCACGGATCTCTCCCTTCCCAGTGGTCTTGCCTTGAACCATGGTCCCGCCCACCACCACATTGGCTTCGCCCGAGATAACGTAGACAAAGTCCGCCGCCATTTCGTGGACCTCCGCCTGGCCCGTGCCTTCGCGATGAGCCACCAATACGGTATGGCCTTCCAAATCAGGAAGACGCTCAGTGGCGTTGTGATTTTGATCGAGCTTGGCGTGCAAAGTCTTTTCGTAATTCTTCAACTCAGCGGGCGTCCATACCAGGAAACCGGCTGGGCCGGCGGCGAACAAAGGAGCGGCTGCAAGCAGAAGCAGGAGTTTCATGGCAGGATTCTATCACGCCTGGGCCGAGCGAGCACCGTGGGATCCTCCCGATCCCCAGCTCTCGGAGTTTTAGTCTCTAAATTAAACATAACCAAAAACCCTTCTCGGGAGCCAATAGGAACGTGCACACTATAACCAGGACAGATTCAACGTGCGGTTGTACGCGCTGGCCGCGAAGGCTCCGGACGCAAACTGAGAGTCAGCGGCACGCGGACAGTGTCGAATGTTCCGGGCTCGTTCTGAGGTTTCTGGAAGAAATCATCCAGCAGGTTGAAAACGCCTTCGGCGGCGCGTGCAAGATGTTGGTTGATACTCGTGACGCCGAAGCGCCGCGCAAGAGAACTGTCGTCGAATCCCAACACTCGACTGCTCGCATCCTCGCCCCGCGCGGTCAGGAACTGAGCAATAACGACGGCAATCGCATCGCTCAAACAAGCATACCCAGGGGCGGCTGGCCGCTGCTTCAAAATCTCCACGGCGTTTGTTCCGTCGTAGTCCGCGACCTCTACAAGCTCCGCTGAGAAGCCAGCATACTGCAATCCCTTCTGTACAGCGGCAATCCTTTCCCCTCTGAGGCTAAGTCCTTCCGACTCCGGCCGCATAGCCGCGATAGGAACGGTCCCTCCTAAGTTCTTCGGCAGCCCACTGGCCCATTTTGCGACCATCTTCGGAAGCCTCCGATGATCCGGGAACGACGTTCCCTATAACGGGAACTGGAAACGACACTGGATCGCAATGCAAGAGGACCACGGGTAGGTTTCGTACGCGCGCAACGTCGCGAGTTCCGCTGGTCCCGGGCTTTCGCGCAACCAGACTGCGGCGCGCGGATTCAGTAGCCGGAGCAAGCGCGCGATTTCCCAGACGCCACAATGCTCCTCGCCACCAGGAACATGGATGCCGCAACGCTCCTCGCCACCGGGGACATGAATCGAGACGGGATAGCTGCGAAGCGAGCCAGCCTCGACGAGACAATTCGCGACTTCCAAATGGAATCGGGGACTCGGCACGCCATCGAGGCGGGTGAACAGGACGACGCCATGGCGGGTCGACTGCCGGCCAGTCTTTGTCTCCACGCGGTCGGGCCTGGAGCGGCCAAGGGCTTCCGCGATTATGTCCATCGCAGCGAGCGTCGCGTCGCCCAGCATTCCGGTTCGCCCTTTGACGTAGGCGCGGGCCGCGCCGTCCGTGACTCCGACGACGCGCCGTAATAGTTCAGCAAAGACCGCATCCTCGCCGCGCGGCACCTTGAGCCATGACCTCCAACGGACCGCGGCCCGCTTTGGCTCGGGCACGCCAAAACATCGAAACCATTTCTCATTGAGTCGACTAATGTCCGTAGTTGATACGGTCATACTCCGAATCTACTACGATCTAGAAGTTAGGTTCGGGCGGCCCCAAAATACGGTTATGACATACCTCACACCGATCAATGCTGGCCGGGGAATAGGGTTGGTGACCACACCGTACCGGGACTCGTCCAAGGGTATCGAAGGTTTTCTTCAATGCGCGCGTGCCCTACGGGCAGCCGACCCCAGGATTTGCTGCATCGCAATCGCGATGCCGTCGCGTACGAACGAAAATGTACGCCGAAAAATTCTGCAGATGTTAGGAGCAGGCGAGTACCTGGGTGAGATGTCTCCCGCAGCCCAGGGGGTGGGCCCACTCTTCCACTTCGCAATGGAATTCTTATTCCGCCTGTGGGATAAAGCTGATGCCGTAATACATCTCCCAATTGACGTCGATTGGGGCAACCCCCACGAGGGTGATGTGCAGGGCGCGATTGCCCGCTTGGCCGCGATTCTTGGTCCCGACGAAGCAGATCTGGTCTTGGGTGACTACGCCCCCGGCTCTGGGTGGGCGAGGGCTGGGTGCCCCACAGAATTAAGATACTGCTGGAGGAACACGTACGCGCGCAACTTGCCCACTACGAGCTGGACGAGCCCTTCCGGCGGCTCTCCCTGGAGCGCGTGCGTACCGAATTCTTTGGCATGAGGAGACGTCTATTCGAGAGTGCGACGGGTGCCCGTGCCTGGGACCCTTACGATCCGGGCCCTGGTTTGGTTCTGCATGCGGAGAAAGAACGGTTCCGTTCGAAAAGAATTCCCCTCGGGAATTTTTACGAAACCGGCGCGAGCCCGAGCGCCGACAAGGTGCTCGATCAGATCTGGAGGACCGCCACCCAGATTTCCCGGCTGTATCTACGTAAGCAGGGGATCGAGTGCGCCACGTCAGCGGAAGGTTCAAAGTTCATCGAAGACTGGCGCGCAAAGATCCAGGAGGGGACGGCCAAGGCGTTTGCGGCACTTCGGGGAATCT
Organism: Bryobacteraceae bacterium; assembly: GCA_036521975.1. Lineage (GTDB taxonomy): Bacteria > Acidobacteriota > Terriglobia > Bryobacterales > Bryobacteraceae > Palsa-187. The sequence goes on from DATDGT010000082.1 coordinate 7,244, forward strand.
TGCGGGAGATGCGGGCGGCGGAGATTAGGCAATGAGTAGCCTGGATGCGCAGGTGACGGTTGAAGATGCCATCGTGCTGGCAGTCACGGCACACCGTGGGCAAATGGATCGGAGTGGCGTTCCTTTCATTTTCCACTGCTTGAGAGTCATGCTCGCTCAGCAGGACGAGATCACCCAAATCGCGGCTGTCCTGCATGACGCCGTCGAATATACGGCCGTCTCGCTACAACAACTGGAACGGTCGGGGTACAACGAGGAGATCTGCAGCGCCGTGGCCGCCCTCACCCGGTGGGACGGCGAATCATACGAAGCGTACATCGAGCGGGTGGCCGTCAATCCGGTTGCGCGCGCTGTCAAGCTCGCGGATCTCGCCGACAATATGGATCCGCGGAGATGGCTCGCCGACTCTCGCGCTGAAGAGCGAATGACGCGGTACAGGTTCGCATGTAAGCGGCTAGCGCCGGCCGATATCGATGTAGGCAAATAGGCGAATTCGATTGGCAGGAGGAATTCTAAATGGGCGCAGACAACGACATGCTTCGCAATATCTTCACCAAAATGGGCATCGAGCTGTGGCGAGAATGGTGGGGTGATGAGGAAAAGGATCGGGAGAAGGTACGGCGGGCAATTGCTCGGTTCTTGTTGCAACGCGCGATCGATAGTGCTACTCGTCGAGAGCGGTCATATAGCGACACCGTGAAGCACATCCGCTCCCTCCCTGAGTTTGAAAATGCGCCCGCGAAGGGCTTACTCCTTGGTCTCCTCCCCTTCGGCGTGGATACTCCGTTGCTAAAAGAGTCGAAGGACCTAATCGGCCTGGAATGGACCGCCGAAAACTTCTCGGCCATTGGCGAGTATAAGCCTGAGCGCCGTAAGGATTTTCGCGGAATCTCGATTGTACTTTCGTTTACATATCCAAAATGGTTTCTTGCCGCCACTCGCAGTTTCCTTGAACCCGTTCAAGAGATGATTAACGAAACGACCCAACATCACATAACGGTGTTGAGCATTTCGCCCAAGATACCTAAGGCGGAAGCTTATTCGTTTCGTAGGAAGTTCGTGCGCAGGTGGTTCAAGGCCAAGCGCGAAGACCGAAGGCTTGAAGGGGCAATTCGGCATGCAGAACGGGCTGCGAAGATACGGATTGACGAGCTGTCGCTACAGAGGGATGGAGCCATTGTCATGTTCGCATCGACCTCGGGCGGGTTTATGAGATCAATCACGGAATTGAGGCTGATGCTGCTAGGCGGACTCTTTCAGGACCTTGAACTTCAGAACCGCAACTGGGCTGATTACCGGCAACCAATTTGGGGGCAAACCGTGTTTGCCAGAAAGAAAGCCCAGGTTCCCGACCCGGTTCTGAACGCATGCCGCCCTGGCGTCCCCCGGGTGTTCGCAAGCGTCTGCTTCTTGAGAATGCGCGACTATCGCTGATGATTTTTCCTGATCGGAAGGCACAAATGAAATCTGAGATGATCCCACTGTGAACAAAGCATGGGCGAGCGCGACCCAAGCGCCGCTCGCCTGCAGAGGCCGAGTCGAGAGATCATACGAGGAGAATTGCTCTAATGCCGACGCCATCATATCCAGGGATAGATCCCTTCACGACAGTGTCCACAAGGGCGAGGGGCACTCTCGCCCAACACTTGACGGATTCTAAGTCGCATATATATACACTAGTAGCCCATATTCCTCTCGACCAGAGAAAGAGGATCTTCGAAATGGTGAATCGTCTCAAGAAAGCGCGAAGGACCTTTCGATCATACGCGGAGTGGGCCCACATCACGATCCTCGGAGTCCGGGATGGAACGCAGCCGGAGTTGACGCAGCAACAGGGCGAAAAGCTCGTTCAAGCGTCGAAGGCCGCGATTCGTGAAACATTTCAGAGTATTCCGCCGCTGCGAATCAGGCTGGACGTGCTCAGGCCGGGATATATCCCCCGCATGCCCGGCGTCTCGGATTCAACCGTGGTTTGGGTTGCTGATAAACAATCCGAACAAAAGGTCCTGAATTTGACTGCCCGCTATCGGGCTGCGCTAGAGCAGACTGCACCCGATTTGCCCCTGGATCTCAACCGAAAAATGGGTGGGGTTTGGCTGACCGTGGGGTTGTTCGAAGAGGAGGAGAATTTCGAGATCGAAGGGTCCGTCGAGCAAGCCTTCACGGAACTTGCTGGCGAGGAACTCGAGGTTGAACTCGACGCGTTAGTGTTTTGCCAGGCCCGAAGGAAGTCCTTGGAGGACGGACGGGGGCTTGACCATATGCTACTCACGGAGCCTGTGAATCCCCATCCGGCTAAAGCGTCAGTAGAAAACCCGAAGGTTGGTGTGCCAGCTCCGCGTTTCAAACCGTTCCCTGGCGTTACAGACATCCTGCTCAACCCACGCCGGGAGCCGTACGTAGCTAACGACATCGAGGAAATCCGGGACGACATCGAAGCGGAACCTCAACTGCGATTGTTCCGGTCCATATTCCGTCCGTTGGACAGGGAGAGCCTGGGCCGTCAGGCGCTGACATGCGGCTTGGCGCTCCTTGAGGCGCCGACCGCCCACGTAACCAAGCTCGGTTTGATCGACCAGGACAATGTCGGCCTGGTGAACAAGCAGGATCGGACCGAATTCCTTTCGTACCTTGCGGACATACCCGGGTCGGTCTCGAAAGGGTGGCCCGCCCCGCTGCTAAAGGTTCTGATGGAATATCAGCAGGACCGACCCATACCGCCTATCCGGCTGAGGTTCCGCAAGCTGACGCTTTGGGGCGCACCATCCTTCCCCTTGGTGGCACGGCTGGAGCCCGTCGACGGCCAATCCTATTCGGCCTACTACAGCATCAACCGAGATCGGATGCGCATATGGGGGCGCCTGTCGGAACTGGCGGAAGATCAAGCCGCGTGGCCGAAGCTCGGAGATTGGACACCCCACGTGAGCATCGCATATGTTCTATGCGAAGATTTCGTTCCGACCGTGAAGCTCCGAATGGCGGATTGGGTTAAGGCTATCCGTGCGTGCGCCAAGGAAGAGTCTCTGGAGTTCGCCGCATCGGGAATATACGCTTTCCCCGACATGAGTCGCTTCATCAAGGTGAGCAGCTATAGAAAGCCGCAGGGCGACCACGGATCATGAGCGTGAACGGAACCCACGGGCAAAACCGCGGCGCAGTCCCGCGAGCAGGCGGGTATCGGCAGTGACGGAAGCGTCCCCCTCCCGAAGGGGACCGAAAACTCACAGTCCTCAGGACTAGTGATCGCGGGCATACCATTCAAAGAGGAAAAACTTGGCGGGTCGGATCCGAGTGCTTTGCGCCGATTAATTGGCCACTTCCTGTCCCGCGTTCTCCTGCCTGATTAGGCCGCCGTCGATTGCGCTGATTTTCCGTCGTTGAGCCTCGCCATGTACGGGCTGCCCCTTCCTGGGCTCTACTTCTTCCGGGCAAAGCTGTAGTCGCCCGAGACGTGCTTCACCAGAAGCTCCGCGGGCGCGTCCCGCCCGGTCACAATGAATTCCACTCCTAATCCATAAAGGCCCGAAAAAGAAGTCTCCGACTGCGCCGTCAGCGGCGTCTTTCCCCTTCCGTCCATCTCGCCGTACAAAGTATCGCCGGAAACGGTGATCTCGACCACCCGGGGGACGCCAGTCTTGCTCCACAGCCGCGGTCCCTCCACGTACGTGCCTACGTACTTCGTCAGGGTCTCCAACGCGACCTTGACCGCGGACTTCCGTTCGTCGGAAGCCTTCCCCACCCAGTGCTCGAGACCGGCGCCATTCTCGTTGCAGACCCATTCGAGCAATTCCGTGTCGGGCTCCAATTCCGCGCGAACCGCGACTGTCCACGGGCGCGCATACACGGCCGGATCGGAGAACGTCACCTCCAAATCCAAATGGCCGAAGTCGCGGCGGCGATAGCGCTCCGTCACACGCAAAGCCTCGCTGTGCGGATGACCGTCGTGATCGAGCCACGTGCGGTCGTTATATCCGAAGCTCTCCACCACCAGCGTGTCGCCCTCCCATCGGCCCACCGAATAGCCCATCCAGCTCGGGTTCGGCGCGGTCTCCAAAGAGCGGCCGTCCAGGAAGATTTGCCGGTAGGTGAGATCGGGGTTGAGAATGAGGATCAGGGCCGGCGTCTGAACGATCTTCATCATTTCCGATCCCGTGCTGTCCGCGGCCGTGGTGTAGCCCGGGCCGAGCGGCACACATAACACGTTCATGTAGTCCTTGCCGAGATCTTCCTCGCGTTGTTTCACCAAAGCTTGTGCCGAGGGCTGAATTTCATCGGGCTTCAAATCGGCGGCGATATTGCGGGAATATTTGGGCGAGATCCGGTTCCAAAGGCCGGAAAGATCGGGATGGCCTTCGGGCGTGCGCGGAGCGGGCGCGGCGAGATTCGGCTTGCCGTTGGGCGCGCGGGGGATGCCGGGAGTGGGATAGTTTAGCCACTGCGCCGCAAGCGGCGCGCTGGCGAGAACAGCGATTTGTGCGGCCGAGCGCGGGGTCATGCGTGCGCCTCTGGGAGAAGATTTTATCGCATCCGGCTGCGGATGTGATAACGTGAACGTCGATGGCAAGCGCTCGCGCGGCGGCAACCCTGGCGTTCGCGGTTTTGAGCGCCGCGGCTCAAGCCGCCGGCCTGTGCGACGTAACCGCTTACGGCGCCAAGAACGACGGCAGTATCCGCAGCACGCAGGGCATCCGCGCCGCAATTCAAGCTTGCGCGAAAGCGGGCGGCGGCACCGTCTACTTTCCCCCGGGCACGTATGAGACCGGCGCGATCGAGCTGGCCAGCAATATCGTCCTGAATATCGACGCGGGGGCGACGCTCCGCTTCCACGCCGATCTCTCCGAATATCCCATCGTCGCCGGCCGGATGGAAGGCACGGAAGCATTGACGCCCGCGCCGCTGATCGGCGGACGAAATCTCGAGAATGTGACCATCACGGGGCGGGGAACACTCACTACGGATAACACCGCGTGGCTGCGAGCCACGAATAACACGGAAGCGCGCGCCATGTGGGCCAGCATCCAAAATCGGCTGGAGAACAAGCAGCCTGTTCCCCAGGAGGACTTCCGGAAAGCCGCGCCCGCCCTGCGCCCCTCCTTTATCCGGCCCATGGACAGCAAGAACATTCTGATTGAGGGAATCCATATCGTGGGATCGTCCATGTGGGCTATCCACCTTCTCTACTGCGAAAACGTGGTGGTGCGCAACGTGATCGTGGAGACTTTTCCCGGCGCGAATCCGGACGGAATCGATATCGACTCCAGCCGCGACGTCCGCGTCTCCGATTCCTACTTCGACACCGGCGACGATGCGATTGTGCTGAAGTCCGGCCGCGGCGCGGACGGGAGGCGCGTGGGGCGCCCCACCGAAAATGTGACCATCGCGAATTGCACCTTCCACCGGGCGCACGGAGCGGTGGTGATCGGCAGCGAGACCTCGGGCGGTGTGCGAAACGTGACCGCCGGCAACATCGTCTCGCAAGGAACCGAGATCGGTATTCGGATCAAGAGCGGGAGGAGCCGTGGCGGCGTGGTGGAGAATCTGCGCTTCGACAATTGGATCATCGACCATCCTTTGAAAGACGGCATCCTGGTGACGAATTACTACGTGCGGATCCCGGAAGAGCCGGTGTCGGAGCGGACACCCGTTTTCCGCGACATTTCCATCAGTAATGTGACCGTAAGCGGAGCTCCGGTAGTGGCGGAGATCCAGGGGCTGCCGGAAATGCCGATTGCCGGGTTGCGCCTCTCGGACGTGACTGGGTCGGGCAAGCGCGGGGTCCAGGCGTTTAACACGAGGGGGTTGGAACTGCATGGAGTGCGCATCGACGCCCAGGAGGGTCCCCCGTTTTTGATCCGCGATTCTTCGGACCTGGAGCTGGACCGGGTGGAGGCAGCGCAGGCGCCCGCGGCCATGCCGATCATCCGGCTCGACCGAGTGACGCGAGTTCTGGTTCGCTCGAGCCGCGCTCCCCAGGGCGCGAAGGTATTCGTCTCCACCGCGCCGGGGTCGTTGAAATCGGTGGTGCTCGATTCCAACGCGCTCTTTGGAGCGAAGGAAACGGACGAGTCGCCCGCCGACTTCTGGAAAGATATCGACAGCCCGGATCGGGCACGCTAACTTAACTGTTGCACGCTAACTTAACTAAAACCTGCTCCACCAAGACCTTCATTCTGGTTCATTCTGCTTCATTCTGCCTTCATCTGCTTTGGTGGCCCGCGTACAACGGAGGCTTCGGGCTCCGTCCAGACCTGGGCTGAAGCCCAGGTTGCAGGCTGAAGCCCGCTCCACCAGAAGCGACGTGGAGGGCGGGCTTCAGCCCGCGCTAGGCTTTAGCCTCGCCTCGGCAGCGGGACTGAAGTCCCGCGCGGACTAAAGTCCGCCCTCCGGTGACGAAGAATTTCGTTGACAATGACGTAGCTCTTCGTCATAATGAGGGCATGGCAATCAAACCGCCGCGGCCGACCGAAGCCGAATTGGCGATTCTCCGGGTCCTTTGGGAACGGGGAGCCCAATCCGTGCGCAGCGTCCAGCGGATACTCAACGAATCGAAACCCAGCGGCTACACCACTGTCCTGAAGCTCATGCAAATCATGACGGAGAAAGGCCTGGTGGAGCGCGACGAGACCCAGCGTCCGCAGATTTACCAGCCCCGCTATACGCGGGAGCGGACCCAAAGGCAATTGGTGGGTGATCTGCTACAGCGGGCCTTCGGAGGGTCGGTGAAGGCTTTGGTGCTGCAGGCGCTCGCGGTGAAGAAAACGCCCGAGGCGGAGCTGGAAGCCATCGAAAAACTTCTGGATCAACTGGAAGGAGAACGGAAATGACCTCGTTTATTCATGCCCTCGATCTGGCTTTGCTGCATTTCATTTGGCAGGGAGCGCTGATCGCGAGTCTGCTGTGGATGGCGCTCGCCGGGATGCGGCGGCGCTCGGCGAACGCGCGGTATCTGGTGAGCTGCGCCGCGCTGGGCACGCTGGTGCTTGCTCCCGCGATTACGGTGTTTTGGATCTACCAGCGGCCGGCGGCGATGGCAATGGGGGCGGCGAGTGCCGGCACGCCGGTCTTCTCGCAATTCTCCGCGCAAGGCGTCCATTGGAGAGTGCTCGAAACCTGGGCCTTGCCTCTATGGAGCCTGGGCGTGGCGCTGTTTTCGGTACGCCTGCTGTGGGGTGCGAGATCCGTGGCCGCAATGCGGCGCAGAGGGCTGCCCGCCGAGGAATGGATCTGCGCGGCGGTCGCGCGGCTGGCGGAGAGAATGGGTGTGCAACGGGCCGTGCGCGTGCTGAGGTCGGAGCTGGCGGATGGGCCGAGCGTGATCGGTTTGCTGAAGCCGGCGATCCTGCTCCCCGCCGCGGCCATCTCCGGTCTTCCGCCAGATCAGCTTGAAGCGGTGCTGGCGCACGAGCTGGCGCACATCCGCCGCTACGACTACTTGGTGAACGTGGCGCAGATGCTGGTGGAAGCGTTGCTGTTCTATCATCCGGCGGTGTGGTGGATTTCCTCGCGCATCCGCATGGAGCGCGAGCTATGCTGCGACGACAGCGCCGTTCGCGCCTGCGGGGATTCCCTGCGTTACGCGCGCGCCCTGACCGCGCTCGAGCGGTTGCGCTCGCCTCTGCCCGCACCGGCTCTGAGCGCGGCCTTGGGTGCGATCGATGGGCCGCTGGCGTACCGGATCAAGAGATTGATGGGCGTTGCTTCCGAGGAGAGCGGATCGTCGGAACTTGCGGGGAAGCTCGCGGGCGCGGTCGCGCTATGTGCGGCGCTGGCGCTTTTGGGCGGGAGCGTCGCTCGCGTCCGCGCGCAAGCGCAGCCCGCCGTCGCAATCTCAGACACCCCTGGCGTTCATGTGGATCTCGGCGCTTCCGCTGTTATTCACCGCACGCCCGTGGAATATCCTGCCGCCGCGCAAACCAAGAACGTTCAAGGAACAATTACGGTGGAGCTGCGGCTGGATTCGAGCGGCAACGTCACCGACGCGCACGTATTGAGCGGGCCGGATGACCTGCGCAAGACCGTGCTGCAATCGGTTCTCGGCTGGCATTTTACTCCGCAATCGGCGAGTAGCACGAAAGTGGTGAATGTCCAGTTTCAGACCCCTGCGCCGAAAGCGGAGGCGAGCGCCGCGTCCGCGCCGGGCGACGACAGGGCCGCACAAAACGAGAGAGCGACGGAGTTTCTGAGGGCCGAACTTGAGCGGCTGGAGGCGCTAGCTCGAGCGAAGCAAGCACAGGCTGAGCAGAATCCGGACGTGATCAAGGCACAGGCTGACATGTTGGCGCGGGAAGCGGAGCTTAGAGCGGTCAAGGAGAAGCTTGCGGCGGCGGAGACGTCGATGCGATTGGAGAAGGCACAGGTCGCCATCGAAGGCCGAACGCTGCGGAGCATACGGCTGGTAGGCCTGGGTATCTCGCTCGAAGATTTTCTGGCGCAATCGCAACTGCCCCTGCGCGTGGAAGACACCTTAACGCAAAGCTCCATTGAAGCGGCCGCAGCCGCGATCTCGAAATTCGATGAGCACCTGTCCGTCGGTTGGGTTCCGTTGGAACCTAACAGCGTCGAATTGACGATCGCCGCGCCAGGGGCACGAATTCCGGGGGGAAGAGGAGGGCGCGGCATCACTTTCACTGAAACAGGGGGAGGCGGGACCGTCACGGTGACTCCCGAGGGAAGAGGAGGGCGCAGCGGCGCTGCACCGCCTGAGCCGCCTCAACCTCCCCAGCCGCCTCAACCTCCCCAGGCTCCTCAGGCCGGAGCCTATCACATCGGCGATGGGGTATCGGCTCCGGTGCCTGTGTACCAACCTCAGCCGGATTACACGGAACAGGCCAAGAATGCGCAGTGGCAGGGCACGGTGGGGCTTTCGCTGGTCGTCGACGAGAGGGGCAAGGTGACCAATATCAAGGTAACCAAATCGCTGGGGATGGGGCTGGATGAGAAAGCCATCGAGGCTGTCCAAAAGTGGCAGTTCAAGCCGGGAATCAAGGACGGCCAACCCGTGCCGGTCCTGGCCAACATAGAGGTGAATTTCCACTTGCTGTGACGTTGGGGCACATAACCAAACCATGAGCCGTAGATCCGTCTTTTCGGGAGTTGCAGTCTTGACAGCCGGGCTGCTGGCCATGATAGCTTTGGTTGCCGGTCAGGCTCTACCGCCGGTCGCCGAATTCGATGCAATTTCGCTGAGGCCCTACCGGTCGAGCGGTCCCATTCAAGGGGGCGAACTTTCAGCGAGTCAAGCGGCCGCCAGCAGCTTGAGGGGTGGGCCCGGTACCGCCGACCCTGAAAGGATCGCCGCAACAGGCATCACATTAAGAGGCCTCGTCGCAGCCGCTTTCGGAGTGCTAAGCGATCAGGTCCTGGGGCCTGGCTGGATCGGCGATGAACGGTACGTGCTACAGGCTAAGGTCCCTCCCGGCGCCACCAGGGAGCAGGCGAGTCTGATGCTGCAAAACGCGCTCATGGGGCGGTTCAACCTGGTTGTCCATTATGAAAAGAGACAGTTTCAGATATGGGAGCTTGGGATCGCCAAAGACGGGCCGAAACTCAAAGAAGCAGTCGGCCAGAATGCGCCACCACAGATGAATACTCAGGTCAGAGATGGCCTCAGACACGATATCTACCGTACATTTCGGATCTCCAACCGCGAGCCAAACGATTCGAGTCCATCGCTCGATAAGATCCTAAGCCTATACCTAGCCGCGACGGGAATGGTCCCGCCCGGCACCCTGCCCAGCGTCGTCGATAAGACGGGATTAACGGGAAAATACGACTTCGACTTGGAGTACTTAGGTCCGGCGTTTCGCGACCGCACGGACGTCAGCGGCCCGACTCTCTTCGATGCGCTGGAAAAGCAGCTTGGCTTGAGGTTGGAGCAGAAGAAGGCGACCCTCGACGCCGTGATTGTCGATCACGCCGAAAAGACGCCCGAGGAGAACTGAACCGCCATTTTGGGCCAAGCTCGGATCGCCGCAATCTGGCATCACATTCCGATCGCCTGTCGAGCGGCTATTCTTGTCATGGGAATGCTGAACACACCTCTGCTGCTAGCCCAATCGCAGCCGGCTGGAAACATTCCAGACCCGAGGCCGATGGCCACGGATGGCGCCCCGGTTTTTGAAGTGGCCACGATCAAGCCGAGCAACTTTGCAGAGGGGGTGAGGCTTCAACTCGACCCCACCAGCGGGGTCTTCCGTACGATGGGCACGTCGCTGGAGGCCCTGATCGTTTTCGCTTATGACCTTCATCGTCGGCGGACCCGCCTGGCTCGACCGGGATAGGTTCGATGTAACCGCCAAGCCCGACAAGCCCGGCAAGCCGAGCCTCGCGCAGCTAAGAGATATGCTCCGGAAGTTGTTGGCCGAGCGTTTCCAGCTCTCCTTCCATCACGACCAAAGAGAGTTATCTGTGTACGCAATTATTAGGGCGAAGTCTGGACCAAAGCTGACTAAGAGCAACAGCGATACGACCGGTCTTTTCGGCGGCATGGGCATCGGATTGTCGAGGTTAGGCTTCAACAACATAACAATGGCTGAATTCGCAACCATGCTGCAGGGCAGTAGCATTATGGACCGGCCGGTTGTAGATCAAACCGGGCTGGGCGCGGTCAGGTACGATTTCACATTGAAGTGGACGCCGGTCGGGCCTCAAGCCCAGCGAAACGAAGCGGAGCGAGGCGCGGACAGCGGCGACGCTCTGCCGGACCTGTTCACCGCCTTCCAGGAGCAACTCGGATTAAAGCTCGAACCGACCAAAACGCTTGTCGATGTGTTGGTCATCGATAGAGTCGTGAGACCGTCTGAGAACTGACGCTCCCGCTCTCTGCCCCACAGGTCATCATTGCCGTAAACGCTGCCGCGTCCGAAAACGGCCAGCCTTCGATGCTGGCGCGAAGCATAATAGGGACGTGGACATCAAGGTTTTCGAAAGAGCGCGGCGGGCGCGCGATGCGCGCTACGATGGCCGCTTTTTCATCGGCGTGGTCACGACGGGAATTTATTGCCGTCCGATTTGTCCGGCCCCGCAGGCCAAACGCGAAAACGTCCGCTATTTTCTTTCGGCGGCGGATGCGGAGGAGGCGGGATTCCGGCCTTGCCTGCGCTGCCGTCCTCAAGCCGCTCCGGGATCTCCGGCCTGGCGCGGCACTTCCACCAGTGTCTCAAGGGCGCTGAAGCTGATCGGCCAAGGAGCATTGGACGGCGCGAAGCTCGAAAAACTTGCGGCGCGTTTGGGTATCGGATCGCGGCATCTGCGGCGGTTGTTCGTGCAACACGTGGGCGCATCGCCCACCGCGGTGGCGCAAGCGCGGCGCGCACAGAGGGCCTTGCGCTTGATCGAACAAACCGAACTCCCGTTAACGCAAGTGGCGCTGGCGGCTGGATTTTCGAGCATCCGGCGATTCAACTCGGCGTTTCGTGCGAGGTATGGCCGTGCGCCCAGCCAACTGCGCCCGCGGGGCAGCGGGCTGAACCCCGCCCTGACGGGCGGGCACGAGTTATGAACTATCAATATCTTGAAACACCGATTGGAAAGCTGTTGATCGCCGGCGACGGCGAAACCGTCCGCATTATCGCCTTCCCGAAAAATGGCCGCGCCCGCGATCCTCAACCCGGCTGGATCGAGGGTTCCACCGGAGCGACCGAGGAAACCGTGCGCCAGCTTCGCGAGTATTTCGCGGGCCGGCGCAGGGAGTTCGAGCTGCCGCTAGATCCGGAAGGCACCGAATTTCAAAAAAACGTTTGGCGCGAGCTGCAGGGCATTCCTTACGGCCGAACCATTTCCTATGGAGAATTAGCTCGGCGAATCGGGAATCCGAAAGCGTCACGCGCGGTAGGCGCGGCCAACGGAGCGAACCCGATCCCCATTGTGATTCCCTGCCATCGCGTGATCGGAGCCAATGGCAAGCTCACCGGCTTCGGCGGAGGGTTGCCCATCAAAGAGAAGCTGCTCGATCTGGAGTCGCGAGCCGTCGACAGGGTTGTTGGATGAATCCGCTTCGCGTCACCTTAGTAGCCTAAATTACCGGCCCTCAACTGCCAACAAAGCGAGTCCCGCGGCCACCAAGCTGGTCGCGACGGTTTTGCCAATCAACGCATGCCGGCCGAAATCCTCGCGCAACAAGCTGGGTTTGATCCTGCTGAGCAGAAAAGCTCCCACGAAAACGATCGCGTAGCGCAAACCCGAAATCGCATCGACCATCGCCGGATTCGCCTTGCTGATGGCCACATAGATTAGAAATGATCCCACTCCCGAAACGAAGCGGTTCGTGAAATATCCTCGCTTGCTTTCCGGCGAAGCCTGTTCGGAATACTGCAGAATCTGCCGGCGCCAAAGCGGCCGCAGCAGCAGCGCGAGCGCTCCGGCAAAGGTGCCCAGCGTGAAGAAAACGTAGCCGGTGACGAATCCGGCGTCGTTGAATACGATCTTCTGCACGACATTCGTGAGACCGAACAGAAGCGCAGCCCACAAGACGCTGGGCAGCACACGGGGCAGGTTCAACTGCTCCGCTCCAAACATTACGAAGCCGCCCAGGACCATCAGTGCGAACGCGGCGATTTCGCCTTCGCGCCATCGATTGGGAAGCAGGCCCAAACCGATAAGCGCCGTGGCCAGAGGCGCGAAGCCGCCCACCACCGCCAGGCTCTGCGACGCCTCGCCGTATTTCAACGCGCGGTAATAAAACCAGTTGGCGGCCAGACTGACCGCTCCTGAACCCAACCCAAGCGCGGCAGTCCCGAGGGAAGTCCAGTGGAAACCGAAGGGAATCAGAAGGACTCCCAGCACGCTCATCGCGCCCAGCCAAAACACGTAGTTAGCAAGGTTCCTGGTCTCCGGGCGGCGCAGCAGAATCTTATCCCAGAGGAGCGAAACCGCGATGAGAGCGTGGGCCAGGATCGCGATGGCGATGCCGCCGGTCATTCGGTTCCCGTTTCACTTCGCGTCTTTAGGCTCACTTGGCATCTGGCAGCTCACTTGGCATCTCGCCAATTCCCCCCCACGCCGGTCTCCACCAATAGCGGAACCTCCAGCTTGTGGACGTTCTCCATTTCCTTCTTAACGATCGCTCGAACCTCGTGGGCCTCTTCCGAGGGCGCTTCCAGCAGCAGCTCGTCATGCACCTGGAGCAGCAGTTTCGCTTCCATTCCCGCGAGTCTCTCGTGAACGCGGATCATCGCCAGCTTGATCAGATCCGCGGCGGTGCCTTGCAAGGGCGTGTTGACGGCGGTGCGTTCCGCAAACCCTCGCGCGGTGAAGTTGCGGCTGTTCATGTCGGGGATGGGACGGCGGCGTCCGAAAAGACTGCGGGCAAACCCGCTGCGGCGCACCTCGGCGATGGTGGCGTCCAGGTACTTGCGCACGCCCGCATACCGCTCGAAGTACGCCCTTATATAGATTTCGGCTTCCTTCCGCTCGATGCCCAGCGATTGCGCCAACCCGAAGGGCGATTGCCCATAGACGATGCCGAAGTTGACGGCCTTGGCGCGGCGGCGATGATCCGGCGTGATCGCGATGGGCGGAACTCCAAAGACTTCCGCCGCGGTGCGTGTATGAATATCTTCGCCGCGGCGGAAAGCGTCCACCAACACAGCATCGCGCGAGAAATGCGCCAGCAGCCGCAGCTCGATCTGTGAATAGTCGGCCACAATCAGCTTCCAGCCGGGCCGGGGAATGAAAGCCGCGCGAATTTCGCGGCCCAGCGCGGTGCGGATGGGGATGTTTTGCAGGTTGGGATCGGAGGAGGCCAGCCGTCCGGTGGCCGCGCCGGTTTGATGAAAGGTGGTGTGCAGACGTCCGGTAAAGGGATCAATGAGCGCGGGCAAGGCGTCGGAATAGGTCCCTTTGAGCTTGGCGAGCTGGCGGAAATCGAGAACTTTTCGCGCGATGGGAAACTCGTCCGCGAGCTCCTCCAGGACGCCCGCAGCGGTGGAAATGGTTTTGCCCTTTCCGTATTTCACCGGCGCCGGAAGCTGCAGATCCTCAAACAGAATCTTGCCCAATTGCTGCGGCGAATTTATATTGAAGGTCTTCCCCGTCAATTCATATATTTCTGCGGAAATCCGTGCGATTTCTTCCTCCATCCGCCGGCTGAGAACGGAGAGCTGTTCATGATCGATCAAGATCCCCGTTTCCTCCATCTGCGAGAGAACCGGCACCAGGGGCAGATCGATGTCGCGAAAGACTTGATCGAGCTGGGCTGATTCGATTTCCGGACGGAGTTTGGAAAACAGTCGCAGAACCGCATCGGCCTCGGCAGCGGCGCCGGAATCCAGCGTCTCCTCCAGGTAGCGTTCGCTCAACGCGCGAAGGTCGCAAGCGCCGGGTTCGGCGGTCAAGAGAAAGCCGTACAACATCACGTCGTGTTGAAGCTGAGGGCAGGCTCCGAAGCGGCGGATCAGCGCCTTCAGATCGTGGCAGACCGAGGCTCGCGCGGGGAGGCGATCCAGCGAAGCGAAACGCGCGCTTCCTGCTTCGGCGCAACAGGCGATCACCGTTCGCCCGAGCATTTCGCCAGCGGCTACCGCGACGGGACAGCCGGCGGGAATCGCGGCGAGCCACTCCGCCATCGCCTCCGGCGATTCCAGCGCCTCATAATCTCTCGGTCCGCTGGGCTTGGCCGGACCCAAATCGCGCAGCAAGGACGTGAACTCGAGGGTTCGATAGAGCTGACGCAGAGCCGCTTCATCGGGCGGACGAGCGGCCAACGCCTCCAGGTCCAAAGGAACGGGAACGTCGGTGTGAATGGTCGCGAGCCGCTTGCTTACGAGGATCTGTTCGCGATTGTTTTGCAGGCTTTCGCGATAGGTCTTGCGCTCCACTTCCGCGGCGTGATCCAGAGCGTTCTCCACCGAACCGAAGCGGACCAGAAGATCGCGTGCGCCCTTTTCGCCGATGCCTGGGGCGCCGGGAATGTTATCGACAGTATCGCCCATCAGCGCCAGCAGGTCGGCGACCTGCGAGGGTTTCACTCCCATGAACCGCTCGGTGGCGGCGGCGTCATAGAACGCGTCGTCCTTCATGGGATTGAGCATGCTGATGTACCCGCCGACGGCGCCATGCGCCGTCGCATTATCATCGACGAGCTGCAGCATGTCCTTATCGCTCGAAACGATGACCACGTCGACGCCTTGTGCTCGGGCGCGCGCCGCCAGCGTGCCGATGACATCGTCGGCTTCGAAGCGATCGTACTCGAGAATCGGAATACTCATGGCTTCGAGCGTCTTGCGGATCCAGGGAATCTGATCCAGCAGATCCGGCGGCGTCTCTGTGCGATTCGCCTTGTAGGCGGCGAAAACTTCGTCGCGGAACGTAGGCCCCGTGCTTTCGAAAATAGCGGCTACATATTCGGGTTTGTGTTGCGTCTTCAGCTTTCGCACCATATTGTGGAAGATGTAGACCGCTTCCGTGGAGACGCCGGAGGAGGTGCGCATGGGCGGCGCCCCGGAGCGGGCGCGCGCGTGATAGGCGCGGAAAATAAATCCGAAGGAATCGATCAGGAACAGCCGCGGGGTCAAGAACTATCTTACTGATTGCGGCCGCTATACTGAGATTGTCATGTCCATTCCGAACGTCAAGCGATACCGTATCACCAGCCCGGACGGCGGGCAGACGGCCACTTTGATGGCGGTGCTGCCGAAGAACATCGATGTTGCGGCCTATCTTTCCGACGCCGCAAAGCGCTTCGATTGGAAAGCGCATCAGGAAGCGCAGCAGAAGCACTTCAAGATCCGCGTCGGGCAGCAAAAGCAGAAGAAGGCGAAGTAAGCTTCCCGGCCCAGTTGGGCCGCCACCATTCATGGATGGCCGCGGCCTGTGCTTCCCACGGGGTGGCGCCGTCGTACTAGGCCTTTGCGCTCCCCACGGGGCGACGCCGTCGTACTAGACTAAAGAGATAAGATGCGACGGAAGCTCACCCTGCTAGTGTTCGTCTGCGGAGGAGTTTGGGCGCAGAACAACTCCGTGAATTCGAGTGACTCCGGGCCGCCCAAAGTGGAGGCGCCCAAGATAACACCTGGCGCGCCCGATCCCAATACTACCGGCGTCCCCGTGGACCCAAAAGCCTACCTCATCGGAGAGCTCGATGAGATCTACGTAAAGGTATTTCGCGATACCGATTTCACGGGGATGTATCTGGTCCAACCGGGAGACGGGAAGATCACTCTTCCCCTGATTGGAGAAATGCAGGCCGCGGGTCTGACGCCAGAGGCTTTGGGCGTCAAAATCCAGGAAGCTCTTTCGGAATCCGTTTTCTCCGTCAAGCCGGATGTGAAAGTGATGCTGGCGGCGGTCAACAGCAAATGGTACACGGTCACGGGGGAAGTGAACCGGCCCGGAAGGTATCCGCTACTCACCGAAACGCACGTCTTCGAAGCCATCAATGAGACGGGCGGTTTCAAGGATTTCGCCAACAAGAAAAAGATCGTCATTGCGCGGGGCCAGAAGCGCCTCAAATTTAACTACGAAGATGTGAGGAAGGGCAAGAACCTGGACCAAAATATCGCGTTAGAGAACGGCGATACGATTATCATTCAATAGCGAGCGATACCAGGCCCAGCGGAGGAAATCTATGCAAGCTCATGAAGGCGTAAGCGTACCGAGAAGGGCGCTGGATGTGGAAGATTACATCGACATCGTCCGCCGGCATCGCGGATGGATTTTCGGCCCGCTCCTGCTAATACTGGCGGGCACGGTTGTGGGAGTTTATCTGATGCCGGACACCTTTGTCTCACAGGCCACGGTGAAAATCCAGCCGCAGCAGGTGCCGGTAAATATGGTGCAAGCCGCCGTCAATCAGGAAATGACGGATCGCATCACCTCCATGTCGCAAACCATTTTGAGCCGCACCACACTCACGGTCATCATCAACAATTTCGGTTTGTATCCTCGGGAACGCAAGAGTATGCCGATCGAAGACGTGGTGGAGACCATGCGGAAGAAGATCGGGATTTTGCCGGTTTCCAGCATTGGAGGGCCGGGCCACGAAGTGCCGGCGTTCGCCATCCAGTTTGCCTATGAAGACCGTTTTCAGGCGCAGCGGATAGTCTCGGATCTGGTCAGCCGGTTCATCGACGAGAGTACGACCAGCCGCGCCAACGCCACGCTTCAGACGACGCAATTCATGAACGATGAGACGAACGAGGCCAAGCGCGCCTTGGAAGATGTGGAAAGTCGGATCACCGCTTTCAAGGTGCGCAACAACGGCCATCTACCTGACCAGGCGGACGCCAATCTCCGGCAGTTGCAGGCGCTGGAATCCAATTCCACATTTCTTTCCAATTCGATTTCACGCGCCAACCAGGAAAAGTTGCAACTGGAAGGAAGCCTGCGAATCATCGAGGAGGAAATAGACGAGGATAACCGTCAGCCGCGAGAGACAGGCGCGGTTCAAAAAAGAAACGAGAAACTGGAGCAAGCCGACCGCGAGGTCGATCAGTGGACTTCCCGGCTGGCCGAGCTGCGCGAGAGGTTCAAGGACAACTATCCGGACGTTCAGGCCGCAATTCTCAGGCTGGAAGCCGCCAAGAAGAAGCGGGACAACCTTTTGGCGGCACAAGCAGAGGAGCAGGCTCAAGCTGAGGCGGCGCCTCCGCCGCCCACGCGCGTCGATCCGCAGGTTCGGCGCGATGTGCGCGAGCTGAACGCCGCGCGGGAGCGGACGAACAACCAGATCGACGCCAAAGATTTGGAGATCGACCAGTACAACAAGGAGGTCAAGCAGACCAACGACCGCATCAAGCAGTATCAAGCGCGGCTCGAAGTGGCCCCGGAGGGCGAAAAAGAATATCTCGATCTGATGCGCGAGCGCGATATAGACAGGGAGAATTACCAAGACCGAGAGAACAAGCTCTCCCGGGCGCAGATCGGCAAGGAAATGGAGGACCGCAAGCAAGGCGAATTTCTGGAGTTGCTGGACCCCGCTTCGCTGCCCACGACCCCCACGGAACCCAAGCGGCCCGTGCTTATCTCCCTGGGGGCGGGTATCGGATTGTTGATTGGCTTTGCGTTCGCCGGGGCGCGCGAAATGAAAGATACCTCGTTGAAGAATTTGAAGGACGTGCGGGCTTATACACAGATGTCGATTCTGGGCAGCATTCCGCTTCTCGAGAACAATCTGGTGGTCCGGCGCAGGCGGCGCTTGGCCTGGCTAGGCTGGACCACGGCGTGTTTGTTTTCGGCTGTCGCAGTGTCGGCGGCGGTTGTGTATCATTGGGTGGGCAATGTGCAGAAATAATTTCCCCCGCCGCACGCCGGAGGCGGCCAAGGCCACGCCCGAGGCGTGCAAGGAACGTGTGGCTCGGGGGGTACGGTGAGCCGCGTACACGACGCCTTACGCCGCGCCGAACTCGCGGGAGCGTTGTCCCCTCCCCAAGCGCATTTCCATACGCCACCGCCTAGCGCTCCCGCGGCGGCGCCCCAGGAGGCTGCAGCGGCACCTCCGGCGGCTGTGGAGACGCTCCCGGATGAACAAGACTTTCTGGGGCAGGAGTTTCCAGGGCAAGACTTTCTAGGGAAAATCCAGGAGGTCCCTTACAATCCCTCGAGCGATGCTCTGTTGATTGATCCGGCCCATCCGCACGAGGCGCCTATGGAGGAGTTCCGAACCCTGCGGACGCGCCTGAACCATTTGAAAACTCTCCAGCCGCTGCATTCGGTTGTGATCACGAGCCCCTCGCCCGCGGAAGGTAAATCGCTTTCGGCGGCGAATCTCGCTCTGGCGGAATCCATTCTCGACGGCAACAACACGCTGCTGGCGGACTTCGATTTCCGGCGCCCCATCCTGCATTCCTATTTTGGTCTGGACCGCTCTCCGGGCATCACGGATTATTTGCTGGGGAGAGTGCCGCTCGAAAAAGCGATCCGGAGGATCGCCGGGACGTCACTCTATATCATGCCGGCGGGCGAGGCGGTTATCAATCCGCTGGAGCTTTTAAATCTCAAGGGAGCGAAGCTCCTGCTCGATCGCCTCCCCACCTGGTTCAATTGGATTATTTGCGACAGTCCTCCGCTGCTATTCGCCGCCGACGCGAACCTGCTTTCGACTCTGTGCCACGGTACGCTTCTGGTGGTGCGCATCGGTCACACCACCGTCGATTCGGTGTCTCGCGCCATGCAATCGTTGTGCAACAACAACGTTCTGGGCGTGGTGGTGAACGCAGCCCGTCGCGGCGAGTTGTACAGCAAATACACGTACTACCATAGCTACTACGCGACGGAGGAACAGCCGGAAAACGGCGCTAGCGCCACGCCAGAGTCTTCCGCCTGACGCCGCATGCCGGAGCAAATCGCTCTCGCGGAAGAAACCGCGGGGCCGCGTGTATCGGCGGTATTGGTTTCCTACAACCAAGCCGAGGGGCTGCGCCGCGCCATTCAGGCGCTGGAGCGGTCGCGCGATCGCGAGAAATTGGAAATTCTGGTGGTGGACTGCGGAAGCCAGGACGACAGCTCACGTCTGGACTCGGAATTCCCGGCCATCAACATGCTTCGCCTCCCGCATCATTTCGGCGCGACCAAGGCCATGAACATCGCCACGCGCACCGCGAAGGCGGATTTGATTTTTTTTCAATTCCCCAGCGTGGAGGTTCAGCCGGATACCATCCCCAAACTAGCCGCCGCGTTGGAAGAAGACACCGAAGCAACGGCCGCTTGTCCCCTGTTGCTCGACCCAGGCGGGCAACCCGTGTCGAAGTTTGCCCGAATTCCCGCGCCCGGCATAATCGACGCTGTCGCGCCATCGCCCGACCTCACGCAGGATTCTGTTGTGGTCGAGTACCCCGGACTCCAAGCTCTGTTGGTCCGTAAGCAGTTTATTCGCGGGATGAACTATTTCGACGAGCGCCATTTTGGCCATTATCGGGCCGATGCCGACCTGGCTATGCAAAGCCGCCGCGCCGGCAAGAAGATCCGGCTTTATCCTTCGATCCACGCGACCCTGCACCCGGAAGCCGATCCGCTGGAAGGCGATCCGCTGGCCGAAGCTGACCGAACACTCGGCGCCGCAGCTTTTCTGGGCAAATACTACGGTTTCTTCACGGGCCTCAACTTCCGCCTTACATCGATT
Organism: Bryobacteraceae bacterium; assembly: GCA_036521975.1. Lineage (GTDB taxonomy): Bacteria > Acidobacteriota > Terriglobia > Bryobacterales > Bryobacteraceae > Palsa-187. The sequence goes on from DATDGT010000082.1 coordinate 27,300, forward strand.
TTCAAAGCCCTGGGCCGCTTCGATTTCCGATTGGTGGGCTATCTGGTGCGGGGTCAGAAACTCGACGGAAGCCAATCGGGTTAAGACTTTTTGGAGGGCGGACTTTAGTCCCGCGCGGGACTTCAGTCCCGCTGGGGGGCAGCGAGGCTAACCCAAGTTCGTCACGCGACCGTCGATTCTGAGATTTTTTGGACTTGCGGTGAGGGCAAGTGACGTGTTCCCAATAGCCGCTTTTGAAAAACGCGATGTAGTGTAGACTGACCCTCTTGTGCGTTTCCGCAGTCC
>DATDGT010000083.1:0-7447 GCA_036521975.1 Bryobacteraceae bacterium
TTCACCTCATGTAGCACTTTCAATCGGTCCCGTTCTCGTTGGCTCAAAGCCATGCGCTCCGTTTCCATGGGCCCCTCGGCCTCCCATGAAAGCGGACATTTCTACTTTGCTCAAACCGGACATTCTCACTTTGCAGCAACATGCAAAAAACCGGGGTTGACAAAGGAGCTGTTTGGGGAGTAGGTTCTGCCCACAAATGTAATCGTTTACATCGAAATTCTCGATGCTTCGGATTCGCCGACGTAGTGGGTCGAACTGGGAGGCGGTCAACGCAATTTGTGGAAAGTCGCGGGATAGCTGCCACGAATTGGAGTCCTTCCTTCGGACCAACCCCCCGCGGCTGGGGAGAACTGGAATGCGTAAAGCTCTTCTGTATGGCTGTTTGCTTCAGTTGATTCTGGTCGGACTACTCCAGGGGCAGGCCAATCGCGCGACAATCACAGGTACGCTGACCGATTCCAGCGGAGGCCCGGTCGCAGGAGTCACCGTCACTGCCAAGAATCTCGGTACGAACGTCTCCGCCGCCGCGGTTACAAACGGCGATGGAATCTACTCGATTCCCAACCTATTTCCTGGGACCTACTCGCTCGAGTTCAAGAAAGACGGCTTCAAACCCATTCTCTATCCGAGGGTGACGCTCGAGTCCACTCAGGTGGCGGAAATGAACGCCGCGCTGCAGGTCGGGGCCCTCCAAGAAAGCGTCACGGTTGCGGCCGACGCGCCCGTTCTCGACCACGAGTCTGCCGCCATCGGCACCAACATGAAGGGCGACGTGGTCACCGACCTTCCCTTGAGTATCTACAACGGCGGCCGCTTCGTAGAAAATTTTGCCGTCGCCATTACGCCCGGCTATTCGCCCATCAGCAGCCCGTACAACGCGGTCATCAACGGTTCACAGTACTACACCAAGGACTACACGATTGATGGGACTTCCGCGACCTCTTCGATCCAAGGCGACTCCATCGAAACCGGCCCCAGCATGGAAGCCGTGCAGGAACTGCAGGCCCAAACCAGCGGGCTGGACTCGGCTAGCGCCATCAGCAGCGGCGGCGTCATGTCGTTCAACCTGAAATCCGGAACCAACCAGTTTCACGGCTCAGCCTTCGGCTACGGCCACAATGAATTTCTAGATGCCAACACCTGGACCAACGACAACCAGGGATTGCCCAAAGCCAAAGCCCGAGCGTGGGATTACGGAGGAAGCGTCGGCGGACCAATCATCAAGAACAAGACTTTTTTCTTTGGCACGTTCGAACGCTATACCCAAACTGATTTCACTTTGGGAGGCCAAAGCTCCTTTGTGCCCACGAGCGCGATGTTGGGAGGCGACTTCAGTTCTCTGCTGGGTCCCAATCTCTGCACGGACACCAAGGGCAACGCGGGCGTTTGTGGACAAAGTGATGGCTCGGGAGGAACTTTCTCGAACGCCATCAACGTACAGAACGACGCTGGTCAGACCGTGCCCGCTCAGGCCGGCATGATCTTCGACCCGGCGACCGCGAAGCAGTTTACGAACAACATGATTCCGACAGGCAGCGTCAGTACCGTCGCGCAAAAAATCATCGCCATCTACAAACAGAATTACGCGCCGCAGATCGCGGGAGTCACGGCACCCAACATCAGCCTTCCCCTGAACAATTCGCCGGCTCAAACACCAAATCAAGCGGTGGTCAAGATCGATCACAACCTGACCACCAACGACAAGCTTTCTGGGTCATGGATCTATGACCACCGCCCGCGCACGCTCGTCGATAGCGGAGGTATTTGGCAAGCAGGGAGCACGGATGGTGGCCCGCTTTCCGCGGCCAGGGTTCAATTGGTTTATTCGGACGGCTGGAGGGTCAGCGAATCGCACACATTCTCACCAACTCTTTTGAATGTCTTCAACGGAACGTTCAACTGGTACTGGAATGGCAGCCAGCCCGCCGCTGCTTCAGATTGGAATCAGCAACTCGGTTTCGGAAACACCGGCGCTACTAACTTTCCGCAAATTTCGTTTGGTGGCACGCCTCAAGCCGCCGTCGCGCAAGGCGTCACCTTTATCGGAAACCAGTTTCAGGGAAATTTCACCGGCGCCAATCTCATCACCGGCGACACGATTACTTGGACCAAGGGCCGTCACATTTTGTCTTTCGGCGGCGAATTCCGTGCCTATCAAGTCAACAGCCACCTCGGCTCCGGCGCGCTGGACTTCAATTTTTCGAACAATACCACCGGCGCGCCAAGCACAAACTATGGTCCCTTTATGGGCTACGGATTTGCCAGTTTCCTCTTGGGCCAAGTCAGCACAGCTTCGGAGACCACGCCTTTCGACCTTTACGGCCGCCGCAAGTTCACAGCTTTGTATGCTCAGGACAGTTTCAAGCTCACTCCGAAGCTCACCTTGAACTACGGCCTCCGCTGGCAATATGTTTTTCGCTACCACGAAAAGTACGGCCACTGGGCCAACTTCGATCTCAACGCCATTGACCCGACCCTCGGTATTCCTGGCGCCCTCCAGTTTGCTACCGGTGGAGGGTCTAGCTTCGAGAAGAAGGAATACTGGGATGACTTCGGGCCGCAGATCGGTGTGGCTTACTCGCCTTGGAAGAAGTGGGTGTTCCGCGGCTCATTTGGCCTCGTCTTCCTCCCGCCGCCGGAGCCTTATTTCAACGGCGTTCCGAACGGATTCGCACCCGGCTTCAAAGGTATCAACCAGGTCACAACGCCTTTTGATTGGGACGCAGGCTATCCCGGGGTTTTCCAGCCCGGCTCGATGACCGGTCTCTCCGCCGCCAATCTGTTTCCTCTGGTCACTGTTGATCCGCACGCTCTCATGGCCGGCATCAGCGATGCATTCAACTTTGGCGCCCAATATGAGCTGACTCCAACCATGCGTCTTGAGGTCGCTTATGTAGGAAATCGCGGCCACCACTTGCCGGATACAGCGCTGGCATGGAACGAGCCTTCCGCTTCGACATTCCTGAAAGTTGTGAACGCCAACCCGGGCATCAATGCGTTCAACGACTATGTGTGCAGCCCGAAGGATGCGACCACTTATGGAGTGCCCTATCCCTATCCGGGCTTCTGTGCCCCCGCGCTAGCGGCCATTGCGCCTTATCCGCAGGTGGCGGCGGCGGCGGAAACGACTTGGTTCTTTTACAACCAGCTGTACGTCAGCATGCCCATCGCGCAAAGCTCTTACAACTCCATGTTCATTGACCTCGTGAAGCGCGCCGGCCACGGCCTAACGATGGATGTGAACTACACCCTCTCGCGCCAGCGCGGCGATTCCTACACCACGCAGACCGAAGGCAACAACTACTACACCATCGTCCAGGACTTTTCGAATCTCTCGCCGGCGGCCAACTCGCTGACCAACTACGATCAAACCCATGTCGTTAAGGGCTTTGTTTCTTATGACCTTCCCCTCGGTCGAGGGCAGCGGTGGCTCGCAGACCAGAATCGCATTGTCAACGGCATCGTCGGCGGGTGGACCTTAGCCGGTCTCGTTCTTTACGCCTCGGGCCAGCCTTTCCAGGTTAGCGTGCCGAATGCTTACTATCCAGCATGGGGTAATTTCTATCCCGACTTCAACCTCACCGGATTTACCGGAACGTCCAACCCTAACAAATTCCAGGTCGTCCCGTCCGGGCAACCTGTTCCGGCAGTGAATTTCTTCATGCCGGCGAGCGTCGTTAGCGCTCCCCCTGCTGGCCAGCTTGGTACAGGACCGCTGGACCTCTCCGCGTTGCGCTGCCCCGGAAACGCCAACGAGGATGCCAGCGTTCTCAAGCATTTTTCCATGGGCTCGGAGTCGCGGTACAAACTGCAGTTCCGCGCGGAGTTCTACAATCTCTTCAACCGACACACCTACAACATCAACGGGTGCGGCGGTAACAAATCCCAAATCGGCGCCGCCAATTTCGGCGAAATCTTTGGCGTGAACAACAATCCGCGGACTGGGCAGTTTGCCATCCGATTCACGTTCTGAAGCCAATCGATCGAGCGAGGAGCGGCCGCGGTGCAGCGGCCTGAGGTCGGCAGTGCTGTTGGTGGCCCCGATGTTTCAAGACCGGAAATCCAGAATTCCTGGTGCACGTCGCGAGGAGCCTCTTGAACGCCACGATCGCGATGAGCGAACCAACCTTGACGCTTCGGCTTTGCACTCGGCATGGTGTGTTCTTGATCGGCCGCGAAACCGTGATTCCTGACTAGGCCACAGCCGCTATGAATATTCGGGAAATCGCAAAACAGGCCCGCGTATCCACCGCCACCGTCTCGCGCACCATCAACCGCCATCCCAGCGTGCGCCCCCAACTGGCCAGGCGCGTCTGGAAGATTATCAAGGAGCTCGGCTACATTCCCAACACCCAGGCGCGCGCCCTCGTTTCTGGCCGCAGCCGCATTTTCGGTTTGATCGTTTCCGAGATGACCAACCCTTTCTTTCCCGAAATTGTTCACGTCTTCGAGGAGACGGCCCTCCATCATAATTACGAGATTCTCTTGACTTCGACCGTGCACGACACCGAGCGCATGAAAACTTCCGTGCGCGGCATGCTCGAGCACCGCGTCGAGGGCGTCGCCGTCATGACCTTTGGAATGGAAGAATCCCTCCTCGACGATTTGAAGCTCCGAAAAATTCCGTTGGTGTTCGTGGACGTGGGCCCTCCGCGCCCGCGTGTAAGCAATATTCGCATCGACTACCTGCACGGTATACGCCAGGCTGTACAACATGTCGCGGCTTTGCGTCACGAAAAAATCGCGTTCATCACCGGACCTCTGGGCCTTAAATCCGCGCGCGCGAGAAAGGACGCCTTTGTTCAGGCCATCGAGGAAATCGGCATGTTTGCCGACCCGCAGTGGATCGTTGAAGGCGATCACACGCTCGAGGGCGGCGAGCGGGCCTTCGAGGAAATGTTGTCACTGCCTTCGCGCCCCACGGCCGTCGTGTGTTCGAACGACATGACCGCCATGGGCGTGGTGCGCGCGAGCTACGCCAAAGGCATCGTGATTCCGCGCGATCTTTCTGTGATCGGTTTCGATAACATCCGCCTCAGCCAGTACATGTTTCCGCCGCTCACGACGATCGAGATGTCACAGTCGGAACTGGCCCGCATTGCATTTCACGCCTTGCTTAAGGACGTGCAACGAGAAGCCCCGGACCGCAATGGGACGGAATACGTCCTTCGGACAAACCTGATCTTCCGGGAATCGACGGCGCTCAACGGAAGTTGGGATCGGCCGAGAAACAATGGGGCGCAATGACAAGGCTTTCACGCCGATTTGTGGCCGCCGTCTGCCTCCTCGCCATGGCCAGCTTCGCAAGCGCCGCCGGCGCGCAGACGTCAGACAGCACAACTCGACCGGCCGAGTATTACCTGGACTGCAGCGCGCCCCACGCGAGCGGAGATGGGCGGTCGCCGGAGACAGCCTGGAATGCACTCCACGCCGTCAACGAGCACATCTTTCTCCCGGGAGACACGATTCGCTTGCGGCGTGGGACGGAATGCCACGGCCTGCTCTGGCCCAAGGGGTCAGGGTCAACTGCAGCGGCCATACGATTGGCCGCCTATGGGTCCGGTCCGCGCCCCAAAGTCACTGCGAACAAAGGTGACGAGGAAGCCTTCAAGCTTTTCGGGCAGGAATATTGGGACGTCGATTCCCTTGAGTTTTCAGGCGGGTGCGTGTTTGGCGTTTACGTTAGCGGAGATAAGGGAATCCTGCACCACATTCACTTGAGAAACCTTTCGGTTCACGAGGTATTTGGCGGCGACGTGAAACATAAAGAAAGCGGCCTTGTCGTGGTATCGCCCGGAACTGTCCACCAGCATTTCGACGACGTACTTGTGGAAGGCATCACGGCTAACGCGACGGACCAGTGGGCAGGCATTCTGGTTGGAGGCGGAAATTTTGGAGAAGTTACGGAAGAGGACTGGAACACTCATGTGGTCGTCCGCAATTCCGTGGTGCACGACGTGTACGGCGACGGAATCATCCTTTTCCGCGTTAAGGACGGCGTCATCGACCACAGTGCCGCGTGGCAAATGGGCATGCAGCCGACGCAATCGATCGGTACGCCCAACGCCATCTGGACCTGGATGTGCAAGGACTGCGTCGTAAGCAGGAATGAAGCATTCCTCACCGACAGCCCAGGCGTCGACGGCGGCGCGTTCGACATCGACTATGGGAATATCCGCAACTCCGTGACTGAGAATTACGGCCATGATACGCAAGGCTATTGCATTGCGGTGTTTGGCGCCGGCTACGTAACGCATGACAGCGTCGTAGAAGGAAATCTGTGCATCGAGAACGGCCGAAGTCCGCGCATGGCGCGCTACCAGGGCGCGATTTTTCTGTGGACCTGGAACGACGGCGTCATTGAGAACCTGCGCGTCGAGAAGAATGTGATTTTTTGGAACCCGCCCGGCAACTTCCCCGCACTACTGAACCGCGGTGATATTCGTGGCTCGGAAAGAATCTTTAAGGAGAATCAGATTTATTCCGGCGCTTCAAGCCTGATCGAGAGCAACAAAAATCTCGATTTCCGAAACAATCGCTATATCACATGCGGCGGTGGCCACGCGGCGTGGACCTTCAACGACGAAATCTTCAACACATTCGAGGCCTATCGAACCAAGGCGAAACAGGAACAAGGAAGCAGCTGGACCTCTTATGAGTCGTATGCCGCCTGTCTACCTGGCCCAACGGAAGCCAGCGCCACCGACAACGCGCACGAAGGTTGGAGGGTGGTCTCGGAATTCCCAGTGCATTTCGATTCTCAAGAATTGCTGGATGCTGCCTCGCTCGGACAGCTTCTGGTGTTGAAGAATCAGCAGCTTCAGTTTCGCCCCAGCGGGCTGCGAAGCGCAGTTACGCTCTACGTTCCACAGGCGGTGACGTCCGAGACATTGCAAAATGCTTTGCTCGATCTCTCGCAGGGCGGCCTGCAAGTATCCACGCGGAATGCCGGCAACTCTCCCATCCAGCCGAGGACGCGCGTTCTCCGGCCCGACGGTTCGGTTGCGGCAGAGTGGCATGGATCCGTCGGACCAACTGAACTTGGACTGGCTCTCCGGAAGGTTCTTGGAACGCCCATCTACTCGCAAGTGGATTTCACGGCCCGATAGCCGCACTCTCTCCTCAGCTCAGACTCAAAACCTATTGCTGCGTGTGTCGGGTTTTCATCGAGCTTTTTGTATTCAATCGAAACGCATGAGTCTAAGGTGCTCTTTGAAATCGCACTTGCTCAAGCACATGCAGGGGATTTTTCTGCAGCTGTCCTTACCGAAAACTCCGTACTGATTGAGCCAGTTGAATTTGGGCAAACTTCCCGATACGGTGCCTGCGACATGTTTACAATCATCTTTTCGCTGTTCCATTCGATTCGGCAAGGCCTTTGCGCGCGAGCTGCGCTCCATGCCGAGATCCTGGCTCTTCGTCATCAGCTCTTGGTCCTTCAACGTTC
>DATDGT010000084.1:0-2862 GCA_036521975.1 Bryobacteraceae bacterium
TTGTTGCAGCAACTCCGGTTGACCCTCCCGGATCGGTTCCAACAGAATCGCGAATGTAGTGTAGACTCGGCAATCGCCTGAGCTGATTCTTAAGGGCTTAGCCGATTTTCCGGCCCTTCTGTGACGAACTTGGGCTAGCGCCGATAGTTTTGTGTACGGCGCTTTCGATGAAAGCTATCACCTCGTGGCGATGGCGGGATTTTTCCGCGAATCGCGCCGGAAGCGCCGCCATAAGGGAATAATTTGGGGCGTATATGTTTCGGCCTCTCAACGGGGCCGGGGCCTGGGGCGCGCCGTCATGGTCGCCGCGCTGGCCGCCGCGCGCCAGTTGCCAGGTCTACGGTACGTCTACCTTTCGGTGACGTCCGCGCAATCTCCGGCGCGCGATCTCTATCTGAGCCTCGGCTTCCGCTCTTTTGGGCGGGAGCCCGGCGCGCTCGCCGTCGACGGCGAATATTTCGACGAAGAGCATATGATTCTGGAGCTTTAGGCGCGCCGGGCGACCGCTCGCTTGCGGTCGCGGCTCTGAAGAGCCGCGCGCGCCAGCGAGCGGTTTCTGGTGGTGAGCTTCGGCTATCGGAAGCCAATTTCCATCATAAGCACGCCAAGCTTAACGCCATCCTCAGCGACGTACGGTGGGTCGATGTGCATCCCAACGGTTGCCAGCCCTTCGGTAGAGAGCCAGGATTGCGGAACGTCGAAAGACACGCGATTCTCTCCTTCGCGCTCATACCTCCGGCGGGCCAATTCGTGTGCGTTCACAAACCAGGTGATCTCTTTTGGGCCGCTCTGCCGGAGCGTGTCGGCCACAATGACAATCCTGGCGGCCAGTTTTCGGTGGTGCGTGCCCTTGAGCTGGAATTGAAACTCCGGGTCGGCCCCCGTCCAGCGCCATCCGCCAGTGCCATCGAGCACGTCCCGCACGATGTACTGCCCTATGTATGGCTCCCCGGTGCTCATGTATTCGCCCATGCTCTGGCCCAACGGGAGGCGTGTGGCGATGGCGCGCTGAGTATCCGAGTTATCCAGCTCGATGTAATGGAAATCGCGGTAATCGAAGATGTGATCGTAGTGCGGGAGGCTTCCGAGTGGAGGATGTTGGACATCGGGCGCGGAAAGACGGTGCACTTCGATGCTCGGATCGCTATACAGAAGCCGAATCGTAAACAGCAAATCAAAGTTGTCGGGCTGGAAGGCGTCGTGGAGAAACAGCAGCCGCACCGGTCTCTTAAGGTTGGGATAAAGCTCTTTGAATTGGCGCGCGGTGCGCTCCACCGGTGAGGTTTCGATGCGGGGTGGATCGTGGGGGCCATCGTGGGGCCCAAAACTGTTCAGCGCGCCAAAGACTACCGCAATCGTTATTAACAGCAGTATCCGAGGCACGCCCAACCATCGCCGAGAAGATAGCAGACGCTTCCCGGCGTAGTCTAGGAAGATACCGACGAACATACCGCCGAGTAGGGCCCACAACAGCAGCGGAATATTGAGCACATACCCGCTCACACGCGGAGTTACGAACGAGATCGGCAGGAGCGTGATAGGGAACCAGAGTATGGCAAACGCGGCGAAGGATTTGGCTCGTACGACCACGGAACCAATTGCCGCGACGATGGCTGTGGCATAAAGTGCAATGGCTGCCGGTCCGGCGGGGCGGAGGCCGTAGAACGTGATCGAGAGGTATTCGGCCGTGGTTTCCACCCACCGGCGCCACGTCCAAGAGGGCGTATAGCCGATCAGACCGTGGACGGCGCTGCCGGACGATAGCGCCAACCCGCTGAAGATCAATACGAGCCCGCCGCTCAGAACGATTCCGCGCCATTCGCCGGTCGCTCTTCTTTTTAGATCGCGCACAACGGACTCGCCGGGCGCGGCCACTTCTCCCAAGTTTGTCATTCGTTTGACGCCGCGCCCGGCGGCCTGTGCGCTTGCCGGCTCTCGTAAGCTCCAGGATTCCGGCGGATGAAATACCAATTCCCAGAGCAGGAGAATGAGCGGCATGCTGGCCGCCATTTCTTTGGCGTTGAGCGCGCATGCGAACAGGACCGTGAATAGCAGCAGGGATCTCCAGCCCGGTGTGCCTTGCGCGCGCGCCCGCAGATATACGAGGAGCGCCGACACGTAAAACGTAAAGCAGAACGTGTCGTACAGCGTTCCAGCGTTATACGAAAGGTCTCGCAGGCCTCCATGCAACGCAAAGATTGCCACGCCGAACAGAGCAGCATCGGCATTTGCGCCAAGGCGCCGGAACAGGCGCCACGCGAGCCACAGATTTAGCGCCAGGGCGACCCACACCACTCCGTGTAGCGGCTGTGAACGAAAACCCCACAGAGCGAATTGTGCCCTGTAAATGGCGGCGCCCAGCGGCCGCCGTCCGGCTGCGAAGGTCAGGTTCTCGGCCAGCAACTGGAAAGGCGTTTTCGTCCACGCAAAGTAGAGGTTCATCATGTCGTCGCCGCTGTACGGCATGCGGCGGCCGACGTGTGCGGTAACCACAAAGCACGCGGCGACAAACAGCGCCGCTAGGAGATGCGTCAGGGTGACCCACGCGCCGCGACGCCATGTCCCAAGAAGGAAGACGGCCGGACACTCCTCGGCCGAACCCCCATCAGGAATTTCTTGCGGTCGAAGCCCATCTCGTTCCACAGTTTACGCATTTCGTCCGCCCGTGACTTTCAGTCTGCAAAAGTACGGGGGAGACGTCCCGGCTATCCAATTTCTCTTCTAACCTGACTTTCGCACCTCGCGCCGATTTAAAAAAATTCCGAAAAGAATTCGCTTTCCTGTCAACGCGGGTAGTTCGAAAACCCCTTGGGTGAAGACTTCGACCTCTTTTCAAAACGCGGGAATTCTGGCATTCTGCTG
>DATDGT010000085.1:0-8167 GCA_036521975.1 Bryobacteraceae bacterium
ACTTTTTTTGAGCGCTTTCGTTGTCCATAGGAGAGACCGGAGGCATTGCTGAGACGGATGCGACTGCTGAGACTCGGCCCTAAACGACAGAAAATGCACGTATTACGAGTGAAGTGACAGAAAACAAGAGAGTTGCGAAAAAGAGAACAATATAATCCCCCCTCTCCGCCATATTTCTCCAGTCATTAGAGTTAGTTAGAGGAGTTTCGATTCGGATTTAGCCGAGCGTTTACAGAGCTCCTTTATCGCAATCTTATCCCACAGAAAAAGCAAACCAAGCAGGTGACCAGCTCTAACCAGACGTCACTTTGATCGGCTATCAGCACTCGGACGCGCTTGCTTGCGATTACCGGGCGCCAGAACTCATCTCCCAGATGTGTCAGGGTTCCTCCCGGCCCGTAGAAGTCCGACGCGCGCCCGCGATGGCACGAAGGTCTCCTCGGGCGGGGCCGATCCTCTTCATGGTAACGCCACATCGCTCAGGAAGGTAACAGTTCCGATTCGCGCGAGTAAGCCGATCCACTCAGACTGTTCGCGCGGGCGAGCCGGAGCCGGCTAATGCTTGGCGAAGCGCTCCCCGAAAATGTCGCCGGAGTTCCACGTCGGGCGCGCGGGCGCCATCGCCACTTCGTAGCCGACCGCCAGCAGCACCTGCGTGCACAGACGCGCGGCTTTGAAATTCAGTGGCTGCTTCATGTCGTCCTGCGGCGTGTGATAAATCGTCTTCTCCCAGTCAATCTGGATTTTTTTGCCGTCGAGCGCGGGATCAACGGTCTTGAATCCTTCGCTGATCGAGAGCGCAGGAACGCCCTGCTTGACGAACGAGTATTGATCGCTGCGGATGAAGAAATTTTCTTCGGGCATGGGATCGGGGCTCACTTCCAGGTGCATGTGCGCGGCGACGTCGTCCACTTCCTTGATCAGGCTGCTGTGCTCGGAGCCGAGCGCGACGATGTCCTTGAATTCGTAGAAGAGCGAAATCCCGTCCATATTAATGTTCGCCACGATCTGCGACGCCGGCACGGTCGGATGCCGCGCGAAATAGTCGGAGCCGAGCAGTCCTTCTTCTTCCCCGGCGACGGCGACGAAGAGCAGCGAGCGCTTCGGGCGTTCTTTCGTTTCGGCAAACGCGCGCGCGATTTCAAGCAGCGCGGCGGTGCCCGACGCATTGTCCGCCGCGCCGTTGTAAATATTGTCGCCCTTCACCGGCTCGCCGATGCCGACGTGATCGACATGCGCGGTGAAGACCACGTATTCGCCTTTCAGCGCGGGGTCGGAGCCGCGCAAAATGGCCGCGATGTTGGGACTGTTTGACTCGGCGTATTTCGCGACTTCGTGCAGCGAGGCCGTGCCGATGAGCGGAAAACTCGTCGGCTGGCTTTTTTCCAGGCGCTCGAGCGCTTCGTCGAACGTATGCGCCGAGCCCTGGAAGATCAGGTTCGCGGTGTCCTGGTTCACGAAAGCCGTGGCGCGCATCTCGGAGACGTAGTCATTGGGTCGGCCCTGCGCATCGAGCCAATACATGATGGGCTGCTTGATAAACTCGATGATCTTTTCCCAGGGCGTGTTCTTGCTTTCTTTGCCGGCCCAGATCCCGATCGCGCCGATCGCGCCGTGCGCCGCGGCGTTGCGCGCTTTGAAGTAGTCATCGGAATAGAAAGCGCGGTCGGAGGAAGGAAAACTCGGCGGCGCGTTCGCAAGAATGACGACGATTTTTCCTTTCACGTCCACGCCCGCGTAATCGTCGTAATGCCGCTCGGGCGCCGTCACGCCGTAGCCGACAAAAACCATCCCGCCTTTCACCGAAGTGTCTTCGCGCGCGGCGTCGCCCGCTATCAGATAATTTTTCTCGAACGCGAGCTTCAGCTCGCCCGTGGGGCGCCGGATCACGAAAGAGTTGCGCTTCGGCTGCGGCGTGAGCTTCCGGAAATGAATGCTCTGAAAATATGTGCCGTTGTCGCCGGCAGGCTCGAGCCCCATCTGCTCGCACTGCGCGCGGACGTAATTCGCGGCAAGCATATAGCCGCGCGTCCCTGTCTCGCGCCCCTCGAGCAGATCGTCCGCCAGAAACGCCATGTGTGCCCGAATGCCGTTCGGAGTAATGTGGTCAAGCAACTGCGGCGGCGGAAAATCGTTCTGCGTGCGCGCAATCGTTGCAAAGGCGGCGCACAGCACTACAGCAAAAACGACGCGGTTCAATTGGCGCATGGTTTTTACCTCGGCCTCTTAGACGTGCATGACTGGCGAAGGATATTAGCCCGCGGCCCTCCGACTACGTAGAATTCTTAAACGCCTCTTCAGGATATTGAAGGAACTGCTGGAGAGGCTAACACCTAGTCCGCCGCGCTCGCTGTTAGGCTGTACTTGTCCTGCCTGTTCGCCCTGTCCGCCGACTATACTACACTCGCCCCGTCGCGCCCCTATTCCTCACCCACCTTCAAAATTAACTTCCCCAAATTCTCCCCCTTATACAATTTCTGTAGTGTCTCCGGAAACGTCTCAAATCCCTCGACAATATCCTCCCTCGTCTTCAGCTTCCCCGCTCGGATCCACCCCGCCATCTCCCGCGCCGCCTCGCCGTACCGCGCCGCGAAATCAAACACGATCATCCCGCGCATCGTCCCGCGATTGATCAGCAGCGACAGATAATTCGACGGCCCCTTGATCCCCGCCGTCGTGTTGTACTGCGAGATCGCTCCGCACAGCACCACTCGCCCCCTCAGCGCCAGATTCGCCAGCGTCGCCTCCAGAATCTCCCCGCCCACATTATCGAAATAAACGTCCACTCCCTTCGGGCAGTGCTGCGCGATCGCCTTCCTCACATCCTCGCTCTTGTAATCAATCGCCGCGTCGAATCCCAGCTCCTCCTTCACGAACCTGCACTTCTGCGGCCCGCCCGCAATCCCCACTACCGGACACTCTTTGATCTTCGCGATCTGCCCCGCCACGCTTCCCACCGCTCCCGCCGCCGCCGACATCACCACCACATCGCCCGCCTTCAGCTCGCCCGTCTCCAGCAGCGCGAAGTACGCCGTCATCCCCGGCATTCCCAGCGCGCCCAGATACACCGCCAGCGGCGCGATTTTCGGGTCCACTTTCGTGATGCCCAGCCCGTTAGTAATCGCGTACTCCTGCACGCCAAATGGTCCATACACATAATCGCCCGCCGCAAACGCCGCATTCTTCGACTCCAGCACCTTCCCCAGCGCCAGCGCCCTCATCACCTCCCCAATCGCCACTCCCGGTACGTAAGACCGTCCCTCGTTCATCCATCCGCGCATCGCCGGATCAAGCGAGATGTAAATCATCTTCACCAGCAACTCGCCCTCTTTCGGCTCTCGGACCGCCTCCTCCACATAATTGAAATCGCTTCGCTTCACCATCCCCACCGGCCGCGCTGCCAGCCGGAACTGATGATTCACCATCGCTCTCGCCGCGGCATTCGTCGCCATCGCTTCCTCCCTTGGCCCCCCAACTCGCCCGCGATTGTACTCCTCCGCCGCCCGTTTTTGCAGTTTGGCTCCCCGCGCCGCTCTGGTAAGCTTCACCCGTTGAGGTCAAAGTCCCCAGCCCGATTACCTCTCAGGAACGTGGAAGGCATTCAATCTTCCTAAGCTTTTCCTAAGACTTTTGACGAAATTCCAGACCTAAGATTTTCCAATGACACTGGCAAAATGGTTTATCGACAAATTGCTCGTTGACCACAAAGAAGTTGCGTTTTTACCATCGCCGCCGAGAATTTCTCAGCGTGCGTGGGTGGAATTCCCCCTCTCCGCCATAGTCACAATCGTCAGTAAATATGCGGCGATTTGCGCCTTGCTACTACTTTTTTCCATGATTACTGTATTTGTATATGTCGTTCTTTGGATTCCAAACCAGCCGCGAATTTAGCTGGATCATGCGCCTTCTACGCGTTTTTGTCAGATCTGGTCGTTTCAGAAGCCATAACTTCCAGCTTAATAAGGTAGAGGCCTGAAGCTGCGTCCCATGGAATACGGGTTCGTGACTGCAGCGTCTTCGAAACCGCCGCCCTTGATACCTTCGAACCCTCGCCGGAAAAAATTAAGTCAGCCTACTCGGCACGAATGCGGTTCCTCCGGGGCCTTATCGCCCTAGAACTGGAACTTCAGCGCCAACTGCACAATCCTCCCAGGCTGAGCCGCAACAATCTGCCCAAACCCGGGCGAATTGATGTCATTGTTCGGCAGCTTGAAATTCACATTGTTGAAGATGTTGAAGATTTCGGCTCGGAACTGCAGATTCATGCTCTCGTGGATCGGAATCGTCTTGATCGCCGAAAAATCCCACTGCTGAAACGCCGGCCCATCCATGGTGTTGCGGCCCACATCTCCAAACTGCCCGGTCGCCGCATGTGCAAACGCATTCGTGTTGAACCAGCATCCCGCCGTCCGCACCGGGATCCCTCCAGGGCACCTCCCGGTATTCGGGTTGCCCACAATATTCGGCCGGCTGCTGAAGAATCCGGAGATTTCCGGCGCGCTTCCCTGCAACGATGGATTACTCGAATCGTATACGGTGAACGGCGTATTGCTCATCAGCGTCGTGATTCCGTTCACCTGCCAATTCCCCAGAACGTGCCCGTACCACTTGTCGTGATGCTTGTACCACGGCAAATCCCACTGATAGCTCGTCACGAACCGGTGCCTGGCATCGAACATTGACCGGCCCCACTCCGCCTTCACCTCGAAGGGATTCTGCGCAAGATCGTTTTCTCCGGCCACGCTCTGCGAAGCCGAGCCCGTAATGTTGAATGACGACACGTCGTCCAGCGTCTTCGAAAGCGTGTACGACACCAGCATCGAGAACCCACGAGCAAATCGTTTCTTCAGGCTCACCTGCAACGCGTTGTATGACGAATCCGCGATTCCCGCTATCTCCCCGACAGACGAGTATGCGCATGGCGCCGTTCCCGTCAGCGTGCATCCCGAATATAACCGCCTTTGGTCTGCATTTCCCTGCGTCGACTCCCCCGGTATGTACACCGCCGGATTCGCTTCAATGAAACGCGGGAGCTTCGTTCCTTTCGTCCCGATGTACCCGACTTCCAACAGCCAGTCGCTGCCCAACGCACGCTCTATATTCAAGTTCCAATCCTGTGCGTAGGGCAGCCGGAGATTGGGATTCAACACTAGCAGGGTCATATCTTGAGAAAAGGTCCCGTTGAATGGATTCTGCCCATTGAAAGGATCGGCAAAATTCGGTGTGCTCACCTGTGGAGTCTGCAGATAAGGTGGCGCGCTGATCGGGTCCTGCAACGGCCCGCCCTCGCCCGTATAATAAGGATCGTAGAAAATCCCGTACGCCGAAGTCACTAGCCACTTTCCGTCGCCTCGAACGTCCCACGCCAATCCCACGCGCGGCGCAAACGCATTGCGGTCGGTGGGAATCAATCCGCGCGGAACCCCCGGATCTCCTGGATAGAGCAATCCTGTCGGCGCGCTCGGAAACGCTACCGATTGCCGCCCGGGAATCCACAAACTCTGGTAGTTGTGAATTTCCGTGTACGGCGAAGGTACTTCGTATCGCAATCCATAATTCACCGTTACCCGCGAACTCACTTTCCACGTGTCCTGCGCGTACAAATTGAACGCCTGCCCGCGCAATCCGCGATAGAAATTCCCCCCGCCCTGCAGGAACACCACCGGCTGGCCAAACATAAAGCTCGCGAAGGCATTGTTCACAGGGAACGTCGAAAACACGAAAAATCCGTTCGTCGCAATTCCTTGCAGCACGTTGATCTGGTCGTACTGATAGCCGCCGCCAAACTTGTATTGATGGCGCCCCTTGATCCACGTTAGCGAACCGGAAAAATCATACGTGTTCTGGTACGTGTTCCGCGGGCCGGTAATCGGATTCCCGATCGATGCATACCCGCCCACCTGGATGAACGGCGGCCCGATCGCCTCCTCGAGCGACGGCTCGTACTGAAATCCTAGGCTAGCCGGGTCCGTGTGATTGATATTCGTCCCTAGCAGAAATTTGTTTCTCAGGTAGGACGCCCGCAAGATTCCAACCACCGTTGGCGAAAACGTGTGTGTTTCTTGCGCGACAAAATTCTGGTTGCGTTGATTCTCTCCCACTGGGAATCCCGGCACGTTCGCTCCTCCGGTTGGAAGCGGGTCGATCTGGCCCAATTGCCCATAGCTATACCGGAAGTTCAACGTGTCCCGGTCCGTCAGGTAATGATCCACGCGCACGCCGAACTGGTCCGTATTGCTCGTTAGCGTCTGCGTGCCTACGTAAGTAAATGGCCCGTCATTCGCCAGCGGATAATACGACAGAAGCGTGTGCGAAATGGGATTGATGAACGGCAGTTGATTGTAGGGAATCGAATTGCCGGTGAATTCATTGATGAGCTGCCCGTTGGGGCTAAGCTGACCGGACGTATTGTCGACGCACAACCCCTGCGAATTGAACGTCCCGTTATTCAACGGGCATTGATCCGCGAAATCTCCTGTCCGCTCCGCGTTCGATGGCACCGTCGCCAGCGTCGTTTCTCCCTGCGTGTCGCGGACCCCCTCGTAATACAAGAAGAAAAACGTCTTGTCCTTCTTGATCGGGCCTCCGAACACGCCCCCAAACTGATTCCGGTGCAGCGGCTCAACGCTGTCTGCAAAAAAACTCTTTGCGTCCATCGCGTTGTTCCGTAAGAAGTCCCAGACTGTCCCATGGTACTCGTTGGTTCCGGATCTGGTGATGATATTCGTCGTCGATCCCGTACTGTGGCCGAACTCCGCGTTCGCCGTATGCGTCAAAATCCGGAATTCCGCAATCGCATCGATCGGCGGTTTCATCACTAATCCGCCGTCGACCGTATCGAAGTTGTCCGCTCCGTCGATCAGGAAATTGTTCGATTCCGGTCGCTGCCCGTTCACCGCGTACGCCTGCCCGGCGCGGGCCGAACCTCCCGCTTCCAACAGGCCAGGCGTCAGCGGCACCACGCCTGTCTGCAATAATCCAAGCTGTGTAAAATCCCTTCCATTCAACGGCAGGCCCAGAATTTCCCTTTCGCCCACCGTCTGTCCCAGGTTCGTAGACGTACTTTCGATGATC
Source organism: Bryobacteraceae bacterium (assembly GCA_036521975.1). Classification (GTDB taxonomy): domain Bacteria; phylum Acidobacteriota; class Terriglobia; order Bryobacterales; family Bryobacteraceae; genus Palsa-187. Next base: position 7,075 of record DATDGT010000085.1, read on the forward strand.
GGCGCGTCAGACGTCACCTGAATCGACTGCGTCGCCGTTCCCACCACCAGATGCACCGCCACCGTCGCCTGCTGGTTAACGTCCAGCGAAATTCCTTCCTGCACATACCTCTTGAATCCCTGCGCCTCCGCTTCCACGCGGTAACGCCCCACTGGCAATTCCACGAGCACATATGTACCTTGGGAATTGGTCACAGCCGTCCGCTGCAATCCCGTATCGGTATTGACAGCCGTCACCTTCGTGCCGCTCACCGTCCCGCCGCTTTCGTCCACGACTGTTCCATGGATACTCGCGGAAATGTCCTGCGCGCGAATTCCAGTCCAACACACAAGTGCAAACAGGATCACAAGAATCAATCTCGAAAAAATGTCCATCGGAGCGAATGACATGAGCGCTTCACCTCAGATTTTGTTTTGTCGGAACTCGCTCTGGCAGCAGTGAACGCACACCTATCCCCAGGCCTTTGCGGAATATCTTCGCCAGGCTTACTCGTTCAATCGTTGACCAGAGATTCGGATCCCAGGCCGCGAAACACACCCGTAAAACTGCGCAGAGCATACGGACTGGGTTCCCAGCAGGCAATACTTGAAAAGTATTAGAAGATAGAAATGACTGGTTTCCTCGCTCGCGTTCAGCATCGATATGCCGCGGCACGGAACGCCACTCAAGGCGGCGCCTTACTCTCGCGCGGAGTCCAGTCCGTAGTGTTTTTGGAGTATTGTACGAAGATCGGCTATACGGGAATTGTACGGAGTGAGTAGGACATCGGGCCGATTGCGAAGGTAAGAATGATTCGCTACGAATTTCGGCTTCCAAATACAGCACGGCATCTCCCATTTCACACGCAACCTCGTGCGCAGAACGAAAGACCGGTCGCGATCCAATCATCTTCCGAACGAAATGGAAGGAAGCAACAGCCGTTGGGCTCGTAGGCTTCTTCGGGCCGTTTTTCGGTTGCACGGCAGTCGCACATTACGTCCTGCATTGGACGGTCATGTCGAGTTGGCTCGCAGGCGTGGCACTTTCCACGACCTCCGTGGCGGTTGTGTACGCAGTGATGCTCGAACTGGGTCTCAACAAGACAGAGTTCGGG
>DATDGT010000086.1:0-83621 GCA_036521975.1 Bryobacteraceae bacterium
AACGGGGTTTGCCCACCAATGTCGAATGGCGGCCTTCGCTCGACCACGCCTGTCAGATCATACGCCATTCCGCTTTCGGTACTCGCGTTTATTTTCTCGCCCGTGGGTGAAGGGGCTCCTTCATAATGTTTCAGTCGTGCCAGCCCCGGCCCGGTAAGGCCGGGGATCACCGGCGGTTGCTGCCCAGTCTGATAGAATTTACGCTATTGATTCGAGAGCATATGTCCAGATCTATTCTCCTTTGCGCGATCCTGTTCGGCCTGGTTGCCGCGGTGGAGGCGCAAACCGGCGCGCAGAACGGGGAGTGGCGCACGTACGGAGGCGACCTCGGCAACACACGCTATTCGCCGCTCGACCAGATCAACGCGTCGAACTTCAACAAACTGCAGATCGCCTGGCGCTTTAATACCGCGAGCCTGGGGCCAACGCCGGAGTTCAATCTCGAAGCCACCCCCTTGATGGCGCGCGGCGTTCTCTACTCGGTTGCTGGCGCGCGCCGCGATGTAGTCGCCCTCGATGCAGCCACCGGCGAGCTCCTCTGGATCCATCGCGAAGACGAAGGCCCCCGCGGGCTGGCCGCGCCTCGCCGGCTCTCCGGCCGTGGCCTTGCCTACTGGACGGACGGCCCCGGACCAAATAGCGACGAACGCATCCTTTATGTGACTCCCGGGTATCGCCTCATCGCCCTGGACGCGAAAACCGGCCTCCCCGTCCCGAGCTTCGGTACAAATGGCCTTGTCGATCTGAAGCTCGATGACGACCAGCAAATGGATCTCATCACTGGCGAAGTGGGTCTGCACGCCGCTCCCACGGTCGCGGGCGACACAGTCATCGTGGGCGCGGCGCACCTCACCGGCGGCGCTCCCAAGAGCAAGACCAACGTCAAAGGTTACGTCCGCGGGTTCGATGTACGCACGGGAAAGAGACTTTGGATCTTTCACACAATCCCCAAGCCGGGCGAGTTCGGCTATAACACTTGGGAAGGCGACTCCGCCGATTACACCGGCAACACGGGCGCCTGGGGCCAGATCAGCGCCGATCTCGAACTTGGCCTGGCCTATCTTCCCGTGGAACTGCCGACGGGCGATTACTATGGAGGCCATCGTCCCGGCAATGGATTGTTCGGCGAGAGCATCGTCGCGGTTGATCTCAAAACCGGCCAGCGAAAGTGGCACTATCAGTTGGTCCACCACGGCATTTGGGATTGGGATATCCCGTGCGCGCCTATGCTGGTGGATTTCACGGTGAACGGGCGCACGGTGAAGGCGGTGGCGCAGCCGACCAAGCAATCGGTGCTGTATGTGTTTGATCGCGCAACCGGACAGCCGATCTGGCCGATTCAAGAGCGGCCGGTTCCCCAGTCCGATGTGCCCGGCGAGAAGACATCTCCCACGCAGCCGTTTCCGGCCAAGCCTCCCGCTTACGGCCGCACCGGCACGTCGAATGAGGAGCTGATCGATTTCACGCCGGAGCTTCGCGCCGAAGCCATCAAAATCGCGTCGCGCTACAAGATGGGCCCGTTATTCACCCCGCCGGTCGTGAGCAAGGCGGAAGGTCCGCTCGGCACCCTGGTTGCCGGCTGCTGCCAGGGCGGCACTGGCTGGCCGGGGGGCTCCTACGATCCCCAGACGCATCTTCTTTACACCTTTGCCTGGTCGGAGGTCAGCTCGCTTGGACTCGTTCCTGGCGATCCCAAGCGGTCGGATATGAATTACATCTCTGGGGTTGCAAGGCCGCCCGCATCTCCCGCGACTGCCGGCAATCGCGGGGCTGAAGGCGGCGAAGGCGCCGGACCGGGGCTTACGGTGCAGGGCCTGCCGCTGTTCAAACCGCCCTACGGCTCAATCGTCGCGATCAATATGGACCAGGGAGAAATTGCGTGGCAGGTAGCGCATGGCGAGACACCCGACAACGTCCGGAATCATCCGGCTCTGAAGGGCCTGATGATTCCTCGTACGGGGCGCGGAGGCCTCGTCGGCATTCTGACGACTGCGACGTTGGTCATCGCGGGCGAGCGCGGAACCTACACCGATGAGCAGGGCCGCAACGCCGCGCGCCTGCGCGCGTATGACAAAACGACCGGCCGTGAAGTAGGCGCGGTTTTTATGCCTACGGGTCAGACCGGCTCGCCGATGACTTACATGCTGAACGGCAAGCAGTACATCGTGATCGCGATCGGCGGTCCGGGCTACCCCGGCGAACTGCTCGCCTACCGGCTGGCCGAGTAACCCGAGCAGGCGAAGTAGAGTTTACAAGTAGCCGGTGTCATTCTAGAGGTGCTTCCTAGAGCTTAGCTTAGTTGGCGGCCCTCGCACATAATCTGTCCATGGCGGACACAAGCGCAAAGATACTTCTCTCGATCATCGCTCTTGGCATATGAGCGAACTTGGCGATTCACTTCCTCCCACCAAGCGATTCCTTCCGGTCTCGAACGAGGCGAAGGTTCTTCAGAGCATCGAAGGGAAGCTTCTTCAGATACCGCGATACGCATCGATCCGTTAAGCGGCCGGGGGGCCCGCACGCTGGTTAATTTTATCGACCTTTTGTCACCCCCAAGTCAAATGCTTCAGCATCCAATTCGATACGACATGCTAGGCAGCGGTTTTGCCAAAGGGGATCTGGAAGGTGTACAGCAGCCATACGTAGGACGCGGCGAACCGCGTCGCGGTGTGCACCCGGTGCAGGGCGATGAGGTCGTAGACAATGGGCAGCACCAGCAGCAGCGTGTAGAACCACACCGACCAGGTCTCGCTGATGCCCCAAGCGTGCCAAGGCCAGCGGTCGCTGCCCGCGTTCGTCATGGAAATGACTGCGTAAAGCGCCAGCCGCTTATGCGCTGCGGGATTGCGCCGCCAAAGGTACGATACCGCCATGAGCGACCCGAACATCAGCATCCCGTTCACCGAAACAATCGAGAACGAGACCGGGTCTACGCCGAGCGTATACGGCGGGCCAGCGGCCAGGTCGCGCTTGATCTCGTCTGCCGCTGCCAGCACGCCGACGGGCACCATGACCGCAGCCAGGCAAAAGAGCCACAGGCCCAGCTTCATGTGCCAGCGGACCTTCTTGGCCGTTACGAGTGCCACCTGCATCAGAAAGAAGGCGAGAAACGTGGAAAAGACTGTTCCGTGCGGCACGATGATCGGGCTAGCGAGCGCGGTCGGCTTAGGGCCCAGTGGAAAATAGGTGGCGCGGAACCCCAAAATGATCGTCGCCATGATCAGGAGCGCCATGAAGCCGAAAAAGATGCGCTCACGGTTACGGTTCGCCTGTCGCGGCGGACGCACACGCGATCGCGCTACTGCCGGCGTGTTCATCTGGAGTCCTTTCGCCTGTCGCTCATACGCAGAAAAACGAACAGGAGATGGGCGATCTTAGCTGGGATTAAACCTTTTGACGGGTGCCAACCGTGCTCCCAGATGTGGTTATTGGGTGCTTCCAGAAACGGCCCGAGCCTTCCCGTATCGATCCAGTACATGCCCAATACCGGGCGGCTGCAATCACGGCGCGGTTTGCCATCTTGTGAACGGCCCTGCCGCATAGACTATCTTTCCACCCACCATTGTCAGTAGGGATTCCAGTCCGCCAATCTGGTCCACTGGGATCGTCATGTAATCCTTCGTAAGTACCGCGAGATCGGCGAGCTTGCCTACTTCGAGCGACCCGCGCTTGTCATCATCGTGTGAGAACCACGCGCTCCCCTGTGTATACGCCCGCAGAGCGTTCGCACGGCTGGGTGTCTCTTCAGGACTGCGCAGTGCTCTCCCATCCACGGTCTTTCCATCCAGCGCCCACTGTAACGCGGTGAACGGGTTGTATGGGGCCACGCGATGCGCATCTGTCCCGGCTCCCACCGGCACGCCAATCTCCCGAGCCGTCTCTACAGGCGGCATCCTGCGGACAGCCTCCGCGCCGGCAGTGCGCTCCGTCTCGCTGCCCTGGAAATACATGGCGTCCTGCATGGTCCAGCCCATGCCCAGGGCCTTCATTCGGCGCAGACTTGCGGGAGAGGCATCATTCAGATGTGCTATGGACCACCGAAGGTTTTTAATCGAGATTTCACTATCTACGCGCTCGAACACTTTCAAGATGGCGTCAACTCCGGTGTCCGTAGTGCAATGAAACGTAAGGCCGTAACCCCGCCCGGCCGCCCACTTTGCGATCTGGTACAGACGCTCGAGGTCGGCGGGATTCGGTTTTTGCACGTTGTTGATGGCCCACACGATCTGCTCGCCGATGCCGTTGAAATGCATCATATCGTCGCCAAAACCCATAGGCATCAGCGCCAGATATTTTTGGTATTCCTCGACCTCGTGAGGAGGATTGAACCCACAGATCGTATAGGTTACGCGCACGGTAAGCTGCCGATCGCGCCAAACCTTGTTGATCGCGTCGTAGGTCTCCGGTGTCACATTATTGCCGCACGGATCGCTTACACCCGTCATGCCCAGCCGATTCAATTCACGGAAGAACTTCCTGGTTCCTTCCAATTGTTGTTCGAGAGTGGGTTTGGGCAAGCGATCGAACAAAGGAACTATACCGCCTGATACCCCACCAGTCGGCTTGCCGCTCGCGTCACGGTCGAGTTTTCCCCCGGCTGGAAGATCGGCATCCGTCTGTATATGGAGCGCGTCCAGGCCTCGCTGATTCATCAACGCAGATGCGTAAAGCATCTGAACGTACGCAGGGTGATCCCCCGCTGCCTCGGTCAACTCTGCCTGCGTGGGAAGGCGCTTTTCCTTGAACTGCTCCGGTTTCCAACCGCCCCCCACGATAATCCACCCTCCAGGCTTTTTAGCCTTCGCCGAAGATCGAATCCGCTCCAACGCTTCCGCGAGCGTCGGCACCCCCGCCCAATTCGTTTCGGTGGCAAAAAATGAGGCGGCGCGTATCGCGTGCATGTGCGAATCGATGAGTCCGGGTATCACCGTACGCCCACCCAGGTCGATGACCTTGGTTTTCGTGCCGGCAAATTTGCGAACCTGCGCCGTTGTGCCGACGGCAACAATCTTCCCGTCGTTCACGGCCACCGCTTGTTGAATCGAAAATGGCGCGTCGGCGGTGACGATCTTTCCGTTTATAAGAACCGCATCGGTGTTTTGCGCCAGAAGCGAGGTGCTCAAGGCAACAGGAATCAAAAAGAATCGCTTCATATCGACGGAAGCCTCAGGGCTGCCCCCCCCTACGCAATTCTTCGAGCTCCCGCTTCGCCCTTCCCCGGCGGTTTTGAGCTTGCTGGTGAATTCCGAAATCCGCCCGTCGACCGAGCGATCCCTCTTCGGCTTCTGACTTCTGCCTCCTGAGATTTCCCTTCGGGTTCCGAGCCCGATACACTTTCCCCCGAATCCGACTTACCGGTGGGGCCGGATGCCGAGTTATCGCCCTCGGCGGGCGAGTCAGCCGATTCTCCGGCGGGCTGGCCGCACAGCGAATGCGTTGTGCGGCTCAAAAACGGCGCCGTGGTTTGTGCGATTACTGCTTCCAATCTGTGGCCACCTTAACTCCCAATCCCACCCCGTGTCAAGCCCGTTTGTGGCCTTTTTTGTGGTCGGCCTTCGCGCCGCCATCCACGACAGCCTTCTTGTGGCACGCCGGCCAACGCAACCCGGCTTCCGCTCACGCCTTCCTCCCCGGACCCCAGCATCACACTGAAACCCGGACATCAACGGGGAAACGCCGGGGGCGATCGAAAATCGGTCGAAATTTGACATCTAGCAGTTGTGGGAACGGCTGCGGAAATTCGGGCTGGAATTACACCCGGACAAAACACGCCTGATCGAGTTCGGGCGGTTTGCTGCCGAGCGCCGGCAAAGGTGCGGAGAAGGGAAGCCGGAGACCTTTAATTTTCTAGGTTTCACTCACATCTGTGGGCGGAGCCACAGGACAGGACGTTTCACGGTATAACGCAAGACGATCGGCACACGCATGGCGGCCAAGCTGAAGGAAATTCGGCAGGAGCTGCGACGGCGGATGCACGCACCGATTGTGGAAACCAAGGAATGGCTGAGTTCGGTGGTTCGTGGGTACTTCCAATATCACGGCCTGCCGGACAACCAAAAGCGCCTGAGAGCGTTTCGGGCGAAGCGCTCCGCATGTGGCTGCGCCAGCTTCGGCGACGGAGTCAACGGAGCAACTGGACCTGGGAACGTTTTCTGGAGCGGCTGGTACCCGCCATCCCCGCGGTGGCGATTCTACACCCCTGGCCTCGCGCGCGATTTGCGGCCAGGCATTCGAGGTAGGAACCGTGTGCGTGAGCAGCGCCAGCACGGTTCTGTGCGGGGGGCAGGGGGTAACCTCTGTCCCTACCGCGACCCCTGATACATCGGAAGTGCAAGCTGCCGACTAATATTCTCGCTGCACAGATGTATAGGCGCTACCGCGGAGCTGTAGCTATTCGACGGGCGGCCAGCGCCTACAGCCCCATCACGTGAAAACCCGCGTCCACGAAGATTACGTTTCCGGTGACACCGCGGCCGAGGTCGCTGGCCAGAAACACCGCCCCATCCGCTACCTCGGCCGGATCGCAGTTGCGCCGCAAGGGCGCGCGCGCGGCGACCTTTTCGAGCACCGTGGAGAAGTCCTTGATGCCGCGCGCGGATGCCGTTTTCACCGGTCCCGCGGAAATCGCGTTGACCCGGATATTCGCCGGGCCGAGGTCGCTCGCCAGGTACCGCACGGAGGCTTCCAGCGCGGCCTTGGCCACGCCCATGACGTTATAGTTCGGCACCACGCGCCTCGCGCCTAAATACGAAAGCGTCATGATGGAGCCGCCCGAAGTCATCCGCGGCGCCGCCGCGCGGGCCACAGCGGCCAATGAATAGGCGCTCACTTCCTGCGCCAGCAAGTATCCCGCGCGCGAGGTCTCGACAAAGGGCCGGCCTAAGTCCTCCCGGTTGGCAAAGGCGACACTGTGCACCACGGCGTCCAGCCGTTCTCGAGATTCCGCCAGCCGGGCGAGATCGTCGTCTTTCGTCACGTCGCAGCTAAAAACCGCCGTCGCGCCCAACTCCCCGCCGAGTTGCTCTGCGGTTTCTTTCAAGCGCTCGCCTTGATACGTCAGAATCAGTTTCGCGCCCTCTCGACGGAACGCCTGTGCGATGGCGTAGGCCAGGCTCCATTTGTTCGCCACGCCCAGAACCAAGGCGGTTTTCCCTTCCAGGAGTTTTGTCATGAAACCGCTATTGTAGTGGTTAGCGCGAGCCGCGGGTTATTCTGGCTCCTGTCTCCTGACTCCTTCCGCAATGGATCTTTCCACCCCGCTGATGTACGTCAAGGGCGTTGGCCCTGGCCGGGCCGCGATGCTCGAAGCCAAGGGCCTCAAAGTAGTGGAGGATCTCCTCACCTATGCTCCGTTCCGCTACGAAGATCGCAGCAACGTAAAGACGATCGCCGAACTGGCGCCGGGCGAAATGGCCACCGTGCTGGCGGAAGTTCGCTCCGCGCGCGTGGCTCTGCGCCGTGCCAGTCTCGGATTGTTCCAGGCCACGTTCACCGACGCTTCCCGCGCGCTCGTTTCCGGCAAATGGTTCCACGCGGCGTACCTGGCCGACGTGCTCACTCCCGGCGTGAAAGTGGCTTTATACGGAAAGGTGGAATTCGATTCCTATTCCCACGATCTCGTCATGATGCATCCGGAATATGAGATTCTTTCCGAAGACGACGACGGCGACCAATCGCTCCATACCGGCCGCATCGTGGCCGTCCATGAAGCCGCCGGAAGAATCAGCGCGCGTGTGTTTCGCGGACTCCTGCATCGCATTCTCGAAAATCTCTCCCCTTTGGACGACCCGCTGCCGCCGCACGTTCTTGAACAGATGAAACTGCCGGACCGCCGGAGCGCCATTCGCGCGCTGCATTTTCCCCCTCCCGAGAGCGACCTCCGGCTGCTCAATTCCTTTCGTTCGCCCGCGCAATTCCGGCTGATTTTCGAGGAATTCTTCTGGCTCGAATGCGGCTTGGAGCTGAAGCGGGCCAAGGCCCGCCTGTATCCCGGGATCGCCTTCGAACTCAATGATCGTGTGCGAACGCGAATCCGCGAGATGCTCCCGTTCAAACCCACCGAGGCGCAGAAACGTGTGCTGAAGGAGATCGCGTACGATATGTCTCAGCCGCATCCCATGTATCGCTTGCTGCAGGGCGACGTGGGCAGCGGCAAGACATTAGTGGCTGCGGAAGCCGCCGTCATCGCAGTGGAAAACGGGTACCAGTCGGCGGTTCTCGCGCCCACCGAGATCCTCGCGACACAGCACTTTTTCTATTTCAAGAACCTGTTCAAGAAACTCGGTTACATTGTGCTGCTGCTCACCGGCTCTCATACGCAGCGCGACAAGGCGCAGCTCAAAAAGATCGTGGCGGCGGGATTGGCGCACATCGTGGTGGGAACGCACGCGCTGCTCGAATCCGATGTCGAGTTCCACAAGCTCGGTCTGGCCATCGTCGACGAGCAACATCGCTTTGGCGTAGAGCAGCGGCGCAAATTGATGGAGAAGGCCGCGCACCCGGACGTTTTGGTGATGACCGCCACGCCGATTCCGCGGACGCTCGCCCTCACCGTCTATGGCGATCTGGACGTGAGCGTCATTGACGAGATGCCTCCCGGCCGCAAGCCCATCGTCACGCGGCATGTGGAGGAAGCGCGCATCGAGCAGGTCTACAGTTTTTTAAAAAAACAGGTCGAACGCGGCCGCCAGGCCTACGTCGTTTATCCCGTGATCGAGGAATCGGAAACCCAGGCCATGAAGGCGGCGCAGAGAATGCACGAGCATCTTTCGGGCGTGGTGTTCCCGGATTTATCCGTGGGTCTGTTGCATGGAAGACTCGTGTCCTCCGAAAAAGAATTGGCGATGGAGAAATTCCAGCGCGGCGAGATCCAGATTCTGGTGGCCACCACCGTTATTGAAGTCGGCGTGGACGTTCCCAATGCCACCGTAATGCTGATCGAGCAGGCCGAGCGCTTCGGCTTGGCGCAATTGCATCAGCTTCGCGGACGCGTCGGCCGGGGCGCGGAGCAGAGCTATTGCATTCTGGTGACGGAAAAGCTGAATCCGGCGGCGCGCGAGCGGATTCGAACGCTTGTGGATTCCAACGACGGGTTTTTCATCGCGGAAATGGACATGAAACTCCGTGGGCCCGGGGAATTCTTCGGCACGCGCCAATCGGGCCTTCCTACGCTGCGGATCGGAAACGTGCTGCGCGACGCGGACATCCTGGAAATCGCGCGCAACGAGGCGGCAGCATTCGTGGCCCATCCGCCGGAAGAAGAAGAGTTGCGCCGCGCCGTCGCTTTTATTCGCGATCACTGGCAGCGGCGCTACGGGTTGGTGCAGGTGGGCTGAGCGTGCGCGTCATAGGAGGGGAATTTCGTAGCCGTTTGCTCAAGAGCGTTCCGGGAACGGATGTGCGCCCCACTCCCGACCGCCTGCGCGAGGCTCTGTTCAACGTGCTTGCGCCACGCATCGAGAAAACCATCTTTGCGGATATTTATGCGGGAACCGGTGCCGTGGGAATTGAAGCCCTGAGCCGCGGCGCCGCGCGCGCGATTTTCGTCGACCCGCATCGCTCTGCCCTCACCGCGCTTCGCGCGAATCTTCAATCGCTGGATTTATGGGATCGCGCCCAGGTGTTGCAGACCCGCGCCATTGGAGTGCTGCCCACGCTCGAAGCCGATATTTTTTTCCTTGACCCTCCCTATCGCCTGGAGCGCGAATACGACGCCGCTTTGGATCTGCTGGGCTCGCGGGCGCCCAAGCTGGTCGTGGTGCAGCACGATATCCGGCAGCAACTCGGGCGTTCGTATGGCGCTCTTCGCCAGGTTCGCCAGCTAAGGCAAGGCGACAACGTGCTGAGCTTTTACCAGCCGTGACGCAGGTCCCGCAATGAAAACGCGCGCAGGAGGGTTTGGCCTCGTTCCTCCAGAAGGACTCAGGTCCCGCGCGGACCAAAAGATTCCGCCCTCCGGAAACGTATTCCGCCGGGCGATCGCTCCAGTTAAGCCGGTTTCTCGACTGCGATCGAACACGCTGGAGGCGCCGCGAATCGTGCAAACAGGCCGGTCGCGGGAAGTTATATACCGATCCGGCTCTAAGTGAATGGTTAGCCAGCCAACCGTCTGGTAGGTATTCGGCCCCCCGCAGCCGGCTTGCGCCCCATAGGACCAGCGGCTTTCGCGATGGCCCCGAGGGTGCAGGTTGACCAATGCTACGTCTGTCTAGCAAGTTCACTGAAGAAAGGATCGTAACATGGCTATCGCTACTATTTTCAATCCTGTCCCGGCGGCGCTGCTGCACTACCCGCGAATAAGGCTACAAAGGTGGCCGGGATTCAACTGAATACGGGGAACAATGTCAGCCCCTTCTGGGCGATCTTCGGAAAGGTAGTAGTCGTGGCTGGTGCCGGCGTGGTAAACGTTCAAGCGCAACTTGTGGCGACGGTGCCCGCCCTGGTATTAGACATCTCGACCGCTACCATACCTGCAAACGGCTCTGAGTCAATTTCCGTAGAGGGAGTGCTGTCCGCGCCCGCGGGCGCTGGCCCGACGTGCGTGGAGATCATCTGCACAAGTCCTGTGGCCGCCAAGGCAGAGTTTGCCCGGCTAATCGCCATTCCGGTCGACCCCGCTGCGCCTCTAACCTGCTGAAGGCGGTTGGACAGGTCTCGCCGGCTGCGGGCCTCGAGCTTTCTGGGGACGAGTTTGCGCCACCCGCGAGTGTACGTATGTGCAGACTCGGCTCAATGCCAATCGGTGAACGACGGCTAAACGGACAAGCGGCGTCACCTTCGCTCAAACGAAGCTGACACCCGGCATGTCAAAATATACAGAAGCTTCATGGGTGGCACAAAGCGCGTTGACGCAGCCGCGCAGATATCCAACTCTCCTTCGCCATCGACTACCAGCAAGAAGTTGCTGCCGTGGCTCGTGGCCGTGGCGTTTTTGTTGGAACAACTCGACACGACCATCTTGAACACGGCGGTTCCGGCAGTTGCGAACGCGTTGGGCGTGTCGGTTCTAAGCATGAAAGCGGTTCTGGCCAGCTATACCCTGGCGCTTGCCGTCTTCATTCCGATTAGCGGATGGATGGCAGATCGATTTGGCACGCGGCGGGTGTTTGCTTCGGCCATCGGAATGTTCACCCTGGGTTCGCTTCTATGCGGGCTTTGCACCAACATTCATCTCCTGGTGCTCTGCCGCGTGCTGCAGGGTTTCGGCGGGGCGATGATGGTGCCGGTCGGGCGCCTGACGCTGGTACGGGCATTCGACAAGTCGGAGCTGATTCGGACCATGAGCTTCGTTACAATCCCCGCTCTTGCCGGTCCAATGTTGGGTCCGCTTGCCGGCGGCTTGATCATACGATATCTGCATTGGCGCTACATTTTCTTTGTCAACATACCAATTGGTATTGCTGGTTTAGTCCTGGTTTATCTGCATTTGCCGGATTACCGTGAAGACGAGAGACGCCCGCTCGACCTCGTTGGCCTGATCCTGTTCGGATCGGGCATCGCGCTGCTTTCCTACGTTCTCGAAGTGTTCGGCGACCACACGTTAAGCCCGGCGGAAATTGTTGGGTTGCTTGCGATCTCGATGGCGCTGATTGTCGCGTATGGAATGCATGGCACGCATGAGCAATTCCCGCTGCTCAGTTTGAAGCTGTTTCGCATACGCACTTTCAGGGTGTCAGTGGCGGGAAGTTTTTTCACGCGACTAGGAATTGGTGGTGTCCCTTTTCTGCTGCCGCTGTTGTACCAGGTTGGGCTGGGGTACTCGCCGGTCGAATCCGGTTTACTGTTGATGCCGCAGGCTGTCGCGTCGCTGGCGGTGAAGCTAATTGTGGGCCGGCTCTTGAATCGGATTGGGTATCGCGCTGTCCTGATTTCAAACACCGTCATCATTGGCAGTCTGTTAATTATGTTTGCGACAATCGGGCTGCACACGCCGGTTTGGGAGATTCTGCTGCTTGCGTTCTGCTACGGCGGCTTTACTTCACTGCAATACATGAGTATGAACACGCTTGTTTATGCCGACATCTCCGACGACCAGGCGAGCAGTGCGAGTTCCATCGCAAGCACGGTGCAGCAGATGTCTATGAGCTTCGGCGTCGCCATAGCGGCGTTGGCTACGGCTGTTTTTCTCCCGGCCGGCCCGAGATCGAACCCACCGGTATTCATGCGCGGCATTCACGAGGCGTTCATAGCGCTTGGGGCATTCACGGCTCTTTCCTCGTTGATATTCAGCCGGCTCAAGAGTAGCGACGGTGAGAGCGTGAGCCGCCACAAAGTGCTGCACACGGGATAGAGATGGCGTTGCCAGAACAGCTCGGCCGACGCGGTTCTCCTTCTGACTTCTGACTCCTGACTTCTGACTTCTTGTTTCACTATGTTCCCGAACTACGGGTATATCGGCCAACCGCGCTGCCGGGCCACCTGCTCCAGCCTCTGGAACGCTCTCGATTCATGGTCGCTTCGGACCAGCGCGGTGCCCTCTGGAGATGAGACGATGCTGCTCGAGCAATTGGTTTGCGGGATGACCGGCTGGGGTCGAGGCAGGGCAGGCGCTGGCTGCGGAGCGCCAAATTCGATCGCAGAAAGCAAATTGCCGACATCGCTCGATGTCTCTCGCGCCGCGAGCGGTCGCACATTGAATACCGACTCAATCATCTTCAGCACCGAGGTGTGATCGAAGACGGTATGATTAACGGCCGGGTTGGTTGGCGTTCCCGCCGTCCACGGCGATGCCACGATGCAAGGGCAACGGCAGCCCAGAAGAGCCTTGCCATCGACCAGATCCGGATCCGTATTGTTGGGCGCCAGGGCGCGAGGCGGCGGGACATGGTCAAAGAAGCCGCCCCACTCATCGTAATTCATGATCAGAACGGTGCTGTCCCAATCGGGGCTGGTAGCGACGGCGTGGTATACCTCGGCGAGGAATGCATCGCCGTTGCGGATGTCCGACTCGGGGTGGTTGTCGTTTGCCGTGTTCAACAGCAGAGTGAATTTCGGGTCGACAAACGACACTGCGGGCAGGACGCCCGCGGCGCAGTCGGCAAGAAACGTCGCGAAGGGATGGCTGTAAAGCAATGCATCGATCGGGAACAGCGCCAAAAACGGAACGTTGCCGTAATAGTAGCCACAGCTCACGCCCGCCGCCGAGCAGTGGTCGAAGATCGTCGGATACGAACAGAGCGACTCGCTATCGTCAAGGCGATCCGTCTGGCCGCAGAGTTGGAAGATCCGGTTGGGAAATGTGGGCGCCAGAATCGAAGGGAAATACATATCGCAGGTGATTAAGCTGCGGGCGAACTTTGGAAGGAATAGATTATCGGCTTCCTGGTAGTAACCGATGGCGTAGACATCCGCCGTGGATGTTTTCATAAAACCGTCCATCCGGCCATTGTCCACTTCGATGCGCCCGCCGGAATAGCTATGGTCCGGGTCGTTAAAGTCACAGCCCGTCCAATCGGGGGCCAGTTCGTGAGTCGGGTGGCTCACGCCGTTGACGTCCTGATACGACAAGCCAGCCTGCTTGCCGTCGGCGTTTGGGAGCCAGCCCAGAAAATGGTCGAAACTACGGTTCTCCATCAGCACGACGACGATATGTTTGATTTGCGAAGAGGCTGCCCTCAAGATGTCGGAACTCAATGCGGCAGTGGCCGCTATTCCGCCGGTGGCCTTTAGAAATGTTCGGCGTTCCATTTCTTCTTTATATCGCGCTGATGTGAATTCCAAGTGAAGGACGTCATGAACCCGGCTTATGCTTTGTACTTTTTCAGCAGGTTTCGCGCGATGATCAGGCGCTGCAACTCATTTGTCCCTCCGCCGATCACCAGCAGTGGGGCGTCGCGATAATAGCGCTCCACCGGAAAATCCTTGGAATAGCCGTTGGCGCCCAGGATGCGCATCGCTTCGAACGAAACCTCTGCGGCCGTTTCCGTGGCAAACAGCTTGGCCATGCCGGCCTCCATATCGCAGCGCTCCCCTCGATCTCTCTTCTCGGCCGCGGAATAGATCAGCAGCCTGGATGCTTCGATACGCGTGGCCATATCGGCCAGCTTATTCTGGATGGTCTGATACTCCGCGATCGGCTTGCCGAAAGTCACGCGCCTCTGTGCGTAGCGGATCGCTTCCTCGAAAGCCGCCCGCGCGATTCCCAAACCCCGCGCCGCCACGTTCAGACGTTCCGACTCCAGGCCGGTCATCACCTGTTTGAAGCCTTGTCCCTCGACACCTCCAATCAGATTCTCCACCGGGGCGGGGAAGTTGTCGAAATGCAATTCGCAAGTCTCAACGCTTTTGTATCCGAGCTTGTCGATGTCGCGGCTTACGGTGAGGCCGGAACCACCTTTTTCAATCATGAAGGCGCTCATGCCCCGATGCGCGGGCTGAGCGCCGGGGTCGGTCTTCGCCAGGAGAAGAAAGATGTTGCCGCGACGGGCGTTGGTGATCCACATCTTCGAGCCGTTAACTCTATAGACATCGCCGTCTCGAATCGCCGTGGTGGCGATGTTCTGAAGATCCGTTCCCGCGTTCGATTCCGTCAGGCAGATGCCTCCGCGCTTTTCGCCGGTGGCCATATCGGGCAGAAACCGGCGCTTCTGCTCTTCGGTCCCGAAGCGGACCAGCACATCGCACATCACCGAGTGGCTTCCCACAATCCCCGTCAGCCCCAGCCAGCCTCTGGAAATCTCCTCGAAGACCATCGCGAATGTGGTGGTGTCCACCTCCGCGCCGCCGTATTGTTCGGGGATGTTCAAGCCGAACAGGCCCATTTCCTTCATCTGGCGCACCAACTCGTGAGGATATTCATTGCGGTGTTCCAGCTCGGACGCCACAGGAACGACTTCGTTGTCGACGAACTTGCGGACCGTCCCGACGATCAGTTTACGCTCGGAGTGAGACATCCTTCTACGAAGCCTCGCTGCAAACACCGCTGCGAAGGAATTCCTCGATTTCGTCGAGTTCGTATCCAGCCTCGCGCAGAACCTCCCGAGTATCTTCGCCGACGGCAGGCGGCGGACCCTGGATCGCCGGCGGATTCATCGAAAGGTCGACCGGCAGGCGCGGAAGCAGCACAGACCCTTGGCCATCCAGCGCGATCTCCGCCAGTTGGCCCAATGCGGCGGTCTGCCGGTCTTCGATCACCTGCCCGGCGTTCTGCACGGGGTCGTTGGCCACATCGTGCCGGTCCAGGATCGCGGACCAATGCGCCACGGAATGGGTTTGAAGCGCTTGGGAGATGAGGCGCTCAAGCGCATCTGCATGGCGCACACGATCAACGTTGGCGCGAAAGCGCGGATCATCGGACCATTCCGGCTTTTCGAGCGCCTCACATAACCGGCGAAACTGTTTGTCGCTGGAGACGCCGATCATAATGGCGCCGTCGGCGGCCCTGAAGGCGCCATAGGGCGCGAACGCCGTGTGGCGCGACCCTTGCGGCTGAGGGTTGGCGCCCGCGAACTGCTGGTACAGCAGGTGGTACGCCATCCACATCAGGCCCGTCTGGAACAGAGAAGCGTCAACACGCTGGCCCCTACCGGATCGCTCGCGCTCCAACAATGCAGCCAAGATCCCCAGCGCCATCCAGATTCCGGTTCCCACATCGAGGATCGAAACGCCCGCTCGTATAGGCGCACTGCCGTTGCCGGCTCCCGTGACGCTCATGATTCCCGTGCGCGCTTGCAGGATGGCGTCGTAGCCGGGCCGCGCGTAATCCGGTCCGGACGGGCCATAGGCCGAAAGCGAGGCGTAGATGACATCCGGCCGGCGGCTGCGGATGGTAGGTTCGTCGAAGCCAAGCGCCGCGGCTTTTCCGCCCCGGAAATTTTCGAGAAAGACATCGCATGTGGACGCCAGGCGGAGCACGGCTTCTCGTCCGGCCGGTTTGGTAATGTCGATCCCAATCGAGCGTTTGCCGCGGTTCAGCGCGGTGAAATACGCTCCGAATGCGCCGCGATGCGGCCCCATCGCGCGGCCGTCTTCCCCGATGGCGGGACGCTCGACTTTGATGACATCCGCGCCGAGATCGGCAAGCGTCATGCTCGCAGCCGGTCCGGCCACGATGGTGCTCAGATCCAGAACACGTACCCCGGCGAGAAGTGATGAATTTGCGGCCATGGCAGGCTGCTCGAAGGTGTTTAGTATACAGGAGCGGCCCCGATCCGAGCTAGACTCTTACTACATGCGCGGCTTCCATACCGTCTTTCGAGCGGCAATTGCCGCGAGCCTGGCGCTTGCTCCCGCTTCGCTCGCCCAGCCAGCGGATCGGGCCGCGCCGCGAACCGACGCGAACTCGATGCTGGCTCATCGGCAGCTTCTCAAAAAAACGCACCAGGGCCGCATTGATGTCTACTTCGAAGGCGACTCGATCGTCCGCCGGTGGGGCGCCACGGATTATCCCGAGCTGCTCGCGAACTGGAACCGCAATTTCTTCGGATGGAACGCGGCTGACTTTGGATGGGGCGCGGATAAAATCGAGAATATCTTGTGGCGGCTAGAGACCGGCGAGCTTGATGGCGTTAGTCCGAAAGCGATTGTCCTGCTCGCGGGAACGAACAACGTCGGAAGCCGCGCGAGCGGGGAAGACGACGCGGCGTTGGCTGCGGACGTCGCCCGAGGGATCGAAGCCGTGGTGAAGTTGATCGAGGCCAAGGCGCCGGACGCCGTTATCGTCCTCACAGCGATTTTTCCCCGTAACGACCGTATGGCCACGATACCGGCCATCTACGCAATCAACGAGCGTCTCGCCAAGCTCGCCGATGGCAAGAAGATCCGCTACTTGAACATCAACGACCGGCTCGCCGGAAAGGACGGGAAGCTATTTGACGGCATGATGAATCCGGACGGACTCCATCCCACCGCGAAGGGCTACCAGGTGTGGGCCGACGCGTTGAAACCGATCCTGGAAGAATTGCTGGGGCCTCGTAGTCAGGAAGATTACGCGCCGCCGCCCACCGGCGACCCTGCCGCCCGGCGCCAGCCCTGAGCGGCTAGAACCACTGCTTGGTTTATGAGCAATATTGTCAAGCCGCCTTGTGATGAAGGCGTAATTCTGACGACTCCGTATGCTCAGGCATCTCCAGGTCACGGCGTCTGGATCATCGCCGCGACCATACTCGGTTCGAGCATGGCCTTTATTGACGGCACGGTCGTGAACGTGGCGTTGCCGGCGCTACAGGCGGCTCTGGGCGCCACTCTAGCCGAGATTCAATGGGTGGTGGAATCTTACGCGCTTTTGCTGGGAGCGTTGCTGCTCACGGGCGGCGCGCTGGGCGATATGTATGGCCGCCGCAAGGTGTTCACTGTGGGTGTAGCGCTCTTCTCGGCCGCGTCGGCCTGGTGCGGACTTGCTCCGACTGTGAGCCAGTTGATTATAGCCAGGGGTGTTCAGGGAATCGGCGGCGCGTTGCTTGTGCCCGGCAGCTTGGCTCTGATCAGCGCCAACTTTTCGGAGAAGCAGCGTGGCCGCGCGATTGGCACCTGGTCCGGGTTAACTTCGATCACTGCCGCGATCGGTCCCGTACTGGGTGGATGGTTCATCCAGCACGGTTCGTGGAGATGGGCGTTCTTCATCAACGTCCCGCTCGGCCTGGCCGTGTTGATACTGACTTTGTGGAAAGTTCCCGAAAGCAGAGCGGGCAATCCTAACGCGCGACTGGACTGGCCGGGCGGCCTGCTGGCCGCAGTCGGCCTTGGCGGGATCGTCTATGCGCTGATTCAATCGGCGCTCATCGCAGGCGTAGTTGGCGCCGTCGCGCTGATGGGGTGGTCATACTGGGAAGCTCGCTCGGCTTCGCCGATGATTCCGTTCCAGTTGTTTCGGTCCAGGGATTTCACGGCCGCGAATATCCTCACGCTCTTTCTCTACTCTGCAATGGGCGGCGTTCTCGTTTATTTTCCATTGAACTTGATACAGGTCCAAGGTTACTCGGCGACCGAGGCCGGGGCCGCTCTGTTGCCCCTCATTCTGTTGATGTTCTTGCTGTCGCGTTGGTCAGGTGGACTTCTCGATCGGTATGGCGCGAAGCTTCCTCTTGTAATCGGGTCGTTGATCGCGGCCGGGGGCTTCGCTTTATTTGCGAGACCGGGAATTGGCGGTTCCTATTGGGTCACCTTCTTCCCGGCAGTTCTGGTGCTGGGGTTCGGAATGGCAGTTAGCGTCGCTCCGTTGACTACTACCGTGATGAACTCCGTGGACCAAGCCCACGCAGGAGTGGCTTCGGGTATCAATAACGCTGTATCACGGATCGCTGCGTTGCTCTCAGTGGCAATTTTTGGAGCCATGCTGAGCGCCGTTTTCCAGACGACTCTGAGCCGTCAAATGAACGGACTTGGGTTGAGTCCAGCGGAGCGGACAGACATTGAGTCGAAGCGCTCGAAGCTAGCCGCCATCGAAACCAAGGATGCTCGCGCGCGGCAAGCTATCGAAGAATCGTTTGTCGCGGGGTATCGCACGATTTTATGGGTGGCGGCAGGGCTTGCGATCGCGAGTTCCCTGACCGCGGCGACTCTGATATCGAGGGGGCCGCGCCGTTCGGTCGCCTAGCGGATAAAGACTTATGCAGAAATGGGGCGCCGCCGTAGTCTATCATGAATGAGATTTGCCCATGGAGGTTTTGATGAACAAACTTCAGACAACTGTGATGGGGATATGTGCTGCTGCGCTGCTCGCGCCGGCCGCACGCGGCCAGGTGGCCCTCGACTCGGTGCGCGTCGCCGCAAAGGACACCGTTGCCCTGGCGAAGTTCTATCTGGCGGCGTTCGGCATGCAGGAGGTCAATCGGATCGAGAACCCGGGAGGCACGGAAGTTTTCGTCAACTTCGGAGCAACGGTTGAAGCCGCGAAGGCCAACAAAAACCCACTGATGATTCTCTTTCACCGTGATTCCGACGACGTAAACGACCCTATCCCGCACGTAATTTTTGTCGTGAAGGACATGGCCAAAACAGTCGCCGCCGTCAAGGCCGCCGGTGGAACGATGACGGGCGAGCCGCGCCCCTTCAAAGGCTCGACCACCATTCTCGGTTTCGCGATCGATCCGGTCGGCAACCGCATTGAGTTAATTCAGCGGCAATAGGCGGATGGAGCGCACGCCTTGGTCCGATCGATCCGGGATTGGTAGGATGCAGTCGATGAGCCAGTCTTTCTTGTTGGCACTCCTCGGGTGCGGTACGCTAGTCGCCCAAGGGTCAAATGCGCTGGTATCGGAGGCGAAGTTTCCGTGGACCGTTGTACGCGACAACCTCCTGAAGATGGCGGAAAAGATGCCTGCTGAGAACTATAGTTTTAAGCCAGTGCCCGAGATCGAGAGCTTTGGGCAGCGGCTGGCTCATATCGCCGGGGCAAATCTGTTCGTTTGCCAGGGGGTCCTGGGACGACAAACGACTCTCTCGCGTCCGGCGGCGACTTCCAAACCGGAGTTGATCGCGTTGCTAAAGCAGGCGTCCGGCGCCTGCGATGCGGCCTTCGATTCGCTCTCCGATGCGGCGGCGATGGAGAAGATCAACTCGCGTCTCGGAGGACCTTTCCCTCCTGAGCCGGCCCGGACGAAACTCGCAACCTTGAACAACATGGTCCGGCACTCAAACGAAGTGTATGGATATATGTGCGTCTATCTGCGATTGAAAGGCATCGTGCCGCCATCCAGTGCGCCGGAATAGGACTTGCGTTCGATCCCGAAGGCCACAGTATCGACAATCAGGCGATAGTCCGCAGAACCAATGCGAGTAACTGTCGGCCATTGTCGCTGTTGGTCATGATCATGGCGCCGTCGCCGTTCTCAATGTTGCGGAATTACTTCCATCCAGATTTTACGAGCCGGCGCCAGTGTGATTCCCGGCCTGACGTCCATGGGAGAGGTGTCGGTTAAACGAAGACTCCATCTCCGGGCAAGGGTTGCCAACACCGTAACACCTTCGAGCTTGGCAAACGAATCTCCAATGCACATCTTCGCTCCTGCGCCAAAAGGGAAATAAGCGAGCTTCGGCGGTTGTAGCCCGCGCCATCGCTCCGGCTGAAATTCTTCGGGATGCTCGAAGTACCGCTCATTGCGGTGCGTAATATAAGGGCTAACAATCACGCTGCCTCCCGCAGGGATTGTGTAGCCGCCCAATTCAATAGACTCAGTCGGCCTCCGCCCGAATGCCGGTACGGGTGGATATAAGCGCAGCACCTCGTTGAATACCATCGAAATGTATTCCCGGCCGCTCTCGCCTCGCGCGGCTTCCTCGTGCAGGCGGTGTCCTACTTCCGGGTGCTGGGAGATCATGTACCAGGCCCAGGTGAGCGCAGTGGCCGTCGTTTCGTGCCCCGCCAGCACCAGCGTGACCAGCTCATTGTAGACATCTTCGCCTGTCAAGCCATATTCCAGCAGTAAGGAAACCACGTCGGCGCCGCTCCGATTGCGGCGGCAATCTAATACGGGTTGGATGATTTGTTCCAGTTCCGCGCGCTCTTGGGCGTAGAAAACACTAGCAGCCTTCGGCCGGAGTCTTCGGTAACGAACCAGTGCAGGCTCGAAAAGAGGTAACAAGACGGCGATCAAAGCGGATCGGCGAAACGCACGTTCCAGTAGTCCGGCTACGCGCGCCGCACTTTCCGCGAAATCAACCCCGAACAATGCCTTGCCTACGATCCTAAGCGTAACCCGTCTCATTTCCGCGCCAATATTGACGCGGTCGCCCGCATGCCACTCGCCAATGCATTGCTCAGCTTCCTGTGCCATCGCCTCCGCGTAAGAAGTGATTTGAGCCCGGTGGAAAGCTGGTTGTATCACGCGGCGGCGCTCGCGATGGCGCGGCTCGTCACTGGTCAGGAGGCCGTCGCCCACCAACTCGCGTAGCAGAACCGCACCCCGATCGCGTACGAACTTGTGCTGATCCCTCACCAGTATTTGCTCGATCAAATCGGCATCGTCGATGAGAACCAGACGCTGGTTGAATACACGTAAGGACGAAATCGGGCCGTATCTACGAGCGGTGGCCTGTAGAAAGCCCAGCGCACGAGCCGACGAACCCCAGCCCAGGAAACGGTAGGCGCTGAGCCCACGCGGACCGGGGGGCAGCTCTCTTCTACGAGCGCTGATGGTCGATGTCATGCGCCGCTTTCACCCTAGCATTTCCCCTTGACGCAAACGTCGGAAATAGGCGAGTATTTCTTTGGACGAGTCCTAATAAGGGGGAACCGATGGCCCAGGACGAGCGCACGAAAGTCGAGCGCACCAAAGTCAAGTTTGACGAGTTCGTCGCAAAAGTAGTCCCGGATCCGAAGAAACCTGGAGAAGCCCTGCTTCTGACGGGATTCCTGGGGGCTTCTCCGGATCCCAAGTACACGCGGATTTATTGGGATCCTTCGCTAAGCTCCTACGCGGATATCAATTCCGCCGATATTATTCATACCGAGCCGTTGCCTAAAGAACAGTCTCCCTTGGGAGGGGCTTACGTGTGGGTGAGGCGCAGCGCCGAAGTAACCATGGGAAGCGGCGGCAGCCAGACCGCCAAGGGCAAGTTCTTCGAAGGGCCGCTGATGAGCGCCTACGGGTCTATGTTCAGCGGCGCGGCCGGATCGGGTGCGGGAGCGGGAGCCGCGGCAATCCTGGTGACTGTCGCCTGCCCCACGCGCGGCGGCTGCGCGACCCCGTGGTGCCCTCCCACTAATTTTCCTCTGCCATGTGGAATCCAGACCGCGCCCATACATGGTGCGTGCACCCTCGGTTTCGACTGCAACGACACGCCGGGTTGCCCCGTATTTACGATCGCGGGCTGTTTCATTTCGGCGGCCTGTCCGATCGCTTCCGAGGGCTGTCCGCCGTTGCTCCGGCAGGGGTGGGCTGGGGGGCAGGCCGCCGCCGCGGTTGCTCCGCAAATCATTCCCTCTCTAGTCTGCTCTTACAATGCCGGCTGTTGGTTCAGTTGGAACGCTTGCCCAACATTGTCAGGATGCGGACCCCACTTTACTCCGCGCTGCCCTATCTGACGAGGTCAGGCCCACTTGTCGCGACAAATAAGGACGGTACTCATAATCTGTGGTTGTTGACAGGCCGAACCTGTTATCGCACGTTATCGTCCTCTATTACGACGCGTCCGGAGTGAGGCCACTTTACTTCCGCCGTTCGTTCGTGTAGCCGTCCAAACTCCCCCACGGGGCTACTCCACATGTCATACTCTCTTCAAATCCCCGTGACGACGCCAACGCTCGGCTATCACCGGTCCATTCTCAACGGTTTTTCGCTTGGAATCCTGATCCTGGCCGTGTGCGCCCTGATTTGGCTGAGCGGCGCCATCTATTGCGCTGTTTGCGCTCGGGTCGGACTTGATCCGCTCGGCGACGCGAACCGCGTGGACATTCCGGCCGTGTGGCTGATGCTGAATCTCACCCTCGCTGGGGCTCTGATTGCAGGCTCCGTCAAAGTGCGGCGGCTGTCGCGCCGGGTGGCTCCAATCTGTGCTTCGCAGGCCAACGAGTCATCCCAGGCAAATGCGCCGCTGACGGAGTACCGCCGGCGTCTCACGCGCCGGTTTCTGCAGATCGCCGTTGCCGAGTGGATCGGCGTGGTGGCGGCCGTTCGGCTTGGGATCGTCTTCCACCGTCCGGATCTCATCTGGCCTCCAGTCCCGACGGCTATGAGAAATTCAAACTGCTGTTTGGCGAAGTCCGCAGGCAGTTGAAGACGCTCCCCGGATTCCCGCACCTGACTTGGTGGGTCCACCCCCAGGACCCGCATTGGTACAACGAAGTGAGTTTGTGTACCAGCATGGAGGCTCTTCGCGACTGGCATAATGAACGGGTATCACAAGCAGGCCAGTGGGCAGTTCGAAGCGGGGCGATTATGGAAGACATCATCACCAATTTCGAGCTGAAGAACACCAGGTTGATTCGCGTCTGCCCTTGCTGCACCAATACCACCGACAAGCCATACGATCTGCATTGCGAACAGGCTGTCCTCGCCCAGCCCTGCGAAGAGTGCGGCTTTCAGTTCCCGATGATGCATGAAACCACCGACTCGACTGCGGTATTCCAGGACATTATGGTCGCCTCCAGCGGCACGTAGTTCGTGAAAGAGATAAAAAGCCAAAACCCAAGTCCTTCCGAAGCTCATAAATCCGCGATCCGCCCAGACAAAAAGATGTGCGAGCGTTGGTCAGCGCCATAAACCCCGGCAGAGGGGTTGCGCAAAGCCTTTTCAAGCCGAATCCCGCTAGATTTTGCTTCATCCGCGGAGTCGATGAAGAACCAAGCCCTCTCTGCTCGAGGCGCGCCAGTGTCGCGCATTCTTCGAACGGTCGCGCCGAGCATGAAATCGAAAATCCGCCATTATTTCGTCTGACGGCAAAAAGTTCCAGTCGGTATGTCGACACACGGAGGGCCAACCATTGCAATCGAAGGATCCAGAACAGGCGAGCAAATTGCGGCAGTGAGTGCAGGAGCGTCTTATGAAATTTTTACCTTCTATTTTCATGGCACTCACCGTGGCAGGGGCCGGCGCTTCCCCACCCGACCCCGTGCGCGCCGTTGCCTCTGAACCGGGTGTCGTGCCTTCGGGCACTCCGCTCGTGGTCCGCACTGGCGACACTGTGCGCACCCGTAAGGCGTTGCGCGGCACAATCTACGGAGCCACCGTCGCAGAAGATATTTTGGATCAGAACGGAACCGTCCTAATCCCGAGAGGGTCGCCTGTCGAATTGGCCGTGCGATCACTGCCGTACCTTGGTCCAGGTGGAGTAGGGATGACGGAACTAATGCTCGAAGCTCGGGCTGTCACGGTCAAAGGCTTCCGCTATCCCGTCGCAACGGCGTCGGAGAAACCCGGCGCCGGCGGCATCGGACTCGATCGCGACGCCCCAAAGTGGGTTGCCGGCGATACCGCGGCACACGCGGTGGTCACAGCGGGCCGCAGAATCAATGTACCGGTGGACAGCCTGCTCGCCTTTCGCATCGATGATCCAATTCGGCTGATGGGCTTCCGGCGGTAGTCGCAGTCTGAAGCGTTCGTCTCGAGGAGATCCGGCGGGCGATCGAAGGCGTGCCGAAGGGCACTGTGTGCGCCGCGGCGTTTTTGTTGTATAAGGTCTCGATAATTTCCATCGCGATCGAGCCCCGGACTTACGGCTGGATGCGTTCCTGAGCCCGGTCCGTGGAACACTCCGCTCCACGCTTTCGCGAGCGCCGCGGACACTCGTCCCTCGCGCTCCCGTCTTTCCCACTCCGCGCGCCGGTCCTCGCCTTCGCCCACCTCTCCCCGAGTTTTCTCCAGTCCGATTCCCGCAAACTTCCCTCAACACAAACCGCCCGACCTCTGGTCCGGTTGTGCCGTACACGGATTTGTTGTTGACAATCGGCGGGTTCCGGTGTTACATTCTTGTAACGAGATAAAAATTATATAAACGGTGTCTCGTGCTTGCCTCTGGCGGCCGCGCCAACGTCTCGACCCGGCCTTGTAGTCCACGTTAAGACCATCCTCAGGCTAAATCGACCACGTAGTTTCTCTCGACTCGGGAGGATTTTGATGGGGTGCGCAGCCAAGCGCACATCCTCTCTTGCCGATTTAGACCAAGTTTCTGATCATGGCATGAACAAATATCAAAATAGGCGCCTTGCGCGCTCAAAAGAGAGGATTACCGATGCCTACACGAACTTTCCGCGATGGAACTGCGTTCATTGCACTATTTTTGCCGTTGGGATTCCTGGTGCTGGCGCCACAGGCTCGGGCGCAACTCACCTTGGGTCCGATTACAGTTGGCGGCGGGCTGCGGACTGACTACGTCCATACGGAACCGGATAACGTGAGCTCTTCGGACCAATTCCAGCTCAACGACATCCGTCTTTATGTGAACGGATCGGTGACTAACGACATCAAGTTCATGTTCAACACGGACTATAACAGCGCCGACAATTCGGTCCAGGTCCTGGACGCCGTGGCGCGGTTCGAAATATCTCCCGAGTTGAACTTCTGGGCGGGCCGCTTCCTGCCGCCCAGCGACCGGGCAAATCTCTACGGCCCGTTTTTCGCGAACGAGTGGAACGTATTTACAGACGGCGTTCAGGATGGATATCCCAGTGTCTTTCAAGGGCGCGACAACGGGATCACCTATTGGGGAACGTTCGCCAAGAAAGTGAAAGTGTCTCTTGGCGCGTTCGATGGCGGAACCGCCGATAAAGATTCCACGGTGATTGGTGCCGCCCGCGTCCAAGTCGATTTCTGGGACCCCGAGGACGGTTATTACCTCAACGGAACCTACTACGGCGACAAGAACCTCCTGGCCATCGGCGGCGCGACACAATTTCAGGGCGGCCGGACGGCCACGACGATCGATTTCCTCCTGGAAAGAAAAGTCATGGGCGGCGGCGCCTTCACCATTGAAAGCGAATATTCCAACTACAACCGGCTGGGCGGGTACGACCCCCGCTACGCGAAAAGCCAGGGCGCGTATGTGCTTGGAAGTTTCCTCTTTCCGAAACAAGTCGGCGTGGGTAAATTCGAGCTACTTGGTAAGTTCGCCAAAGCGGACTTTACTCATGGACCCATCCCCAGCTACAACCAAAAGACCGGTGAAATAAATTTCAACTACGTCATCAAGCAGTTCAATGCGCGGATACAGACTTTCTGGCAGGATTTCAGCTTTAACCGGCAGAAGACCGATTACTGGATTGCAGGCCTCGGGCTTCAGATCCAGATATAACCCAAGCGCACAGCGAATGCGTTGTGCGCGTTAAGAAACCAAGCGCACAGCGAATGCGTTGTGCGCGTTAAGGAAATGTTTCGTCAACCTCAGAGCGAAGGAGTTCAATTTATGAAACAGAGAATGTTGTTTATTTCTTGGCTGCCGATCGCCGGAATTTTATTCGCCTCAGCCGCGGCGGCCCAGAACACGATAAAGGTGGGCGTACTGCATTCGCTATCGGGCACGATGGCGATCAGCGAAACGACGCTCAAAGACACCATCCTGATGATGATCGACCAGCAGAACAAGAAAGGTGGACTGCTGGGTAAGAAGCTGGAGGCGGTGGTGGTCGATCCGGCTTCGGACTGGCCGCTGTTTGCCGAAAAGGCGGCGCAGTTACTCGAAAAAGACAAAGTGGCCGTGGTATTCGGGTGCTGGACTTCCGTTTCCAGGAAATCGGTGCTTCCGGTCTTCGAAAAGGACGATGGTCTGCTTTTCTACCCCGTCCAATACGAAGGCGAGGAATCGTCGAAGAACGTCATCTATACCGGCGCCGCGCCGAATCAGCAGGCGATCCCGGCCGTGGACTACCTCATGAAGGAAGTCGGCGTGAAGAGGTGGGTGCTGGAAGGGACGGATTATGTCTATCCGCGCACCACCAACAAAATTCTGGAAGCGTACTTAAAGCTGAAAGGCGTAAAGGACGAGGACATTTCGATCAACTACACGCCTTTCGGTTATTCGGATTGGCAAGCTCGCGTGGCCGCCATAAAGAGGTTCGGCTCGGCCGGCAAGAAGACCGCTGTGGTGTCCACTATCAACGGCGATGCGAACGTGCCCTTCTACAAGGAACTTGGCAACCAAAAGATTTCGGCGGAAAATATTCCGGTGGTCGCCTTCTCGGTGGGCGAAGAGGAATTGTCGGGAGTTGACACTAGGCCGCTGGTGGGCCATTTGGCCGCGTGGAACTACTTTGAAAGCATCAATACGCCCGCCAACAAGGCGTTTATCGATCAGTGGCACGCTTTTATCAAGAACCCGAAGCGCACAACGAACGATCCCATGGAAGCGCACTACATTGGGTTCAATCTGTGGGTAAAGGCGGTGCAGAAAGCGGGGACGACGGACGTGGAAAAAGTGCTGGCGGCGCTCCCAGGGACCGAGACCCCCAACCTGACAGGCGGTGTGGCCAAGGTACTGCCGAACCATCACATCACCAAGCCGGTCTTCATCGGCGAAGTGAAGGCGGACGGCCAGTTCAATGTGGTGTCGAAATCCCCCGGCGAAGTGCCGGGCGACGCTTGGTCCGATTACCTGCCGGGCAGCAAAGACATCGAAGCCGACTGGGTGACGCTGAAGTGCGGAAACTATAATAAAGTGACCAAGAAGTGCTCGGGACAGAATTACAAGTAACGAAACGTGTATCGGGCGGGCAGCGGCTCGTTTTATTGCTGCTCGCCTTTTGGGGCGTTGCTTTCGTGCACGCCCAATCCTTAAGCGACCAAACTTTCGTATCGACACTCGGAGGCTTGCGGGAGGCGACATTCACCGATAAGGTCGGTATCGCCGAACGGCTGAGCCAAACCGGCCATCCCAGCACACGCGCGGTCCTCACCGCGTTTCTAGAGGACCGGCTCTATTTCCGCAACAGTGATCAGAAGGTCTTTATTGTCAAATCGTCCGAGGGCGATCCGTTGAATTTGATCGATCCGTTGACGCTGAAAAGCGCCGGATCCGCCCCCGCCGACAGCTTGACGCAGATCGGGACCAACAACGCACTCCGGCGCGAATTGCGGACCACCGTGGCGCGGTTTTCGTTATCGAGTCCGGATGCGGCTGTGCGCCTCGACGCAGTGCGCGAGATGTCGCGGTCCCTGGATGAAGCAACGGTGGCGATGTTGCGCGAGCGGCTCGGCGCGGAAAAAAACTCAAGTGTCAAGCGTGAAATCGCCACCGGATTGGCGCTGGCTGCGTTGGATAGCTCCGACGCCGGTGTGCGTCTTGAAGCTGTCGGGACACTGAAGCAAAGCCTCAATCAGGATGTCCGGAACAGGCTGGCGCAGTTGCTGGAGAAATCGCCGGAGGGAAGCTTCGCCGAACCCGATGAGCGAGTGCGGAGCGCCACGGCCGCCACCATTGCCCGCATTGACCGTTGGCGCGGTTTCTACTCGGGCGTGGAGACGTT
Source organism: Bryobacteraceae bacterium (assembly GCA_036521975.1). Lineage (GTDB taxonomy): Bacteria > Acidobacteriota > Terriglobia > Bryobacterales > Bryobacteraceae > Palsa-187. The sequence continues at coordinate 27,833 of DATDGT010000086.1, forward strand.
GTTTTTTGGCTTGAGCCTAGGATCGGTGCTGGTCCTGATCGCCATCGGACTTGCTATCACGTTTGGCGTTATGGGCGTCATCAATATGGCGCACGGCGAACTGATGATGCTCGGCGCCTATACCACCTATGCTGTCCAGATGGCCATGCCCGGACACATAGGGATCTCTATTTTGGCGGCCATTCCGGCGGCCTTCGTGGTTTCCGGCCTCACCGGAGTGGCGATGGAGCGGACCATTATTCGGTTTCTTTATGGCAGACCCTTGGAGACGCTCCTTGCGACTTTCGGCGTGAGCCTTATCCTGCAGCAAACGGTCCGGTCTATCTTCTCGGCGAACAACCGATCGGTAATCACGCCCGATTGGATGAGCGGCGAGCTGCGGCTGAACGATGCGCTCGCGATCACTTACAATCGGCTCTATATCGTGATCTTCACGGTACTGGTTTTCTCTCTTATTCTGGTCGTGTTCAAGCGTACCCGAATCGGTCTGGATATCCGGGCCGTTTCTCAGAACCGGTCGATGGCCAAGGCGATGGGGATCCGCACGGAATGGGTGGATGCGATGACGTTCGGTCTGGGATCGGGGATCGCCGGCGTGGCGGGAGTCGCTCTCAGCCAGTTGACCAACGTCGGTCCGAATCTGGGGCAGTCCTACATCATCGATTCGTTTATGGTGGTAGTTTTTGGCGGCGTCGGAAACCTCTGGGGATCGCTCATCGGCGGGATGTCGATGGGGATCGTCAACAATCTGCTGGAGCCCTACGCCGGGGCAGTGCTGGCGAAGATTTTCGTCCTGGTCGCGCTGATTCTTTTCATTCAGACGCGGCCACGAGGATTATTCCCGCAAAAGGGACGCGCGGCGGAGGATAGGTAGTAGGAGTGAACGGCCACGACCAGGAGCCCGGACTCTGGAGGCGGACGACCTTGGTCGCCCGTGGTGGCGATGCGCGCTTCGATCGGGGAGCATCGTGGTTTCTGGCCGTGCTTGCCGCGGTGGCCATCGTCGTGCCCCTGCTCAACCAAGTTGTGCCCTCGTCTTCGGCGCTTCACGTCTCGGCATTCGGGATCACTCTGATCGGCAAGTATCTGTGCTACGGCATGCTGGCGCTGGCGGTCGATTTGATCTGGGGCTATTGCGGCATTCTGAGTCTTGGGCACGCCGCCTTCTTCGCGCTCGGCGGCTACGCCATGGGGATGTATTTGATGCGGGAAATCGGTCCTCGCGGCGTGTACGGCAACCCCATTCTGCCCGATTTCATGGTTTTTCTGAACTATAAGTCTCTGCCCTGGTTCTGGTACGGCTTCGATCATTTCACCTTCGCGCTCGTCATGATGGCGCTCGCGCCAGGCTTGCTGGGGCTGGTGTTCGGATGGTTCGCCTTTCGGTCGCGCGTTACCGGCGTATACTTTTCCATCATCACGCAGGCGCTCACCTATGCCTTGATGCTCGCGTTCTTCCGCAACGATATGGGGTTCGGCGGCAACAACGGCTTCACCGATTTCAAAGACATTCTGGGATTCGATCTGCATTCCGACCGGACTCGCGTCGCGCTTCTGGTGATCACCGTCGCGGCGCTCGCGGCCGGCTACCTGGCTTGCCGGGCGATTGTCGATTCGCGAGCCGGGCGCGTGGCGCTGGCCATCCGCGATGCGGAAAGCCGCACCAGATTTCTTGGTTATCCCGTTGAATCCTTCAAGCTGTGGCTGTTCGTGTTTTCAGCCGTCATCGCCGGCATCGCCGGAGCGCTGTATGTTCCGCAAGTCGGAATCATTAACCCCAGCGAGTTTTCCCCGATCAATTCCATCGAAGCCGTGATCTGGGTGGCGGTCGGAGGCCGGGGTACGCTTTACGGCGCGATTCTCGGCGCAGTGCTGGTGAATTATGCGAAGACGTATCTCACGGGCGCGTTTCCCGACGCATGGCTTTACGTGCTCGGCGCGTTGTTCATCCTGGTGACGCTGCTTCTGCCGCGGGGGATTATCGGCCTTCTCCCCGCGCGACATAAAGTGAAGAGCAACGTAAAGACGGAAGAGCGGATCGAAGTCCCGGTAGGGCGCGGCAGTTGATCAATGAGCGTTGAGCAATGAGCGTTCGGGACAACAAACTCGTACTTCAAGACCTCACCGTCAGTTTCGACGGCTTTAAAGCGCTGAACAAGCTGTCCCTGCATGTCGAGCCGGGGGAGCTGCTCTGCATCATCGGCCCTAACGGCGCGGGAAAAACTACGATGATGGACGTTGTCACGGGGAAAACCCACCCGGATTCGGGAACGGCGTGGTTTGGAAGTGGCATCGACCTCCTCAGGTTGTCGGAGATGCAAATCGTAAGCGCCGGAATCGGGCGAAAGTTTCAGAAGCCGACGGTGTTCGAGCAGTTGACGGTGTTTGAGAATCTGGAACTGGCGTTGGCGGGGAGCCGGTCGTTCCTAAACACGCTGCGGGCCCGCATTTCAGCCGTGCAACACCAGAGAATCGCCGAGGTCCTGGAACTGATCGGCCTTTCGGCGCACAGCCAGGCGCTCGGAAGAGTCCTCTCTCACGGCCAGAAGCAGTGGCTCGAAATCGGTATGCTGCTGATGCAGAATCCGGAGTTGCTCCTGGTCGATGAGCCGGTCGCCGGCATGACGCCGCAGGAAATCGAGCGCACCACCGAACTTCTGCTGTCGCTGTCGGGCGAGCACTCGGTAGTGGTGGTGGAGCACGATATGGCCTTCGTTCGATCCATCGCCCGGCGCGTGGTGGTGTTGCACGAAGGCAGCGTCATCGCAGAGGGGAATATGGACACGGTACAGCAAGATCCTCGCGTGATCGAGGTGTATTTGGGTGTATGAGCGCGCTTACCGTTACGGGCCTGAATCAGTTCTACGGCGGCAGCCACACCCTATGGGACATCGACCTTGCCGTGCCTGTCGGCTCGCGTATGTGCGTCATGGGCCGCAACGGCATGGGCAAAACGACGCTACTCAAATGCATCATGGGCCTCCAGCCGGCGAGCTCCGGTGCCATCGTATTCGAAGGAACCGATTTGTTGAAGGGTCCTGCTGAGCTGCGGGCCAAACGCGGTATCGGTTACGTGCCGCAGGGGCGTGAAATTTTTTCGCACCTGACGGTGGAGGAGAATCTCCGCGTGGGCCTAGGCGTTCGCAAGGACGGCCCTCGCGCGATTCCCCGCCGTATTTTTGATCTTTTTCCGGTTCTGAAGAAGATGCTCAGCCGGCGGGGCGGCGATCTTTCGGGCGGACAGCAGCAACAGCTTGCGATCGGCCGTGCGCTGGTGCTCGAACCGAAGCTGCTGATTCTTGACGAGCCCACCGAAGGGATTCAGCCCAACATCGTTCACGAAATCGGCGATGTGGTCTTGAAGCTCAATCGGGAAGAGGGCGTCACTGTGCTTCTCGTCGAGCAAAAGCTGCCCTTCGCGCGCCGCGTAGCGAGCGAGTTCTGCATTCTCGACAAGGGCCGCCGGGTCGCCGCCGGTTCCATCGACGAATTAACGGACGACGTAGTCGGCAAGCATCTGAGCGTTTAAGCGTCGTCCTTGGTCGGGACGCGGGGGTATTACTTCGCGGGTGTATGCGCCTGGTCCTTCTCGTTTTCACAGAAGGTCTCGATCAACTCCGTATCCGGCAGCAGCGTATAGGGCAGCTTCGCGGCCCACGTCTTCGAATAAGCTTTCGGATCGTCGATGGTAACTTCCATCGTCATGTGGCCGAAGTCGCGGCGTGTGAAGCGTTCGATCACGCGGGCCGCTTCCGTCTGAGGGTGGCCTTCGCGGGTATCGAGCCAGGCGCGCCCATTGAATCCAGTGGTCTCGACGACCAGCGTATTGCCTTCCCATCTCCCCACCGAATATCCAAGCCAGGTGGGTTGAGGATCTTTGGGCAGCGGGCGGCCGTCCAGAAAAATCTGGCGGAAGGTGGAATTGGCTGACGTCTCGTACAGCAGCACGATAAGGGATCGGGTCTGGACGATCTTCATGGGATGCAGCGCCGCCCCGTTGTTCGATGTGTCGATGCGCGGCACCCCCGGGGGCATGCAGTGCGCCAGCGGATCCCCCTCGTGGTCGTTGGCTTCGTGTTCCTTTTCCAACGCCAACGCCCAGGGCATCATTCCGATATCCTCCGGCTTTAAATCCTTGGCGAGGTCCATAAAATATCCAGGATCGGTAGACCAGATGCCGGACAGATCGGGCTTACCGTCGCCGGCTTGAGGAACGGAAGCACTCAAGTCTGCCTTTCCGGAGGCCGTGCGGGGAACGCCAGGAGTGCGGAAATCGATCCATTGCGCGGAGGCTCCGAGGGCAGCGCAAAACACCAGAATTGCAAGGCGCATCTCGATCAGAGTAACACTGTCTGCGGTGACGGTGATCTCCCGCGCGTTCACCGCTCCGCCATAACTCCAACTACCACATCTTCAATAACATCCCGATCTATTGCGCCTGGCTTTCTCATTCTTCTGCGCGAAAACTGTTCGAGGATTTTTTATGAACCCTTCCACACCTATCGATCGCGCCGAAATCAACCGCCAAAACGCCTCCCATTCCACCGGCCCCGTGACCCCCGAAGGTCGGCGCCGGGTATCGCTCAACGCGCTTCGTCACGGCCTCACCGGCCAAACCGTCGTTCTCCCCTCGGAAGATCTCGCAGCCTATCAAAAGCACTGCGGCGAGTTCCACACCGAGCTAAAACCTCAAGGTCTGATCGAATCCAAATGCGTTCAGACCATCGCCGACACCTATTGGCGGCTCGACCGCATCCGCGCCATGGAAAACAGCCTCTTCGGCCTTGCCGTCTCCCAGGAAACCGAAACCGAAATATCCCCCGACCCTCTCATCCATTGCGCCCTCGCCCAAGCCAAATCCCTCGAGCATCATGCTGATCTCCTCACCCGCCTCTCCCTTTATGAGCATCGCCTCAACCGTACCCTTGAGAAAGCCAAAGACGAGCTGAAACTGCTCCAGCAGGAGCGTGCCAAAGCGAGCGAAAAGGCCCTTAAAGAAGCGGCCAAAATTGCTGAGTTCAAGGAAGCGCTCCGTCAACCCTGGGAGCCTCACGATCATGGCTTTGAATTTTCGTGGGACGATTTGACCGTCTGGATGCGCCGCATGGAGCTCAATAATGATGCCGAAATGTACCGCCGTAACGGCTTCCTCCCCGCTCGGGCCGCCCAGGTGAAACGAAAGTAGTACCAAATTGCGAAAGTCAGCGTATCATCACAGGGAAGTAACCGCTCTCTGGCCGTCGCGGCTCGGAAGCCCTCCTTACTTCTGACTTCTGACTCCTGACTTCTGACTTCCGGTAAGATATGGATAGACAAATAGGCCATGAGACGAGTCGTACCGGTTCTTTCACTGCTGTGCGCCGGAACGCTCCTGGCGCTCGACTCCAACCGCACTCTCACCCAATACGTGCATCGCATCTGGACCCTGCAACAGGGCCTGCCTGCCGGAACCATCTACGATATGTGGCAGACTCACGACGGTTTCCTGTGGCTCGCCACGCAGGCGGGTTTGGTGCGATTTGACGGCGTAAGTTTCACGCCCGCCGAAAAAATCTTCCCCGGCTTGCCCGAGAACCTATGGATGAGAGCGGGCTTCGAAGATCCCTCCGGCGCGCTGTGGGTCGGGACCAACGAAAACGGCATCTGGCGCATCAAAGGTAACGAGATTAAAAACTACGGCCCCAAGGAAGGAATGCCGTCGGATTTAGCCTTGTGTCTGATTCCCGGAACGGATGCCGGCAAGAACGGCGACCTGTGGGCGTGCACGTCCAACGGTCTGGTCCATCTGAAAGACGGACGGATTCAGGTGGAGCATCTGCCAAGCCGCGCCGGCGGGGCGGATTTGGTGCGCGCGGCTTGCCTGACTCCGGAAGGTGCGCTGTGGGTGGGCGGCGATGGTCCCGCGTTGTTCGAGCGCCGCACATTACGTGGAGGGCAAGCCGGCGGCTTTGAATCGCATCCGCTGCACTCGATTCCTCCTGACGCCGGAGTCCGCGCGATCGCTTGCTCTCATGGAACTATGTGGGTGGGCACGACTGCGGGGCTAGTGGAGATGAATGGGGACATGCAGCGACTCTACACCGAGAAAGACGGCTTGGTGGACGACGCTATTCTTTCGCTGAAAGAAAGCGCCGATGGGTCGCTGTGGATCGGAACGCGCAGCGGATTCAGCCGGCTCCGCAACGGCGAGTTCGAGAGCTTCCGCCCGCAGGACGGGCTTTCGCAAAGCAGTGTCTTCTCGCTCTACGAGGACCGTGAGGGAAGCTTGTGGGCGGGCACCAAGCACGGCCTCAATCAATTCGTGGACGGCCGGGCGATTCCTTTCACGGTCAACGAAGGTTTGCCCAGTAACAATACCGGCCCGGTGTTGGAAGATCGAAACGGCGAAAGCTGGGTGGGGATGCTGGATGCGGGATTGGCGCGCTTCGATGGCCGCCGCTTTTATCCCATTCGCGCGCGCCAGGGACTGGCTTCCGACACGGTGCTCGCGTTGGCTGAGGACGCCGATGGCTCCTTATGGGTGGGCACCGATCGTGGATTGAACCGCCTGCGCGAGGGGCGGGTGGAAGCCCTGTTCACGCGCGGCTCCGGACTGCCTTCCGATGAGATTCGGTGTCTGTATCGAGACCCCATGGGCCGGCTTTGGGTGGGTACCGCAGCGGGCCTTGCGGTGCTGAACAATGGCGCGTTTTCGATTCCCGAGGGAAGCCCGCGCGATCCCATCGTCGCCATGGCGGGCGATCGCGAGGGCCGTCCGATGTTCTCCACCGAGCATGGAGTTTTTCGGCTGAAGGACACCGGATTCGAGGAAATCGCTCCGAATGGCGCCCCGCTTCGTAACGTGGACGCGATCTACCGCGATCCGGAAGGATTGGTTTGGCTGGGCACCAACGGAAACGGCCTCCGGCTGCTCGACGAATCGAGCGGCCAGATGAAGACATCGCTGCTGCTGATGCGGGACGGCTTGTTCGACAGCGAAATTTATGGCATTGCGGCCGACGATCTGGACCATTTATGGCTCGCTTGCAGCAAGGGGATCTTTTCGGTGTCGCGCAGTGAATTGCGCCGCTTCGCGGCAGGCGAGATCAAGAAAGTGAACAGCACGCAATACAGTCCCACCGACGCGCTGCGTGTGATCGAGTGCAAGCCGGGCGTTCAGCCGGGAGTCTGGAAAACGCAGGACGGGCGCGTGTGGTTCTCCACCATCCGCGGTCTGATCGTATTGAACCCCAGCCGGGTGATCCGCAACGTGCCGCCGCCGCCGGTAGTGATCGAGGACCCGATCGTCAATGGAGAGAGCCAACCGGCCGGGGCCATCGGCAATCTCGCGCCGGGGCAAAAGAACATCGAATTCAATTACACCGGGTTGAGCTTCGTCGGGCCGGCGCGGTTGACGTTCCGCTACATGCTGGAGGGCTACGACCCCAATTGGATCGACGCGGGCGTAAGGCGCGAGGCCTACTATACGAATTTGCCTCCTCGGCGCTACCGCTTCCGCGTGACGGCTTGCAACGGAGATGGACTGTGCAACGAAGCGGGAAGCGTCGTGGAATTCACGCTGGCGCCGCAACTGTATCAGCGCGCCTGGTTTTGGCCGGCGCTGGTGGTGCTGGCGGCGCTGCTGGCTTGGGCGGTGTACGAGATCCGCATCCGCCGTCTTCGCGCGGGCATCGGTCAGCGCTATGACTTGATCCTGGCGGAACGCAGCCGCATCGCCCGTGAGCTGCACGACACGCTGATCCAAGGTTTTTCGGGGATCACCATGGAGCTGCAGGCGCTGGTGGGTAAGCTTCGCCCTTCGGACGAGCGAAGAAAGCTCGAGGAGATTATCGGTGACGCGGCGAACTGCTTGAGAGAGACGCGTCGCAGCGTGGCCGGCCTGCGCAACGCGCCGGAAGCGGCTTCGGGGCTCGCGGGAGCTTTGGCCCAAGCGGCGCGCCAGATCACCGAAACCAAGGACGTCCGGCTCAAGCTCAAGCTGGACCAAGCGCCGCGCGATCTCCCACCGGAGTTCGAATACAACTTGCTGCGAATCGCTTGCGAGGCGATTTCCAACGCGGTGAAGCATTCGGCGGCGCGCACCATTGAAGTCACACTGGAGACCTTGGGCGACGGTCTTCGGCTGTCGATCGCCGACGACGGCATCGGCTTCGATTATCGCGACCATGGCTACGGACGTCCCGGCCATTACGGGATCATCGGAATGAAGGAGCGGGCCGCGCAGATCGGCGCGGACATCGAGTTCGGCAGCGCGCCGGGACGCGGTGCAACAGTGAGAGTGCTGGCGCCGGTGGGTCGCCCCGCGCCGCCGCTTGCGGCTACGGTGAAGTAAAGTCAGTGATCAGTTATCAGTTGTCAGTTCTCACGCGAGGCGGATGACTGAAAACTGAAAACTGATAACTGACAGAAAGAGGCAGTATGGCGGAAAACACGTTGCGGGTGATGTGCGTTGACGATCATCCGCTGGTCAGAAAGGGCGTCGCGGCCATTCTGGCGAATGAACCGGACATGGAATTGGTGGCGGAAGCCTCCGACGGCCAGGAGGCCGTGGAAAAATATCGTGAGTTGCATCCCGACGTTGTATTGATGGATTTGCGCATGCCGAACATGGACGGCACCGAGGCCACGCGCGCCATCCGCAGCGAAGATCCTGAGGCCCGCATCATCGCCCTTACCAGCTACGACGGCGACCAGGATATCTACCGCGCGCTGGAAGCGGGAGTCCGCGGCTACATCTTGAAAGAAATGGTCCATTCCGAAGTGGTGAAAGCCATCCGCACTGTTCAAGCCGGCAAGCGCCTGATGCCGCCGGAAGTGGCCGAGCGATTGAGCGAATATTTTCCGCAGGTGGCTCTGACGCCGCGCGAAGTAGAAGTGCTGAGCCTGGTGGCGCGCGGGATGGCCAACAAGGAAATCGCGCATAAGTTGGGCACGGCGAACGGCACCATCAAAATGCACGTGCAGAATATTTTAGAAAAGCTGGGCGCTTCCGACCGCACTCACGCGGTGACCATCGCCATCGAGCGCGGCATTCTGCATCTGAATTTCTCCAACGCCGAGAAATGATCGCGCACAGGCGAAGTCCGTTGTGCGCGAGGTGGAATAGGAAATGATCGCGCACAGGCGAAGTCCGTTGTGCGCGAGGTGGAATAGGAAATGATCGTGCACAGGCGAAGTCCGTTGTGCGCGAGGTGGAATAAGAAATGATCCGCACCGGGCGCCTGCTCCTGCGCCAATGGCGGGCGGAGGATCGCGACCCGTTTGCGCGGATGGGCCAAGATCCCGAAGTGATGGAGTTCTTTCCGTCTCTGCTGACGCGGGAGGAAAGCGACGCCGGGGCCGATCGCGCCGAGGCCCACATCGCGGCGAATGGCTTCGGCTTTTGGGCGGTGGAGGTCCCTGGAGAAGCGCCGTTCGCGGGATTTATCGGGTTGAACTCCCCTTGGTTCGAAGCGCATTTCACACCGTGCATTGAGATCGGGTGGCGCTTGGCCCGGCCGTTCTGGGGGCGCGGATACGCAACGGAAGGCGCCGCAGCCGCGCTCGAATTCGGATTTACAAAGCTGGGTCTGGAGGAGATCGTGTCGTTCGCTGTTACCACGAACGTGCGATCGGTGGCCGTCATGCGCCGGATCGGGATGAAGTTCTCCGAGGAATTCGATCATCCCATGATAGAAGAAGGTCACTGCCTGCGGCGGCATGTACTGTACCGGATCGCCAAAACGGGCTGGCGCCCGGACGATAAAACGGGGGCTATTCCTCTTTCTCCAGTTGCAGCGTGACCGTCCCGACCGGAAAACTCATTCGCAGGCGGATTTGAGCCGCGATCCTTTGTGCGTCGTCGGTGAGCCAGATGTCTAATTGCCCTTTTCTCTGGTAAACGACGCCGTTCAAGAGATCGGCCACATAACGGATCGTGTGATACGTTCTTAAAGGCGTCCTTACATCTTCCCGTCCTTCCGCCTGGATCTTCACCGGCGCCGAGCGCCGCCCATCACTAACCGGCAATTGAGTAGACTGTCCCGGTTCCACGTCCATGGACCGAAGCTTCAACATCGCGCCGAGAACGTCCGAAACGCAATTGGGTATATCGGTTCCGGCTTCATGGATCACGGCATTCTTTGTCAAATCCCGTTCGACGAACCAGGCGTGGTCGTGCGCGCGGTCGTAAGTCACGCGAGCCTCAGACCGCCGCTTGCCCTCGGTCGATTCCAGCAGGGCGGAAGTGGCGCAATAGGTGCCGTTGTAGTCGGCGGTGTAGACATCGTTCACCTTGAAAAGGGACGAGACGATGCCGGAGGTTTCCAGATGCATCGAGGTGTGGGTGGGGCTGAATTCCAACGTCACCGTGCCGGCGCGAATCAATCGCCATTCCACCACATAGACCCGTTTTCCCGAGACTTGCGGGGATTGAGCCGGCAGGGGCGAAGCCGCGAGAAGGACAACAAACGCGCGCCAAAACCACACTAATTCGAGTGTAGCAATGCCGGCCGAACTCACTGGCCGGCACGCGCGAGCCGGCGCATCTCGGACGCCCATTTCAGGAAGCGCAGAAGATCGGCCCGATGTTCCCAGGCAAACGCGCAAAACTCTTTCCCGGCGATCTCCTCTGCGTGCAGTCCCCAGTAGGTTTCCATGCGCCATCTCAAAAACGGACTGCGCCATGGCCGCAGCCGGTAACCTTTCGTGGATTGCCAGAGCCAGGAGATCATACTATCCCGTTCGCCGACAGCTTCCGAGCCGTAGAGACGCGTGGAGGGCGGGCTTTAGCCCGCGCGAGGCTTCAGCCTCGCTCCCTCAGCGGGACTTGAGTCCCGCGCGGACTACAGTCCGCCCTCCAAGAACGTACGCGGATGCGGCGGTTACGCCTTCACCGATCCGTGCGGGTCGATCACGAACTTCTTCGCCGCGCCCTTGTCGAAGTCCTTGTAGCCTTGCGGCGCTTGATCAAGGGGGATCATCGTCACGTTGGTGGCCTTGGCCGGATGCGCCTTATCGTGCAGAATCGCCATCATGAGCTGGCGATTGTATTTCAGCACCGGGCACTGGCCGGTATAGAACGAGCACGACTTCGCCCAGCCCAATCCGATGCGGATGCTGAGCGAGCCGACCTTCGCCGCCTCATCCACTCCGCCCGGATCTCCCGTGACGTACAAACCGGGAATGCCGATGGCGCCGCCCGCTCGCACCAGTTCCTGAAGCGAATTGAGCACGGTGGCGGGCCGCTCGACCGAGGCATCCTTGCCATGGCCCCGCGCCTCGAATCCGACACAATCCACCGCTGAATCGACATTTGGCTCGCCCAGGATCTGCGCGATCTGATCTCCGAGCGATGCGTCCTTGCGAAGGTCGACGGTCTCGCAGCCGAAGCTCTTGGCCTGCGCCAGCCGCTCCGGAATCATGTCGCCCACAATGATCACCGCCGCGCCCAGCAAACGGCAGCCTTCCGCGCAAGCCAGTCCCACCGGACCCGCGCCCGCTACATATACCGTCGAGCCGGGGCCCACGCCCGCGGTCACCGCGCCGTGAAATCCCGTGGGGAAGATATCGGACAAAAGCGTCAGGTCCTTAATCTTCGCCATCGCCTTCTGCTTGTCGGGGAACTTGATGAGGTTGAAATCGGCGTAGGGAACCATGACGTATTCCGCCTGGCCGCCGACCCACCCGCCCATGTCCACATAGCCGTACGCCGCGCCCGGACGAGCCGGGTTCACGGTCAGGCAGATACCGGTCTTGCCTTCGCGGCAATTGCGGCAGCGCCCGCAGGCTATGTTGAATGGCACCGTCACTATATCGCCGACCTCCAGCATCTCGACGTCGCTGCCCTTCTCGATGACCTCGCCCGTGATCTCATGTCCCAGGATCAGACCCTTGGGAGCGGTGGTCCGGCCGCGGACCATATGCTGGTCCGAGCCGCAGATGTTGGTCGTGACGATTTTCAAAATGACGCCATGCGGAGCGTCCTTCCCGCCGAACGGGTCGGTTTCGCTCTTCGGCATTTTCAGCTTCGGGTAGGGTATCGATTTGATCTCCACTTTACCCGGTTCTATGTATGCAACACCACGATTATTTGGCATGTTTCTCTCCTTCTTGCTTACGCATTAAAACGCCGCTGCGCCGGCTTCGGCGACGGCGTGGTCCTGATCCCCCGATCCTCCGCTGACTCCTATCGCGCCCACCACTTTCCCGTCTTTCTTCAGGGGAATGCCTCCGGCAAAGATCATGATCTTGCCATTGTTGGACGCGTGAATTCCGAAAAACTGGTGGCCCGATTGCGAATTAGCCGCCAGATCCTTAGTGGTGATATCGAAAGCCCGCGATGTAAAGGCTTTCTTCTGCGAGATATCGATACTGCCGATCCAGGCCCCGTCCATCCGTTCGTGCGATACGAGGTTCCCGCCTTCGTCGACGACCGCGACATTCATCGGTTGCCCAATCTCCGCGGCCTTCTTTTCCGCCGCCGCGATTATTCTTCGTGCATCCGCCAAGTTCACTCCCGCCATCTTGTCTCCTTGTAGTTTTTGAGCTTGGCCTAATGGCCTCAGTGATTATACATCAAAGCTCGTGCGAGGCAATCTGGCCGTCGGACCAGGGGCGCCGTTAGCTGGAACGGGCGATCGGTTCCCTCGTTTGCCGCCCCGTTTGCACTGCTTATATTCGCACAAGCCATGGCCTTGGCGGGCCACCAAGGCCATGAGGACGGCGTGGAGGGCGGCTTCAGCCCGCGCGAGGCTTTAGCCTCGCTCGCACAGGCTTTTAGCCTGTGAAACCTGGGCTTCAGCCCAGGTCCGGACGGAGGCTGAAGCCTGGAGCTTCCCAGGCTGGCCTGACGGATGTGCAATACAATCACCATCCCGTGGGTTGGTATCGGAAGCAAGAGCTTGCGGAAGACATTGCTCCGCAGCGGAAGAGGGTGCATCAGGAGATGGTCTTGGGAAGCTGGAACTGAACCGGCGACCAATTCCGCGGATAGGAGTTGTCAAATGGACCGGAACTGGCCCGTAGCCGCTCATCGAGCCTTCGTTCGGGTGGCGCGGAGCTTTCTGGGCCTCTTCGTTCGGGTCTTTCCGCGAGTTTTCGGTGCCGCGGGAGGGACCTGCACCAGCCGTCCGAATCGTGGGGGCACGGCGGCTGCACTGATGATCGGACCGGCAGCCACCAGACTCTTCCGGCGAGCATCCACTCGCAAATTCAGACCTTCCAGACCGCGCGCCCCGAGCAGTTGGAGATCTCCTGTTTCGGCGAAAGCGACTTCGTCCACGGTCTCCGACTTATCCACGGTAAGTATGGCGTAGCCAACTGAGCGCGTAATGATCTGGCCGTTCGCCAACTGAAATTGGAGGTCCTTCTTGGTTAACGCGCACAACGCATTCGCTGTGCGCTTGCGCGCTCAATTCCAATCGCCTCCAATGCCGTCGCGTTGATCCACGTGGATTCGGCGCCCGTGTCGACCATCAGGCGCCGTACGGTGGTCGACTTAGAGGTCACCGGATTCAATATCCGGCAACCAACGTAAAACAGTCCCATCTGTCCGCAATGGTAACGCGAGGAATCCCGGACCGATTCGACGCGGTCTGGACGGTGTGACCGGCGGATCCCCGTGCGTGCCACCCGCTAGAAACGGAAGCGAGCGACGATCTGGCCTGTCCGCGGGGTTAAGGCCGCGCCTGTCGTGCTCTCAAAGCCGAAGCCTGAAGCGTACGCGCCGCTGCTGGAGCTGCAGGCGCCCGCGGGGCCGCTGACGCCCGACACGTAGCAGGTCGTCGTCGCCAAGGGATTCGACGCACTGGGGGCGGGAAGTACCGTGCGGTTAAAGATGTTTATGAACTCCGCCCGAACGCTGAGGCCCATCTGCTCGCGGAACCTGAACGTGCGTCCCACGTTGAAGTTCTCCGTGGGGTGCCGCTGAGACCGATAGTCGCTGTAGTACGCCGGGGATGTCCCCCATGTGCCAACAGCCGGATCTGTCCACGCGGCCGGATTCAGCACCAGAGTCTTGGTCGGATCGAAACAGTGGCAGTTGAGATTGTTCAGAAATAGCGGCACTCCAGGGACACGATTGAAGTACGACGCTGTTTCGAACGTATAGCTGGCCAGCAGAGTTTGCGCGGCAGGAACCGCAATCGGCGTGCCGCTGGCGTAGATGAGAAGGGCTCCCATTTGCCAGTCTCTCAAGACGGACGTCAGGATCTTGTTCCTAGTGAACGAAGGCGCGGGCACAATGTAGGTGAAGTTGATATTGCTGACCAGTGGCCGGTCGGCGCTCGAGAGGTACTTGTCCAGACCCCGATTGAAAGGATCGTTCTCTGGTGCCTCGATGCCGTTTTGGAGCGTCTTCGACCAGGTAAAGGCATACGTGGCACTCAGGCCGTGTGAGAACCGTTTGGTCACTTTTACTTGCAAGGAGTCGTACCAATTATCGCCCAACGGAGCCCACAGCGCCGGCGGCGCGGTGGAGAATTGCGGGTAGGGCCGCAACGCTTGGGCGACGGTTGAGGTAAGCGGGAAATCCGAGTAGGGCAGCTTGTCCATGAACGGTCCGGCAGCCGCGTTGCCGATAGGAGAGGTCAGTATTGTCCGCGCGGACGTTTGGGTGATGTCGAGCCCGTCGGCTAACAGGGCCTGGGGGGTGTTCGCGTTGTAATTGAGCCCCGCGGCGGTCGGCCACCACATCCCGCGGTTCCCCACGAAGGCGGCTTCCGCCACCAGATTCCGGATGATCTCGCGCTGCACGCCGAGGCTCCATTGATACGACCGGCTGGGGCGCCCGCCGTTCTTATCGATCCATTGCAAGACAGGTGCTCCGGGCGTTCCCGGAATGGCGACAACGGGGTAGTGGCTCGGATCAAAGTTGGGGAACGCAATCTGGGCGTAGGTCAGCGGAATGCCGGTGGCCAAAGTCATGGCCGGCTGACTAATAGCAGGGGAAAAATTCATATTATTGGATAGAATATTGCGCGCCTCTATGCCGGTGTCGGGCGTACCGTTGTAAAGGACGGCCGCTCCCCCGCGGAGCACGGTTTTCGAATTCAACTGATAGGCGACTCCCAGCCGCGGCCCAAATCCGAGTTTATAGTTGTTGGAAAAATTGCAGGCGCAGGTCGCCCCATAGGTGACGCCTCCGAGACGTCCGCCATCTCCCGTATTGGGTACCGTGGGGTCGAAGGTCCCAAAACGGCCATGCTCTTCTGTCGAAGCGGTGGAAAAATCGTAGCGCAGCCCATAATCGAGCGTAAGCTTGCGCGTGACCTTCCAGCTATCCTGAGCGTAGAATCCCAACGCGTGTTTCCCCAGCTTGCCAACCGCGGGTGCTGAAACGTTGTAGTTATCGACGGCGCCCAGCAGGAAACTGGCATAGGGAAGTCCGATGCTGTTGCCGCCGACCGTGGTGCCGTTGGCGAGGTAGGGGAGACCGGTTTCCGCCGCGCTGAAGCCAAAAACACCGTCGGTATTTATGAAATTGTAATTGGGGTACCCTTCAATCGACGTTTCCTCGCCGAATTTGTAAGTGTGGTTGTTCTTGACCCAGGTAAGGTTGGCATTGAAGTTGGTCTTTTCTTCCAGCGTGAGCTGCTCTCCATCAATGCCGCCGGCCACCCCGAGACCAGCCGTTATAGGGTTACCCGCCCCGCCGGTGCTGTTAGCCCCCAACAGCCCTGTGAATGCCGGAAACTCCAACGGCGTAAATGGCCCAGTTAATCCGAGACTCGTGGTCGGATTGTAACCCGTGACCGCGGGGGGCATGGAGAGCGAGCTTTTCACGAACGCTCCCCCCAAATGCAGAAGCAGAGTCGGTTTGAGGGTCTGGTCGTAGTTGAGGCGATTGCTGGTGGTGGGCCAATTGGTCGGGAGAAAATTGGAAAGCAGTGTGGGAAAACCATCCTCAGTGGGATTGGTGGGCGGCCCGGGGGTTTTCATCAACACTTCTCCGTAGTTATAGCTCAGCTTAATCTTGGAACTCACCGAGTGATCAATCTTAATCGAAGGAATATGGTCCTGGGCCTTGACCGTATATGGGTTGACGAAGTTATTGATCAACGATGTCGCAAACAGTCCCTGCGGTTGCGGGATGAGGGCCTGAACTTTCAAAGCGACCGGATCGAGCCGCGTCATCGGAATGGTGTTGTTCGGGAAGGCAGTCCGGACGAGCTGCCCATTCGGAGCCGTCATCTGCGTAGCCGGATCGTAAATCGCGTTTTGAACGATAGGGTTCCCTAAGGGATCGGTTCCCAAAACCTTATTGCCGACCGCCGCTGTGGCTTGGCCAAAATTCCCGACCTGATATTGCGGCGTGGGAACAGTGAGGTAGTTGGTGGAGGTTGTGGTGGTGGTGGGATGGGTCTCGAAGCTGAAGAAGAAAAAGGTCTTATCTTTGCCGTTGTAGATCTTGGGAATCCAGACGGGTCCGCCGACGGTGCCGCCGTAGTCATTCGATCGATCTTTGGGCCGTAGGTGGGAGTACGAGCCGTGGGCGTTGAGGTCCTCGTTCACCAGGTACTCATATAGAGATCCATGGAATTGGTTGGTGCCCGATTTCATGGTGTAGCTTAAAACGGCGCCGGACGACTGACCGTATTCGGCCGCAAAGTTACTGGTTTGTATCGCGACCTCCTGGAGCGAATCCACGCTCGGCGCTCCGAACGAGTAGTAGACATTGCCCAAGGTGTAAGTTGCGTCCAGGCCGTCGATCCGGATCCGTTCGAACCCGGACGGCGAGCCATTGATACTAATCCCGATGAAGCCGAGGTTCACGCCCTGTATGCCGTTGACGCCGGGAATCGTTGCTACCACCTCCGTGCTCACGCGGATGGTGCCGATCGAGCCCATCGGAAGATCGTCTTGTACGGTGGTGGTGACGTTGTGGCTTATGTCCCCGCTCTCCGTCTTCAGAAGCGGGGCGTCCTCGTTCACTGTGACCGCTTCCGCGGCGGCACCTATTTCGAGCGCCACGTCGACGCGTGTGGTTTGCAGTTGCTGAACCGTGATCCCCGTCCGGACGTACTTTTTGAATCCGGGGGCGACCACGTCTATTTCATACGTGCCGGCGGGAAGCTCGCTGAACGTGTAATTGCCTGTGGCGCTGGTCGCGGCCTGATAGACAACGCCGGATTCCGTGTGCCGGGCTTGGACCGGAGCGTTCGGAACAACGGCTCCCGCCGGGTCCGAAATCACCCCAGTCATTGTGCCGCCGGTCTGCCCGAATGCAGCATAGGCGAAAGCAAGAACACCCATCGCAAGTTTTGCGGACTTCATGTCACCCCCTAAATCACACCAAAGCGGTTTTACAAACACCCAACGGTCACGGGGGAATTTAAACCCCGTGGCCCATACCCCCGGCAAACCCGAGCCCCATGACTACGTGGCTCAGATTCGCCTACATCAACGGAAAGGAAACTATTGACTACTATCACGATGGTCTGCCGATGTCAAGCGCCGTAACGGGCCGTAACGGGCGGTGTCCAGGAACCATTTCTGATCCCGTAATCCGTCCGTAGCGCGACCGCTCCCTTGCGGTCGCGGCTCGGAATCGGATGTTTGCGGAAAGGCACTCACACCGAGCCGCGACGGGGTGCCCTCTGGGCCGGGAGCGGTTTCTGAACGTTCCGAGCTTAGGGACGGATCACGGCTTGAGCTCTACGGCGCCGTTGCCGGTGTTGGGCTGCCGCGGTGGCAGGTGTAGCAGGTCACGTGCTGCTTGCCGTCTGCGAAACGCGCGTTGATATCGTTCACCATGGCGATCATATTACGGGCGATCACCTTCTGCATCTTTTCGTCGGAGGCCCGGTCCTCAACGTGGCAGTAGTTGCACACTCCTTTATCCAAAAGGCCCAACGCCAGCACAAAATCCTGCATGGCGTTCGGTAAGGCGACTGCAGTAAGCATCTTAATATTTTTGGGGGCAAACCCACCACCCTTGCCCAACTTTCCACCGCCCTTTCCACCACCCTTACCGCCGCCTTTACCCCTGCCATCGGCAACCGCGACAGCGAAAGTGCCGGCATTCTTCATCAGGTAATCGACAAGTAGCGGAACCTGCTCGTCCGCCACAGCCGCTCCCTTGTCCTTCATGCGGTTGACTGTGGTGGTCCACGCGTCACTGTCCCCCTTCTTGTTATTGACCCGTTCGAGCGTGTGGCAGGAGGCGCAGACAGTGTTCACGAGGTTTGCAACTACAGCATCGGGACCCGCTTTGCCCGCCGGAGCCGCGCCGTCGGGTGCCTGGCCTAGAATCGCGAGCGCAACGAACACGAGGAATGCGACCACATACAAGGCGACTCTTTGCATGGACGTAGTATACCGAGATTGCGCGTGGTCGCTAGGAACGGATTAGGGCCTGTCGGCTGCGTCGGCTGGGCCCCCTTGACGGCGCCGAACAGCAATATGGTATAACCACCATGGAGAGGAGCAAACAGTGACAAAGAGCACCTTAATCAAGGTTGCGGTATCCTCTGGCTTTCTTCTGGTGGCGG
This sequence comes from Bryobacteraceae bacterium, assembly GCA_036521975.1. Classification (GTDB taxonomy): domain Bacteria; phylum Acidobacteriota; class Terriglobia; order Bryobacterales; family Bryobacteraceae; genus Palsa-187. Next base: position 46,303 of record DATDGT010000086.1, read on the forward strand.
TTGTTGGAGGAAACGCAGCCCGGACGAAACTGGGGTTTTCACAGCTATCTAACGGACGCGGCGGAGCCAATGTGGAAGCCATTGTTATTCCGGATGGTTTCGACAGCGCGCGATCTTTGGCAGCTTTTAAAGACACTGTTTATCCTGTGCTTCGCGCCCACTGCGCTGCGTGCCATAGCTCGGAAAATCACGCTGGGGCCGGAGCTCAGGCTCCGCTACACGCAGACGCCGATGTGAATTTAGCCCATGAATACGCGCTCACCCGTGTGAACTTCCGGGAGCCCGAAAACTCGAAGCTGGTGGTTCGTATGGCCATCGAGCGGCACCATTGTTTTGGCGACAGTTGCGCGGCAGCGGCGGCGACAATATTGACCGCTGTAACCGCTTGGCGCAATAAGATTGCCGCCACTATTCCCGCAGTTCCGCCCGGTGTCGACCAATCTACGAAGATCAGCGAAGCGCAAGTCTTGAACTGGATCTCGGCCGATAAGGCGAAGACCAAGGAAGCGGACCGTGAGTTTATAAAGTACGTATCCTTCCATGTAGTCCACAATGCCGGTGTGAGTCCTCTGGATATGAACCACGCTCGCGTCGGCCTATCCAAAGCCTTGAATACCGCGGCCCGATGGGCGCCGCGAATTGTGAATCCGGTAGATGTGAACGGAAAGGGCATCCTCTACAAATTCGACATCCGTGATTATTGGGGATATACGCTCATTGAAACTTCCGATCCGAACTTTGCGCTATTCTATGGCGGATCTGACGACGATCTGTCCTTCTCGAAGAGTAAGGTCGATTTAGATGGTAAGCCTATAAAATATGCCGCACTGGCTCAGCAGTTTCACAAACTTAAGCCGGAAGTCACGCGTGATGACAAGTTTGCCCGGCTGGTTTGGGCCCGGATCCTGAAAGGGAATGCGGAAGCTGCAACAGGCGTTCAGGTATTGGGAGCCGGCAACGTTATTGGCAGCACGGAATCCGCCCCTCCCAATATCGATGGGTTTGTGGGAGCAAGGAGAATGGGCGGCAATAAGCAGGAGTACGTCGACCCGGAAGCCTTCCAATACGCAGAAGCAGCCCAGCTTACCTACACGTTAACTCGTCCGGATGTTTATAACGCCATCATGGCGATTCCGGGGTATTTGTATAAGTTTGAAGAAGAGCTGGGTGTGGATAAATCGAGAGGCATGGACTCGTTCGATTATATGGTTACGCGCAGGGCGATTACGATTGATTCGCGTTTCATGCTGCGTGCGCAGACCAGGAACGGCGGCTTTTATTGGAAAACTTTCGATATCTTCACGCAGGGTTCAGACGATATTGATCAAGCCTATCAAAAAGGAGACGTATCCAATCCATTCTGGTCGCATCCGATTCCAAAATTCATTGAGAATCAAGGCGGAACTACGCCCGAGGATTTAAGTTACGTGGCCACTTTAGAGCTTGGAAAGTACTCCTTTGATGCGAAGGGATCGGTTGGCCGTTATTCGGGAAAGGGTGGCGCTCAACAGTCAGCGGAGGAAATCATCTGGAGTCTGCCCAACGGGCTTCAGGGATATGGATTGATGGGCGCGTGGAGCCAGCGTCGTGTGGACGCGTTTACCAAGATCGTTCGCGATCCGAGAATCAGAGGGGTGTAGCCGATAAGACGAATTCCAGCTTCACTGGCGATGGTTTCGGGGCCGCGATCGCCGATCAGCGATTGATCAATGCGAGCTCCTGCATAGGCTGCCACACCGATGGGATGAACCGCGCCAATAACGATCTCAGGGACTGGCTCGATGAAGGCGGTGGCCGCCTACCGAAAGGCGAGTATGGCGCCGATGCCTGGCTGAAGGACCCCGAAACTGTGGCGCGCGTTCGCGAGCTCTATAAACCGTCCTCAGTAATGCGCGAAAAGATCGAGAACGATCGCCGCGTCTTTCTGGACGCGATGGCTCAGATCAAACAGGGGATGGTTCTGGGCGTAGACAAGAACGTTTACGTCGAGCCGACGATTTGGGCCGTCGAATGGGCTCAGCATCACTATAACTATCCCATTACGAGATCGAACTGATCTTAATCTTTAGGTATTGGTCTCGGCCAATACCCACCTGTGTCGCTTCTTCAGTTTCGTCGCCGGCTTGCGCTTTCGTGCATTAGGGCACACTTTAAGTCGCGCCGGACAGCGGTATAGAGAGGCTGGGTAGACGATCGAGAAGCCCATGCAGCTGATCAACGGTGGATTCTCTTATCACAGGGAGAAAGATGCAAAAACGAAAACTTGGAAAGAGCAACCTGGAACTATCGGCCATCGGCCTCGGCTGCATGGGAATGAGTTTCGGCTACGGTCCGCCGAAAGACAAGCGCGAGATGATCTCCGTAATCCGCGGCGCCTTCGAACGTGGGGTGACGTTCTTCGACACCGCCGAGGTGTACGGGCCATTTCTCAATGAAGAGGTCGTGGGTGAGGCCGTGGCTCCTTTCCGCGAACAGGTTGTCATCGCAACGAAATTCGGGTTCAACATCGATCCGAGGACCGGCGAGAACAAAGGCCTGAATAGCCGGCCGGATCACATCAGGCGGGTTGTCGAAGGCTCGCTCAAACGGCTGAAAACTGGCGCCATCGATCTGCTCTACCAGCATCGGGTCGACCCCGAGGTGCCGATTGAGGATGTCGCGGGAACGCTCAAAGATTTGATTCAACAGGGCCAGGTGAAGCACTTTGGGCTTTCTGAAGCAGGCGTGCAGGTCATTCGGCGCGCGCATGCGATCCAGCCTGTCACCGCGCTTCAGAATGAGTACTCGCTGTGGTGGAGGGAGCCCGAAGCGGAGATCATTCCGACGATTGAGGAACTCGGAATCGGCCTTGTCCCATACAGCCCCCTGGGAAAGGGCTACCTCACAGGCAAGATCGACGAAAGTACAGAATTTGATAAAAATGACTTCCGCAATACGGTGCCGCGCTTCGCGCCGGAAGCCCGGAAGGCGAACCGCGCGTTAGTGGATCTGCTCGCCTCCATCGCTCAGCGGAAGAAGGCGACGCCGGCGCAAATCGCACTTGCCTGGGTTCTAAGCCAGAAGCCCTGGATCGTGCCGATCCCCGGAACGACGAAGCTGGAACGGGTCGAGGAGAACATCGGCGCCGCGTCGATCGAACTCACCGAGGCAGACCTGCTCGAGATCAATGAGGCCGCCTCTCACATCAAGGTGCAAGGCCATCGGTATTCTGAGGCCGCACAGCGTTGGATCAACAGGTAGCGTAGTCGCGCCCTGATACGGATCCGGTCCCATGAAGTCCCAAAACGTAGAAACTCCTTTGTTGAGCAAACTGCGCTGCGCCGTCCTGGACGACTATCAGGAAGCCGCAATGCAATTCGGCGATTGGGATTCGTTGGCCGGCCGAGTTTCGGTGCATCCCTTCGTCAGCCATTTTGCTGGCGAGGATAGCTTGGTCAGCGGCCTGGCCGATTTCGATATCATCGTCGCCAATCGCGAGCGTACACCCTTTCCCGCCTCGACGTTCGCGCGCCTGCCCAAGCTGAAACTCTTGATCACCACTGGAGCACGCAACCATGTCATCGATATGCAGGCGGCGGCGCGCCACGCCGTAACCGTTTGCGCGACCGGTGGCAACACCGGCCCGACCACCGAGTTCACCTGGATGTTGCTGATGGCGGCGGCGCGCAACCTGGTGAATGAAACCGTAAACCTGCGCGCCGGTGGGCGTTGGCAGTTGCCCACGATCGGCGCGGACCTACGCGGACGGCAGCTCGGCATCCTGGGCCTCGGAAAGATCGGCAGCGTCATCGCCGGATTCGGAAAAGCTTTCGGCATGAATCTGGTCGCCTGGAGCCAGAACATGACTGGAGAGGCTGCGGCGGCCGTTGGCGCGGCGCGCGCGCCGTCACTGGAGGCGCTGCTGGAAGCGAGCGACTTCGTCACCATCCATCTTGTTCTGAGTGGGCGTACGCGCGGCTTGATTGGCCGCGAGCAATTGCGCCGGATGAAAAAGACTGCTTTCCTCATCAACACGTCGCGCGGCGGCATCGTCGACCGCGCCGCACTCATTGAGGCGCTGAAGGAAAACTGGATCGCGGGGGCCGCGGTCGATGTGTTCGATGCCGAGCCGTTGCCCGCGGACGATGAAATGCGAGCCCTGCCGAACCTTCTGGCGACCCCGCACTTGGCGCATGTCGCGCGCTCCAGCTATGCTGTCTATTACCGCGACGCGGTCGAAGACATCGCGGCTTGGCTGGAGGGCGCACCGATCCGCGTTCTGGCGGTGCCAAAAATAACTTAGTACACGATTTCATAATGTACGGGCACGTATTTGCGGCTTCCGGTGGGGCAGGCCCTCGGCCCATAAGCGCTAAGATAAAAACATTTCATCGCAAAAACGTTCGTAGACGGCAGGCTTGGCATCCAGAGGCGGAACGAAAAACGGGCCATTCTCGCGTTACCTTAGCGCTTATGGGCCCTCGGCCTGCCGCGGCCTCCCAGGCCGCCTGCACCGGGCGGGCCGAGGGCCCGCCGCAGCGCAGGGCGCTGCCCCACATTGCTCTCGAATACGTGGCCGGATTTTTCAAACGGAGTACATAAGGGGAAAGCATGGAACGGACACTAGAACTCCAAAGTCCGCCCACTGCCGTACAATCCGGGCTGTTCGCCGTCACAGTGCTGTGCGGCGCTGCCGCCGTGATGGAAGGCATTGATATCCAGTCCACCGGATTGGTGGCGCCGCAATATTCGCGCGAGTTTGGCTTCTCGACCCAATATCTGGGCATGAGCATCTTCGGACTCAACAATTTCGGCATGTTCCTCGGCTCGATCATCGCGGGCTGGGCCACCGACTGGATCGGCCGGCGCTGGACCGCAATCATGTCGATGATCTTCTTTGGGATCTTCTCGGTCGGTTGCGCGCTGGCCCCGTCGGGCCTGAGCTTTACCATCATGCGGCCGCTGATCGGCGTCGGCATCGGCGGCTCGCTCGCCAACATCATCGCCATCATGGCGGAGGCGGGCTCGCTCCGGAACCGCGCGGTGCGCGTGACAGTGATGACGGCAGCAGTGGCGGTGGGCGGCGTCATCCCCGGGGCGATCCTCACGCGGTGGCCAGGGCTGGATTGGCGCGTGATCTATCACATCGGCGGCTGGGCCCCGATCGCCGTGGGGCTGGCGATGATGTTGTGGCTGCCGGAATCGGCGCCCTTTCTGAAGGCCAAGGCGGCGGCGCCGGCGCATGTGACGGCCGGTGGAGTTTTCACCTTTGCCCGTCTGTTCACCGAAGGCCGCGCCAAGCTGACCATGGTGCTGTGGCTGGCCTCTTTCGGCTGTTTTCTCATTTATTATGTCGCTAACAATTGGCTGCCATCGTTGATGGTGGCGCGCGACTTCGGCACCAGCACTGCGAGCCTGGCTGCGGTCATGTTTACCAGCGGCGGAGCGGTCGGGACCGTGTTGCTCGGCCTTCTGCTCGGCCGGGCGCGCCAATTCACCGTCCTGTTCACCTTCCTGGGTTGCATTGCGGCAGTCTGCGGGCTGGCCCTGATCAACCAGGTCGGGCTGGTCCTGCCCATTGCGTTCGCGCTCGGCGCTTTCGCCACCACTGCCAAGAACATGATGTACGGCTTCTCCCCGCTTTATTACCCAGTCACCATGCGCGGCGCCGGTGTCGGGCTGGCGGTGGCCGTGGGCCGCATCGGTTCCATCGCGGGACCGGCGGCTGCGGGCATTCTTCTCGGCGGGCGCGGCGGCAGTGCATCGGTGCTGCTATCGCTGGTCCCGGTGCTGGTGCTGGCTATGTTCGCGACCTTGGCGCTGGGCTGGCTGCGCATGCCCGAGTCTGAATAGAAATGGCTCGCACCAGCCAGAACCCGCGACCGCCAATCCGCGCGACCGCCTATCCGAGAGACATGCCATGAAACTGATAGATCTTCAGACCAGGGACCGAATCGCCACCCTGACCCTCAACCGGCCCGACAAGATGAACGCGATCAGCGACGATCTGCGCACCCAGCTAATTGACACGCTGGAGGCTCTGAGCCGTGACGATTCGGTACGCGCACTGGTGCTCACCGGCGCCGGGAAAGGATTCTGCGCCGGAGGCGACATTGCCGGCATGAAGGACCGCATGGAGGCCCCGGAAGGTGAGCGCGGCTTCAACGGCTGGAAGCGGCAACTGCGCGTGCATACTCAGGTTTCGCTTTTACACCACATGCCCAAGCCGACCATCGCCGCGGTCAATGGCGCAGCCACGGGCCTTGGCGCCGATATGGCACTGTCTTGCGATTTCGTGATCGCCTCCACCGCCGCTACCTTCGCTTGGTCCTATATCAAACGCGGGCTGGTTCCCGACGGCGGCGGCATGTATTTCCTACCGCGGCGTGTCGGCCTTAGCCGGGCCAAGGAGTTGATTTTTACGGGCCGCACGATCGATGCCGAAGAGGCTCTGAGGCTGGGAATCGCCGACCGCATCGCCAAGCCGGAAAATCTGCTGGCCGAGGCGCAAGCCTGGGCGGCGGAACTGACGCAGGGCTCCGCCACCGCGCTAGCACTGTCCAAGTCGATCATGGAACAGACTTTTGAACAGAGCGCCGAACAATTGTTCATCCAGGGAGCGCAGGCGCAGGGCATCTGCTACACCAGCACGGAGCATCGCGAAGCGGTGCTCGCTTTTCTCGCAAAGCTCTCGGAGAAAAAGCCATCGGAGAAAGAGCCCTCTGACAAAAAATGACGAAAAAATGACCTCGCCTTCCGTCATCAGCAAGCTGATGCGGCCCGCGAGCGTCGCCGTGATCGGGGCGTCCGCCGACGCCGGCAAGACCGCGGGACGGCCGATCGCTTACCTGCAAAAGCAGGGTTTTGTGGGCTCCATCCACCCCGTGAACCCCAAGGCGGACGAGATCGCAGGGCTCAAGTCCTACCCCGACATCGCCTCGCTGCCGCAGACTCCAGATGTCGCAATCGTCGTTCTGGGCGTAGAGCGCACCCATCTGGCCGTGCGCGAGCTGGCGGCGCGCGGTTGCCCCGCCGCGATCGTGCTGGGTAGCGGCTATGGCGAGACGGGCGAGGCGGGCTTGGCGCGTCAAAAGGAACTGATGGAAGCGGCGGGCCGGATGCGCATCCTGGGGCCCAACACCATCGGCGTGGTGAACCTGAGCGACGGAATACCCCTGTCGGCGTCGGGTGCGCTGGCGATGAACCAATTCACCACGGGCGGCATTTCCTTGGTGTCACAGAGCGGCGGCATTCTGGGGTCGCTGCTCAGTCACGCGGCGGCGCGGCGCATCGGTCATTCCAAGCTTGTTTCGACTGGCAACGAGGTCGATCTGGATTTGGCCGATTTCCTGGACTGGCTGGCGGACGATCCCGACACAAAGGTGATAGCGCTCTATGTCGAGGCGATTCGCGACGCCGCCAAATTCCGTGTCGCGGCCCGGAAGGCCGTGCGCGCCGGAAAGCCGATTGTCGCATTCAAGGTCGGCCGCTCGGAGGCGGGCAGCCGGGCCGTAGTCTCTCACACCGGCGCGCTGGCAGGTGCGGACCGTTCCTATGACGCACTGTTCGCACAATCCGGCGTAATCCGCGCCACCCGCTTCGCCGACTTGCTCGATATTCCGGCGGCGCTGGCGGCTGGCCGCCGCCTGTCGGGCAATCGCATCGCAATCCTCACTTCCACCGGCGGCGTTGCCGCCCTGGTGTCGGATAGCCTGGGCGTGGCCGGCTTCGATATGCCCACACCCGACGCGGCTACCGCCGCGAAATTGCGCGCCCTTCAGACCGGTGCTCATGCCGTGCTGGATCGCAATCCCGTCGACGTGACCCTGGCCGGCCTGGAGCCCAAACTGCTGAGCGGCGCGATCCATGCGCTTCTGGAAAGCCCGAGTTATGACGCGATCGTAGTGATCGTGGGCTCGTCCAGCCTGGCCATGCCCGACCTGATGGCGGGAATCATCCGTGGCTGTCTGCCGGGGAGCGACAAGCCGGTGCTCGCCTATGTCAGCCCGTACACGCCGGACATTGTCGGCCTGCTGAACTCGAGCGGCGTGCCCGCCTTCACCACGCCCGAAAGTGTCTCGGTCGCGCTGGCCGGCATGCTAAAGGCAGCCGCGTGGCGGGAGCCGCTGCCAGCGCCCGCCGCCCCAGCGAACATCGACATCGCCGTTTTCGGCGCCGGCGTTCTGGACGAACAGAGGTCCAAACAATTGTTCGCCGCTTTCGGGATTGCTGTGGCGCGAGAGATCGCCGTAACGGACGGCGCGCGAGCGGAGCAGGCGGCCCGCGAGCTAGGCGGCAAGGTGGTGCTGAAAGTCTTGTCGGAGAAGATCGCGCACAAAAGCGAGGTCGGCGGCGTAGCGGTCAATCTGACGGCGGACGACATCGCCGCCCGCCTTGCGCGCATGAGACAAGAGGTCGCGGCCCGAACGGCGTTGACGCCCGACCGCTTCCTGGTGCAGCAGATGGTGAGCGGCGGGCAGGAGATGATCCTGGGCCTGAGGCGAGAGTCCCTTGGGGTGGTGATCCTGCTGGGCGCCGGCGGCACGGCCGCCGAACTGATGGGGGACACGTCAATCCGGCTTCTGACGGACGGCGCCCCGCTTGCCAGCGACGAGGCTATTGCCATGGTCCGGGAACTGAAGATCTGGCCCTTGCTCGATGGTTACCGCGGCAGGCCCAAGGCGGACGTCGACGCCCTAGTCGACGCCATTGTCGCGTTTTCCGCGATGGCGGCGCGTCTTGGCAACCGGCTCGTGGAAGCGGAGATCAATCCCCTGTTCGTACTTGCCGCAGGCGAAGGGGTAGTGGCCGCGGACGGGCTGGCGGTGCTCCATTAGCTACAGCTAGTTAAGTTAGTTAAGTTAGCACGCAACAGTTAAGTTAGCATGCAACGGAGGCTTCAGAACGTTTCATCTGGTTCATTCTGACTTCATCTGGCTTCATGTGTCGGCGCCGATGCCGAAGGGTTGCAGCTAAGTGTGCGTATGGCATCCTAGGGGAGCGGGGCTGAAGCCCCGCGCGGGCTCAAGCCCGCCCTCCAGATGCTGAGGGTTCAGAACGTTTCGAAAGTTTACCGATTGTACCGGAGGCCGGTGGACCGGCTGACGGAGTTCCTTCCTTTAGTCAAACATCATCGTCCGACAGAGTTTTGGGCCTTGCGGGATGTGAATTTGACCGTGCAGCGCGGCGAAGTGCTAGGCGTTATCGGGCCGAATGGAAGTGGGAAAAGCACGCTGCTCCAGATTGTGAGCGGGATTTTGGAACCGACTCGCGGGCGGGTGCTGGCGCACGGGCGAGTCGCGGCGCTACTGGAGCTGGGAGCGGGGTTCAATCCCGAATTCACGGGCCGCGAAAACGTTTTTCTCAATGGTGAAATCCTGGGGATTGCGCGGCGGGAAATGGAAAACGTGTTTCCCGAAATCGAAAGATTCGCGGAAATCGGCAGATTCATCGATCGCCCCGTGAAAGAATATTCGAGCGGGATGTACGTACGGCTGGCGTTCGCTACGGCGATACACGTCGACCCGGAAATTCTGATCGTGGACGAGGCGCTCGCCGTGGGAGACGCAATTTTCGCCAATCGATGCATCAAGAGATTCGAGATCCTAAAAGAGAAAGGCGTAACGGTGTTGTTTGTGTCGCACGATTTGGGCCTGGTGAAACGATTGTCGGATCGCGCGATGCTGATGCTGGATGGACGAGTGGCGGCGGAGGGAAATCCGAGCGAGGTGGTCAACCGGTATGTGGGGGTGGTGCTCGAACGGCAGGAACAAAGGGATCGACAAGGCGAGAAAAACGATCGACCGTCCGGCGGTCTGAACCGGCACGGCGATGGAGCGAGCCGTGTGATAGACGTAGATCTGCGCGATGCGAAGGGGTCGACGAGGCGGATCGATCCGGGAGCGTCCGTGACCGTTTGCGTGAGGGCGCGCGCCGAGAGGGACATCGAAGATCCGGTTGTGGGAGTACTGATCCGCAATCGCTTGGGCATCGACGTTTTCGGGACGAACACGAGAGTGGAAGGCGTCCACATGGGGCGCGTGGAGTCGGGGGAGATTTTCGAAGTCGAGTTTCATTTCGATTGCCTGCTCACACGGCAGGAGTACACACTTACCGTCGCGACACAATACCCGGAGGGATTCAGCCAGGATTGGCTGGACGATGTGATTTCGTTTTCCGTGATCGATTCGCGCGAAGTGGCGGGGTTGGCGAATCTGCGGACGCGGGTAGACTGGCGCAAAGAGTCGCGCAAGGAGTCAGGAGTGCGGGCGTGAGATTAGCGGAGATTCAAGCGGCGCTCAAAGAAGAAAGATTGGATGGATGGCTGTTCTTCGATCATCATCGGCGCGATCCGCTGGCATATCGCGTTCTAGGATTCGAGCCGGGATCGATGGTGACGCGGCGGTGGTACTACTTCGTGCCGGTAGAGGGCGAGCCGCGGGGATTGGCGCATCGAATCGAAGCTGAGACGTTAAAGGACCTGCCGGGCAGGCGCGAACTGTACGCCGGCTGGAAGGACCTCGTGGGCGGGATTCGCGCGATGTTGGGAAGCGCCGGGCGGGTCGCGATGCAGTATTCGCCGGATTGCGCGGTGCCCTACGTCGCGATGGTGGACGCCGGGACGGTGGAATTGGTGCGAGGATTCGGCGTCGAGGTCGCGAGCTCGGCGAATCTGATTCAAATGTTCGAGGCCCGATGGAATGCGGAACAACTGGAGGCACATCTGGAGGCGGGCAGGAAGGTCGACCTGGTTCGCGGCGAAGCGTTTCGCAAGATTTCGGAATGCGTGCGTGCGGGTGCTCGACTCACGGAATGGGAAACCCAGCAGTTCATCTCGCGACGATTTCGCGAGGAAGGGTTGATCACCGATCACGGGCCGGACGTAGCCGTGAACGCGAATGCTTCGAATCCGCATTACGAACCGAAGGAGAACGCGTGCTCCGAGATTCGCACGGGCAATTTGGTGCTGTTGGACATGTGGGCGAAGCTTGATCGGCCTCAGGGCGTTTACTACGACATCACGTGGGTGGGATTTTGCGGAGAAAGTCCGCCGTCGGAGATCACGCATGTTTTCGAGGTGGTGAAGGAGGCGCGCGACCGGGCGATCGCCCGAGTGATGAAAGCCGCGGAAGCCAAGACGCCGCTGCGGGGATTTGAAGTGGACGACGCCGCGCGCGACTATATTCGCGAAGCGGGATACGACGATTACTTCTTTCATCGCACGGGTCATTCGATCGGAGCGGAGGTTCACGGCACGGGAGCCAACATGGACAATCTGGAAACGCACGACGAGCGGAAGGTTATTCCATGGACCTGTTTTTCGATTGAACCGGGGATTTATCTTCCGGAATTCGGAATTCGCAGCGAGGTGGACGTGTTTGTGGACGACAGTCGGGCTCGGGTGACGGGAGAAGTGCAGGAACGCCTCGTCACGCTGTAGCGGGGCTTCAGCGGTCCCTGGCGGCCAAGCGCTGGATGAAGAGGTCGAGAAAAGCGTTCGCGTTCACTTTGACGCCCACGCGCGTTGTTCCGCCGGCCGCCGGCGTGAAGTGAGTTTGCCCGCGCCCGGGACCTGCGTCCACGTCGACCATCACATTTCCAGTCGCGGTTTCGATCAAATCGGGACGAAAGACCGATGCGAGGGCGAGCGGATCGTAGAGCGTCGGCAACGTTTCGCCGGTTTCCTTTTGCGACAGCTCGATCAAGCGGATTAGGAAATGCGCGGAGGGGGAAGATGCGACTCGCAGCCGCTCCAGATCGTCCGGACGAAGCTTACAGGGCGTAGTGACCTCGAGCCCGGCCGCGAGAATCCGCACTCCGGATTGGAAAACGATCTGCGCGGCGATGGGGTCGCGCTTCACGTTGTATTCGATTTGGGGCGTGGAAAACGCTCCGCCCATGAGAACGATGCGCTCGATGTGAGCTCTGATGCGCGGCTCGGTTCTGAGGGCGAGGGCGATGTTGGTAAGCGGTCCGATGGCAACCAGCGTAATGGGCGCGGGGGCGTTCATCAGCGTTTGGATCAGGAAAACGGCAGCCGGGGTTTGTGGCGTGGCCGGAACCTTGTCCGCGGGAGTGAGAATCTGGAACTCGCTCGGGTGGGTTGATAGCTGGGGATCGAGCAGCGGTGCTGGAACGCCCATGGCCACCGGAATGTCGCGGCGCCCGAACACGACGAGCTGCTTAGCGGCCAAGCGGGTCTTGCTTTCCACGTCGTCGATTACCGTAGTGACGCCGCGGACGTCCAGTTCGGACGAAGAGAGCGCAAGCCCGAGAGCGAGAGAATCGTCAATCGCGTCGCCGATATCGGTATCGATGATAACGGGAATGCGAGTTTGAGCGGCAAGCGAGGAAGCCAAAATCAACGACGAAAGGATCAGGCGAACAACCACGCCTCCATGATATCGGGCGGCACCGGAACCGCTTGCTGACGCGCGTGGCTCAGTAAGCTAAGATCCTCCGTCAATGATCCGGCTTAAAAAACTCTCGCCCTTTTCAATGCTCGTGCCGAAATTCTCTGCGACGGTTTGCCCGATATCCGATAACGTCGGACGCAGACCCAAATCCACTCCCGCACGAGCGCGCTTGCCGTAGACCAGAACGGGAACGTACTCACGGCTGTGGTCGGTGGAAGGCGTCGTGGGATCACAGCCATGATCCGCTGTCAGAATCGCCAGATCGTTCGGGCGCAACTGTTCTTCGAAACGCGGCAGCCATCGATCGACCTCTTCCAAAGCTCGGGCGTATCCCTCTACATCATTGCGATGCCCGTAGAGCTGATCGAAATCCACCAGATTGACGAAAATCAATCCCGCCTCCAGGGCTTCCATCGCCTCCAGAGTCTTCTGCATTCCGTCAGCGTTGTTCTTGGTCCTTTCAGTTTCGCGAATTCCCCGTCCCAAAAAAATATCGAAAATCTTTCCGACGCTGAAGATCTCCACGCCGCGCTCGGCGAGGCGATCCAGCAGCATGCCCTTAGGCGGCGGGGTCGCAAAATCGTGGCGATTGGGGGTTCGCGTGAAGGATCCCCGCTGTCCAACGAAGGGCCGCGCGATTACCCTCCCTACTTCGTTGGGGCCGCGCAGAATCTCGCGCGCGATCTCGCAGATCTTGTATAACTCAAACAACGGAATCACTTCCTCGTGCGCCGCAACCTGAAACACGCTGTCCGCCGAGGTATAGACGATGGGCGAGCCAGTGCGCATATGTTCGGCGCCCAATTCCTGGATGATCTCGGTTCCGGAGGCCGCTTTGTTGCCCAGGATTGCGCGGCCGATCCGGTTTTCGAATGGCTCGAGGATCTCGCGCGGAAAACCGTGGGGATAGAGCGGAAATGGCTTGGACAGATGAATCCCCGCCATTTCCCAATGCCCCGTGGTGGTGTCTTTCCCGGGCGAGGCAAGCGCCGCGCGGCCATAGGCTCCGATGGGCGCGGGGTCGGGCGGGAGTCCTTCGAGTGGCTTGAGGTTCGCCAAACCCAAACTGCGCAGATTGGGCAAATGCAGGGGACACCGGCGCGCGATATGCCCGAGTGTGTCGCTGCCTTTATCGCCGTAGGCTTCAGCGTCCGGCATTTCCCCAACGCCCACACTATCGAGGACGATCCAGATCACGCGGGCGAAATTCATCTTTGCAGTTGTCAGTTTTCAGTTTTCAGTTTTCAGTTCTCAGTCTTCGTTCTGGCTCCTCAGCCCTTTGGCTGATAACTGATGACTGATCACTTTGTTTCCTTGGCGGCGAGCGCGGCGTCGATTCGCGAGATCAGCACCGGAACGAAATTCTCCGGCTGAAATCCGTTCATCCGGCTCGCGACCTTGCCTTGCTTATCGAGCAGAATCATGGTGGGAATTTCGCTTACGCCCAGCAAGCGCGCCATCCCATCCTCGAAGTACACCTGGGAGTCCCAATGGTTTTCTTCGAGGAACGGCGTCACGATGGAATGATCCTCATCGGTATCCAGCGCCAGGAAAACCACGTCGTCGCGCCGGCCGTAGTGTTTCCTCACTTCCTCATACAAGGGGTGCTGCGCCCGGCAAGGCTCGCACCAGGTGGCCCAGAAATCCAGCACGAGCACTTTGCCCGCCAGGGCGGACATCGATAATTTTTTGCCGTCCAGAGCGGTGATGGTGAATTGAGCCGTGTTAGTGGCCGCTCCATTGGGGTCGAGCGCAACGAGTTTCAGCCGCCGCGTTGCCACCAAAGTCGATGTTCGATCATAGGCTTTCAGAATCGTGTCACCCAATCCTTTTTGCGATCCATCGTACAGCTTCGCGTAAAGGTCGCCGAGACGCTGCCGATCGAGTTGACGGTCCACATCCGTCGCATGCGCGTCGGGAATGGCAAAAGCTTCCGCTAAGTGGGTCACGGCTTCATCCTGGCGCCCCAGCCGAATGAGGCTTTCGGCCCAGACCCGCGCCGGCTCCTCGGAGGGATAAACCGCAAACGCGCGCGCCGCAAGCTGCTGGGATTCGAGTTGGTCGCCCAATGCCGCACGGGCTCGAGACTGCACCAGCAGCATGCGCGCCCGAGCGCGATCGCGTTCGTCTTGCTTCTGCGCGGCGCCGCTGCCGATGGCCATGCCCAAACCCGCGATCAAGTCGTCGAGCGTCCGGGCGTACTGGATGGATTTCTCCGCGTTTTCCACTCCACCCAAAGCCAGCAGCGCTTGCGCCACGCGATCCAGCATCAGTACATCGTCTTTCGTGCGGCTCAATACACGTTCGCCGTAAAGCACAATGCGCAGATTGTCTTTCAGGTCGATGGCCGCTTTGGCTATCGTGAGCTCGATATCAGGGCGCTGCACCGTTTCGGGATACTTTTGTAGGTAAGCTTCCAGCGAACGCACCAAATCCAGGGGTGAGTTGGCGGATTCGTTGACCGCACGCATCAAGTCTTGCTGTTCGGCATCGGAAGGAGCCTTCGCCTGGGCGGGGGGCGGCTGCGCGGGGAGGGGCTGAGGGGTGAACGGCGTCGACTGCTGCGCCGCCGCGGCGGCCGCCAGGATGGCGAGGGAAAGCGCACAGCGAATGCGTTGTGCGCGTTTAAAAAAGAGCGCGGCGCGCTTCATTCGGATTTGTTGCTCGCCCGGATTCCAGCCGCCACATACGCGGCTCGCTCCCGGGCCATGTTGATGAAAGCTTCGTTCTGGGCCACGCGATCGAGCAGCGGGAGCCACGTCGGGGTCGCCAACAAACGCCTGTTATCCCACAAATCCACAATTTGAAGCATGGCCTGATGCACACCCAAGCGGTCGTGCTTCACTACACGGTCCAATTCCAGGAAAGCGCGTTCGCTATCGGTGATCCGCTCGAACCAATCCTGGAGGATGCGGGCGTTTTCAAGCTGCGAGTAGTTGTAGGTGGTCTCATAGACCTCGGCGCCGTTTTCCCAGCGGTAGGTTTTCGCGCCGATATTGGCGACCTTTAGCCCGCTCTCGAGCGGCCGCTTAAAGTAGTCGAGCTTGCGCGCCAGGTCGAATATCGCCGCGGCGGCGTCCTTTTCCAGTTGGAGCTGCTCGGCGTCGTCGGGCTCCTTGGACTCGGCATAGGTCGCGGTTCCATCAGGTTCGAGAGTAATTTTCACGTAGGGAGGCACGGATCCGGGGAAAGACTTCGTATAGACGATGCGCGGTTTCGTTTGAGCGCACGCCAGCGCCGCAAGGAGAATTGCGAGAAGCCCGGCCTTCATTGAATGCCTCGCCGCGTAGCATGGCAAATCGCGACCGCCAAGGCGTCGGAAACGTCTTCGCTCTCCCATTCCTTGTCGAACCCCGTGAGCGTCCGCACCATTCGTCCTACTTGGTGCTTTTCGGCGCGTCCATACCCTACCACGCTATTTTTAACTTCCAACGGTGAATATTCTCCCAAAGTGACTTGCGCCTCCGCGATGGCCAGCAGCGCGACTCCACGCACGTGCGCAAGCTTCAACGCCGTCTTGACATTTTGCGAATAGAAGACCTCTTCTACCGCCGCGGCATCGGGCCGATGCTCGGCCAGTACGCCGCGGAGACCCGCCGCGATGGTTCGCAAGCGCAGCTCCAAGCCGTCGCGCGACGAGGTTACGATGACTCCGTGCCCCAACACACGATGGCTGCGTCCGTCGCTGGATATGACGCCCCAACCGGTGCGCTCCGTTCCGCAATCGATTCCGAGAACCCGCACTAGGGCGTTCCCGGCTTCTAGGAAGCCAGGGCCTCCAGTTCCTTCTCGTCAATATCGAAGTTGGAGTAGACGTTCTGCACGTCGTCGTGCTCCTCGAGGGCCTCGCTCAACTTCAGCATGCCGCTGGCATTTTTGCCTTCCAACTTGACGAGGTTTTTGGGAACCATTGCAATTTCAGCCGAAACGGTGGGGATTCCAGCTTTCTGAATCGCTTGCAGGACGGCCTCATGCGCCTCCGGCGGCGAAATCACTTCCCAATTCGCCCCGTCATTGCGCAGATCCTCGGCTCCGGCGTCGAGCACCAGATCCATCAGCCGGTCCTCGGTGGCCTTATCGTTTTCGATCAGGATCTGGCTCTTGCGTTCGAACATCCAGGAAACGCTGCCCTGCTCGCCTAGATTTCCGTTGTTCTTGGTGAATACATGCCGAATTTCGCTGACGGTGCGATTCCGGTTATCGGTGGCGACTTGAACCAGCACGGCTGCGCCGCCCGGCCCGTAGCCTTCGAACATCACTTCATCGATCTGGCCGCCTTCGAGTTCGCCGGTGCCGCGCATGATGGCGCGCTTGATGTTTTCGGCCGGCATGCTGACGGCTTTGGCCGCGACCACGGCGGTGCGCAGACGCGGGTTCATGTCCGGATCGCCGCCGCTGCGCGCGGCGATCATGATTTCCTTGATGATGCGCGTGAATGCTGTGCCGCGTTTGGCGTCTAGAGCGGCCTTCTTGTGCTTAATGGTCGCCCATTTTGAATGGCCCGACATGGGGATGATTCTCTTAAACAGAGGATAACAAATCCAGCGCCGCTCGCCGCCGGGGTGCCACCATCTGGGCGTAGCCGGTACGCTCGGGCTGAGCCGCGACCGCAAGCGCACAGCGAATGCGTTGTGCGCGTTAAGCAGGGAGCGGTCAAAGGTGACCTATCTGGTCACACCGCCTCCGGTACCCGCTCCCTCTGGTCGCGGCTCAGCCACGGGATCCTGCTATTGCCACTTTTACGTCGCGCGCCGGTCGCCGCCGGTCGAAGGAGCGCAGGCGCGCGCCGCGGTATTTGATTAAGGTCCACAGCGCTTCCACCCCATCCTGCCAGCGGATCTTCTTCCCCTCCAGGATGCCGCGGGGGTTGTAGGAGATCGGCGTCTCAACGATGCGATAGCCCAAACGCCGCGCCTTGGCTGTGATCTCCGGGCAAAACTCGAAGCGCAGGCAGCGCAGGTCTACCGCGTCGATCACTTCGCGCGCGAAAGCCTTGTACGCGGTGGCCTCGTCGGTGATGCGCGCGTTGTAGAGCCAATTGGCCGCAAACGTCAGCAGTTTATTCGCCATCCAGTTGCGCCATTTCATGCCGCGCACGCCGTTCGCGAATCGCGATCCGTAGACAATCTTCGCGCGCCCGGAGACCAGCGGTTCCAAAATCTTCATATAATCGCGCGGATCGTATTCCAGATCGCCATCCTGCACCAGCAGAATGTCGCCGTTGGATTTCGCGATGCCCACTCGCAAAGCCGCGCCTTTGCCGAAGTTCACAATCGAGTGATGCACGACCACCAGAGGCGAGTCTCTGTACTGCGCCAGCATCTCGGTGGTGCCATCGGTAGATCCATCGTCGATAATCACCACTTCTTTTTCACAGCCCTCCGGCAGCGGGGCGGCTAACACTCGCTGCACCACCAACGGCAGCGTGAGGCACTCGTTATACACCGGGATCAGAATCGAAACTTTCATTCTGTTTCGAGCACGCTGAAAATGGATTGTCCAAAAGGCGGTTCGATGATGCGCTCCAGTCGCGAAAGGACGGGAACGAAGAAGCGATCGAAGAACTCGATTTGTGATTCCGACTGCCGCTCTCTGCGCAGAACCCGGGCGTTTACCCACCATCCCAGAAAGCCGAGGGAGTTGAAGTAGCGGCTGTGCCGCACACGAAACCCAACCGATTCGACCAACGCTCTCCAAGACGGCTTTGAATACCGGCGGAAATGGCCTAGATTGCGATCGATGGGTCCGTAAAGGGATTCAAAGGCCGGCAACAGAAAAATCGCGCGTCCGCGCGGTGCGAGAACCTCCCGCATGCGCAGGAGCGCGAGCCGGTCGTCGCGGACGTGTTCCAGAACGTTCAGGCAGACGATCGAGTCCGGGCGCAGCGATTTTAGTTTGCAAAACTCCGGATCCTGGATGTCGAGGCGCTCAAAACGCACGTTCGGATGCCGCGCAAAGTTGCTCCGCGCCTGTTCGACGCATTCTTCCACTTCGTCGATGCCGATCACGAATTCGCGATCGAGAAGATGCCGCGTGAAATTGCCCGTCCCACACCCGGTTTCGACGATGCGCTGGCCTACGTGCTGCTTCACCAGGAGCGCCTGCCACGCGAAATAGCGGGTGGCCCGGCGCATGAGGTCTTGGTCCAGGAGCGTGTATTCGGCCGCGGTCATCACGCTCCATTTTTTATAGCACGTGTTCTTATAGAACCTGCGCCTTTTATCTTCGCTCCAGGTGGGCACGGTCCTTCTCGTTGTCCGTGCAAACCGATTCGAAGATGTCGCCACCAGCGAGAAGATTGTGTGGCACTCTAATCGTAAAGGGCTTCGTGTACATCCGGGGATCGTCGAAAGTCATCTCGTATTCGAGATGCCCATAGTCGCGGCGGCGGTACCGCTCGATCACCCGCATGGCTTCGCTTTGCGGGTGACCTATGACGTCTAGCACGCCTTTGTCGTTAAACCCGCGGGTCTCGACGACAAGAGTGTCGCCCTCCCAGTGCCCCACGGAATAACCGACATATGCGGGCAGATCGAATTCCTTCGGCCACCCACGTCCGTCGGTATAGATCTGCCGGGGAGGAAATCCTTCATACAAGATCACGGTCATGCGCGGCGACTGAACGATCTTGATCGGTTCCGAAAGCAGATCTGGAAGGGTAATGCTGGAGCCGCCCGTACAAACGTCCGCTGGATTCAATCGGGCGGCGCGCCGGCGGACGATTTCCGCAGCTCCCGGCAGCATCGCCGCGTCTGAGTCCAGAAGGATATTGGCGACGTATTTGTGCTGCGTGCCGATCTCCATCCCGAGCCCACCGGTTTTGATCGCCTCTTCGACGACAGCGCCGTAGAGACGTACCATCTCGGCAGCGGAAGTGAGCTCGTGCATCCAGACGCCGGAGAGATCGGGCTTGCCCTCGGCCGTCCGCGGCGCGGAAGCGCTAAGGTTCGGCTTGCCATCTCGCCCTCTAGGCACTCCGGGCGTGCGATAGTTCAACCATTGCGCGGAGAGAGTCGCGGTCAGGAAAGACAAAAGGACCGATAGTCGGGTAGCACGCATGATTTCGTCCGGTGCTGAGCTTGCGGCGTGTCAACGATAGTAACAGTGCCGAAACGAGCCATTCAAGCCGCCCACTCGAGCGCACCCGCCCCGTTGGGCGGTTAAGGTGATTGAGCTCTTGTCTCCCGCGCCCGCAATCCGTGGCTCGGATTACAGTAGTTCGACGAATTCGTCCAGCGAGAGGCCAGCATCCCGGATGATGGCGCGGATCAAGGGCGCTTTGATCGTTCGGCCGGCGTGAATCGGTACGACGGTTCGAGCTTTCGTGCCGGGGTGAATCAGGATGAGATGGTTACCCTTCTGCCGGTCTTCAACGAATCCGGCCCGTGGGAGAGCCCGCACCACCTTCCGCGCCGTCAGAGACGGAAGCTTCGCCATCGATTAGGCCGGAACCTTACTCTCCCCTGAAAGCATCGCCCTTCCTCGGGTATAGGCTCTCCATGGGCTGCCAGGCTTTCGAGATACAGTTCGATGGCCTCCGCGACATTGCGCTCCGTGTCCTCGAGGGTCTCGCCCTGAGTGTGACAACTGGGAAGCATCGGGACGAACGCGACGTAGCCGCCTTCGGGGACCTGCTCATAGAAGACCGAGTACGAAAGCCTCCTGGATGTCTTTCGGGCCATCGCCTCCATTCTATTCTCTTTGACGAATCCCCCGGCGTCGATGATTTTCAGGATCGCGGTGCGCGAAGACGTATGACACGTATCGTGTGCAATTCAGCGTCCCGAGAGCTCGATTTTTTTCCGCAACACGCTGGCTAGTCCGCCCAGATCCTCCACTGCGACTCGCATCTTCCGCCGCCAGTTCGGATATTGCCAGGTGCTTGCGGGCAGATTCTGTTGGTCGGTTTCGCCGGTCAAATCCTCCTGATTGACGATCGCCAACTCACAGGGTGTCGCGAGCACGAATCCTACCGCGTCG
Source organism: Bryobacteraceae bacterium (assembly GCA_036521975.1). Classification (GTDB taxonomy): domain Bacteria; phylum Acidobacteriota; class Terriglobia; order Bryobacterales; family Bryobacteraceae; genus Palsa-187. Next base: position 66,678 of record DATDGT010000086.1, read on the forward strand.
TCCGCAAAACCGGCCGCGGCCAGTGCCTGACGCAGCCGCTCGATGTCGCGGTCTCGCTCGGCGCGCTGCTGGTGGACCGCAGCGTCGTCGATGAGCCCGGCCGCGCGGCGCGCCTCGATATCCCGGCCGGCAAAGAACCCCGCGAGCGTGGGCAGATCGTGAGTGGTGGTGGAAACGGCAGCGTGCCCGGCATAATCGCTCTGGGAACAAAAACTGGCGTCCGTGTTTCTTTCGAACCACAGCACGCGATATCCCATCATCGCCGCTTGCGCCAGCCGGTGACGAACGCCGCCCTCAACCGTCCCCAAATCCTCCCCAATGACCAGGAACCGCTGGCGCACGCTTTCGAGCGCCAGAACCGTCAGCAAGTCGTCGGCGCGATCGCGAACGTAGGCGCCTTCCGCGGCGGTAAGGTTTTCCGGAATCCAATACAGACGGAAGAAGCGCATGACGTGATCGATTCGCAACGCGCCGCCATGCCGCGCGCACCTGCGCACGGTTTGCGCGAACAGTTCGTAGCCGTTCGAGCGATGGACGTCGCGGGAAGGCGGCGGAAAACCCCAGTCCTGCCCATTTGGCGCGAAGTTGTCGGGAGGGGCCCCCACGCGGCATCCCGGCACAAAGAATTCGCGGTGGGCCCACAGATCGCCGCCGAAACGATCCGTCGCCAGCGCCATATCGTGATACAACCCGATGCTCATGCCCCGCTCGAGGGCGTGAGCTTGCGCTTCGGCGAATTGCCGGTCGAGCTGCCACTGGAGGAACTTGAAGAATTGGACGCGCGCGCGCCGCTCGCGCGCAAAATCCTCGACGGCTTGGGAATGCGGATCGCGATATTCCTCGGGCCACTGCGGCCAGATCCAGACGTCGGGATCGCGCCGGTGCATCTCTTCGTCCAGCGCGCAATACCTCGCGTAAGACTCGAGCGGCGCGCCTTCGGATTCCGCGAAAGCGTTGAAATCCGGCGAGCCGCCGGAGTCGAGAAAGCGCTGGAACGCCGCGCCCAGAGCCCGCAGCTTCAACCGCGCCACGCGTTCATATTCGACGAATTCGCCGCTGCGCAGAGCTTCGATTTCGGAATGTAGAGACGCGTCGCCCAAGTACCCAGGCACGCGCTCCACGTCGAGATAGAGAAAATTGCGGTACATCGAATCTTGCGGCAGGTAGGGGCTGGTGTTGTAAGGCTGCCGGTTGGCGATGGCGTGCAGCGGATTGAGTGCAATAAAGGACGCGCCGGCCGGCGCCAAGGCGTCGGTCAGCACTTTCAGATCCGTTGTGTCGCCCACCCCCCAGTTGCGCGCCGAGCGCAATCCGAACAGGCTGACCGCCACGCCGGCCCTTCGGCCCTTCATCGTGTAAGCACGCTCGGGGCCCACGATGAACCGCGCCTCGCCGAATTGCTCAAGCGAGGGCTCGCGAACCCAATAGATGCGCAGGCGATGATATCCCAGGCGCAGCGGCTTCGGAAGCGGCAGCGATTTTTCAAGGAATTCGCGGCCGGCAAAGTTTCTCTGCCGCTGGATCGGCCGCTCGGGAAGCCAGAACCAAACATGTTGAAGCTCCCCGCCTTCCCATTCGATCTCCAGTTTCACGCTGGAGCCGGCGGCTATTTGCGGGACGCGCAGGGGAATCGAGTCGGCGTTTTCCCGGACCACGATCGCGGGATCGAGCGCGCGCGACCATTCCGCTTCGGCGCGCGTTTCCAAATAGCGGTCGATGGCCTCGGCGGATTCCACGGGAACGCCGAGCGAAGCCAAAATCGCTCGCAGCGCGCGTTCGGAAGGTTCATGCCGCCGCCCCCAGGTGTCGATGTACTCCGGTTCCACTCCGCACTCGGCGGCGGCGCGGCTCAGCGCTTCGCGGTACTCCACCTACGCAATCCGAAGCAGTTTGGCCGCCGTTTCGCCCAAAATCGCGCGCCGGTCGGCATCGCTCAGCCCTGGAGTTTTCAGTATGTGGTCCACCGTCGTGGTGCTCCACGGATAGGGGTAATCGGTCCCAATCATGATCTGGCTCACGCCGCATTCCGCCACCAGGTGGTGCAGGCCTTCGGGCGTGAAAACCATCGAATCGAAGTAGAGCTGCCGCAGATATTCCGAGGGACGCTTCTTAATCTTTTGGCAATCGCCGGCGAATCGCACGCATCCGTAATCGCTCCGTGCGACGTAAGACGGCAGGTATCCGCCCGCGTGAGCGGCGCAGATCTTTAGCCCCGGAAACCGGTCCAGAGTCCCATCGAAAATCAGATGAGAAAGAAAAATCGTGGTTTCCAGCGGATTGCCGATCACGTTGGTCAATCCGCCATTGCCTGCCAGCCGTTTATCGAGCTCAGGAATGCCCTGGGGATGCATGAAGACGAGACAACCCAGTTCCTCGGCCTTCTTCCAGAAGGGATCGAATTTCGCCGCCGATAACTCGTCGCCGTTGACGTGGCCGCCGATTGCGGCGCCTCGCAGATGGTATTTCTTGACGCCTTCCTCGAGCTGCTCGGCAGCCATTTCAGAAAACTGCAAAGCGACGGAGGCGAACGCGACGAAGCGGTCCGGATATTGCGCGCAGATCTCCGCCAGCTTTTGGTTTTGGATCTGAATCACGCGTTCGGCCTTGTCGCGATCGGCACCATACCACGTGGGATTGATGCTGAGCGCCTGCATGTCCGTGCCCCATTCGTCCATACTCGCGAAGCGCTGAGAGGCAGTGGCCATGACCGTGGTGGCGTCCGGAGGCGTGACCGTGCCCATAATCGCCGTCGCCTCGGGAATCACGACGTGCGCGTGAATATCGATGGTTCTTACGCGCCGTCCGCCCACCACCACTTCGCGGCGCCGGGCGGCGCTTTGCGCGTGCAGCGAGCCTCGGGCTAAGCAACAGCCCGCAAAAACCGCCCCGGCTTCCGCGATCGACTTGAGGAATTGTCTGCGGTCGCCCATCAGGTGCAGTCTATCAGTTTGAACAACTCGGCGCGACGGCTTGCAGGGATGTGAGATTGAGACGGTTTTCGCCCGGCTCACGGTACAGAAGACCCTTCACCGCAACCGTCTCGCCCTGATGCGCCTCGGGTTCAAACGCGGAGGCGCTCACCAGCACAAACGTTTCGCTTCCTGGCTTGGCAGCGGCCGCTGGCGCATCTTCCTTAGCCGCGAACGGTTCGATCGCGTGGGTGAGGATCCAGCTCTTCTTATTGGACTCCGCCGGACCCGGCGTTAAGCATCCAGTGGTCTGCACCAAAACAAAATTCGGCAGCGCCGTGTTCCCTTTCTTTACGATCTGAATGGCCTCCAGCCGGTCCGCGTCGATTTTGAGCTCTTCCGCTCCGGCGGGAAAGCCGTTGGCCTGGAGCAGGTAAGCAACGATGTCGAGCTTCACTTCATCGCTTACGGAATCGGGATAAGTGGCGGGCATGGAAAAGCGGATCTTAGTGAACAAATTGTTGACGCTTCCGTCTTGCCAGTCCAGCATGAACTTATCTCCACGCAACGCCGGCCCGCGGACGCTGCCCGCGAGGTCGCGATCATGGCAATTAATGCAACTGGTCTCGAACGCCGTCTTGCCGCGCTCAGCCTGGGCTGTGGTGTAAACGCCGTCCCAGATATTTTGCGCGCCTAGCCGCACGGCCGAGATTAAGGAAAGCAGTCCCGCCGGAATCGCGACGATCAGCGTCATGATTCCGATGTTAACGCAGGCGCATTCGGTGGCTGGCTCCTCCTTAACGACCCGATGGGTTGATATTTCGAGAGGCCCTTGCCGAGGCGGTCGTTCGTGTCGAACGTTCTCCGCCGGTTTTTAACAACCCTGGATTAACTCTCTCGCGCGGAACGTCGTGGAAAGTGGCGGGAACGCTCGGTTTTCACGCTCTCCGGCGGTATCGAAACTTTCTTCGGGGTTAGGCCCTCGCCGCGCGGGGGACTCGCCTCTCGAATAATTTGCGCTTCCTGCCTCTGAGAATACATCCCTTTGGAGGATGGCGCTCCAGGAGCACAAGTGGACCAGAGCCCGTCTGCCCAACTGGATGCTCGCACTGGCCCTACCCGTTCTCGGGATCTGCGCTCCGCTCGAAAACCCCGCAGCCGGAACCACTCAGCCAGAGGAAATCGAGCGTCTGAAGACCCAAGTGCGAATTCAGGAGCAAGAGATTGAGGAGCTTCGCCAGCGTCTTGATGCTCAGCAAAAGCTCCTCGAAAGATTGCTCCCGCTGCCAGCCGTAACGCAGGCGCCCGTTTCGCCTTCTGCTCCCGCAGAAAGCACCGCGGCCGCAGCACTGCCGGATTCCGCTCCTGTGAAAGGGCCGCTGTCTTTCCAACTGGGCGGTGTAACAATCACTCCCACTGGTTTCATCGATTTTGCACAGGTGTGGCGATCCAAGACCGTCACGAGCGGGCTGCCAACGAATTTCGCCGCGATTCCGTTCAACAACACGGTGCTCGGCCATCGTCGGCAAACGCTTTCGAGCGCGCAAAACAGTCGCCTGGGCTTGCAGATGCACACCCGCGTGTTCGGCTTCGATGTTCTGGGCCTCGTGGAAGCGGATTTCAACGGCTATATTCCGGACAACGTCGCCACCTCCTCGAACTCCTATGGTCTTCGGCTGCGACTAGCGTTTGCCGACGTAAGCAAGAGTCGATGGGAACTGCTCGCGGGCCAAGCATGGAGCCTCCTCACCCCGGCCCGAAAAGGCATCTCCCCTTTACCCGACACACTTTTTCTCACGCAAGACCTCGATCCAAACGTCCAATCAGGCCTTGTCTGGGCTCGCGCTCCTCAACTGCGTGTAGTGTTTCATGCGAGTCCAAGCGTCGCGATGGGGGTGTCGTTCGAGTCGGCAGACACTTACGCAGGCGGTTCGGCAGGCGCCGGCACGATCACGTTGCCAACCGCGCTGCAGCCAAGCTACTTCGGCCAGGTGGACACGTCGACCGAGAATGGAAACAGCGTGCCGAATCCGAACCTGGACTGGATCGCCAAGATCGCGTTCGACCCAAAATTCGGACGCCGCTCGATTCACTTTGAGCTGGCCGGACTCCTGAACCGTTTCAAGTTTTACAATTCGCTGAACAATCGGAATTTCAGCATTTTCGGCACCGGGGGCGCTTTCAATGCCCTTTTTGAAACGACACCCCACCTAACGCTGATCTCCACGAACTACTACACCAATGGCGGCGGCGACTTTATTTTCGGAGAAGCGCCGGATCTGATCATTCAAGGCACGGGCGCTCCATCTCTTTTGCCGTCTGGATCCACAGTAGATGGGTTTGAATACACGCCCAACTCGAAATGGGAGGTTTGGGGGTACTACGGGGGAACGTGGATCGACCGGATCTCGACGTTCGATCCCGTCGCCATTCAAGCCGTTGGGTACGGCTATACGGGATCTCCAAATAGCCAAAATCGGACCATCCAGGAAGTCACGGGGGGCTTTCATCGGATCTTCTGGAACAACCCGAACTACGGGAGCTTCCAGTTCGCCGGCCAGTACTCTTGGATCGTCCGGCATCCGTGGTATGTCGCGCCAGGTCAGCCCGCCAGTGCCAATCTCAATATGGTTTATCTTGGCTTTCGATATTACCTGCCTGGATCGCCGGCAGTCCGGAAGTGAGTCTCCCGTTGTTGTCCTGGTCTGAATCAGAGAATCTTGTTCTTATGTTAGGCGCGATGAGCGTCGAAAGCTGACGCTCAACATCGACCGGCCGAAGCTGACGCCCGCTGATATTGAAAAGCTGAAGCAAGCTACGCGCAACAACCGCATGAGGGCGCACGGCAACCAGTCACACCGTAACGGCGGATATCACGGGTCACACTGTAGCGACGGACATCGCGGGCGATGGCGACAATATTCAGAGTGAACCGACGGTTTCGGTTGGCGACCCTCCAACTGCCCCCCCCAAAAAAAAAGCCCGGCTCGAATCAGGCTGCATCTGCCCGTTTGTGGGAGGCACTAGTAGATGAATCATCTCAACAAAATTTTCTCGCTGGCGGGAGGAATCCTGGCTGGCTTCGTCGTATCGTTCCTGATCGTTGGCGTCATCGAACGGACGACCGTGCACGCGCAGACAGCGACTCAGAAGCCCAACATTCTGTTTATCATGGGCGATGACATCGGCTGGATGCAGCCGAGTATCTACCATCGCGGTCTGATGGTCGGGGAAACGCCGAACATTGACCGTATCGGCCGCGAGGGAGCCATCTTGATGGACTACGTCGCCATGCAGAGCTGCACCTCGGGGCGCAATGCCTTCTTCACCGGCATGTATCCGTTGCGCACGGGCATGATCCCACCGCAACTGCCGGGTAGTCCGACCTATCTGCGCCCCGGCACCCCGGCGCTCGCCGTGTTCCTGCGCGATCTGGGCTATACCACCGGCGAGTTCGGCAAGAACCACCTGGGCGATCACACCGAAGCGCTGCCGACGGCGCACGGCTTCCAGGAATATTGGGGCTATCTTTACCACCTGGATGCGATGGAGCAGGTGAGCTTTCCGGATATCAACAGCAGCCCGTTGCAGCAGGCGGTCGCTCCGCCGTGCAAGAACACACCGGTCCCCGGCCTCCCTGAGGTCCAGGGCGCCGTAGATCCAAAAACGACCACCTGTCTGACGCCTCCGCGGCCTGTTATCTGGTGCCGTTCCGTTGACGGCACAGAGAAGAACCAGAACTGCAAGGACGAAGGGCCACTGACCTTGGAGCGTTCCAAGACGGTGGACGAAGAGATTTCGGCCAAGGTTGTCGATTTCCTCGACCGCAATGACCCTAAGAAGACGAACAAACCGTTCTTCGTGTGGTACAACCCGGCGCGCATGCACGTCACGACCGTGCTGTCACAGAAATACATGGACATGGTGGGCACAAAGGGAGGCAAGGACTGGGGAGTCAACGAAGCAGGCATGAAACAGATGGACGACAACATCGGCGTGGTCCTGGCAAAACTGGAAGAAATGGGTCAACTGGATAACACGATCGTCGTCTTCACCACCGACAATGGCGCCGAGGCGATCACTTTTCCGGACGGCGGCGTAACGCCCTTTAAAGGCCAAAAGGGCGAGGCTTGGGAAGGCGGGTACAGAGCGCCGTGCGTCATTCGCTGGCCGGGGCACATTAAGCCCGGAACCGTCTTCAACCAGTTGTTCGCCGCGCTCGACTGGGTCCCTACGTTCGTGAACATCGCAGGCGGGCCAAAGGGAGACGGGCTGAAGAGCGAGATCGAAGCGGGCAAATACCCGGGCATCGTCAGGACGACGCTGGACGGTGTCGATCAACGCGATTATCTCGAAGGCGCCTCGGACAAATCGGCGCGCGATTACTTCTTCTATTTCTCGGGTGCGACGCCGTCCGCGGTCCGCTATAAGAACTGGAAAATGTACTACACCATGTCGGAACCCGGAGCGACCGGCTGGATCATGCCCCTGACCAACTTCCACTTCACGCTGGTCCAGAACATCAAGCGCGATCCGTTCGAGCAGGCGGTTGGCGTCGACCAGAAAACGGTTGCAGGCATAGGTGGCGCGCTTGCCGGTCCCGTCACTGCTTTTCTTTACGACTGGAACATGCTGCCCATTGGCCAACAATTATGGTTGCAATGGTTCGAGACCCTCAAGGCATTTCCGCCCTTACAGGCACCAGCGAGCTACAACCTAACGCAGGTCATGGAGCAGATTAAAGCTGGAGGCGGTCACCCGAGCGACTAGTTTACAACCGGGTACTGAGCGTTTCGCAGGTTGGAGGCGAGGGCCAATGGCTTCCTCGCCTTCGGCCCTTCCCTGACGGGGATGGAGTGAAATATGAAATCAAGGTCAGCATTTGTCACATGCCTTTGTCTGGCCTTTCTGGGTCTGGCCTTCCTGGCCGGTTGCTCCCAAACCACGCGGCATTCGGTAGCCGGTTCCTCCGCGGCCGGCGCCGGGGGCGACCCGCTGGTGTCGTGGAACGACGGGCCGGCGAAGAAGGCCATCGTCAATTTCGTCAGAACGACAACCGACAGGCGCAATCCGAACTTCGTTCCGCCGGAGGACCGCATTGCCACATTCGACCAGGACGGCACCACGTGGGTCGAGCAACCCCTGTACTCTCAGGTATTGTTCGCCTTCGATCGCGTAACTGCCCTGGCGTCGCGGCATCTCGGGTGGAACACGAAGCAACCTTTCAAAGCCGTGATCGCCGGCGACAAAGAAGCGATGGACAAGTTCACCCTCAAGGATCTGGAAGAAATCGTGTTCGCAACCCACGCAGGGATGACCACGGAGGCGTTCCAATCGATCGTGAAAGACTGGATGGCGACGGCCAGACACCCGCGCTTCAACAAGCCTTATCCGAAGATGGTCTACCAGCCGATGCTGGAGGTCATGCGCTATTTGCGCGATAACGGCTATCGAACCTACATCGTGACGGGCGGCGGCCAGGACTTTGTTCGCGCTTACTCGCAGCGGGTGTACGGCATTCCGCCGGAGCAGATCATCGGCTCGGCGCTACAGACTCGATACGAATACAAAGATGGGCGGGGCGTCCTTATGCGAGCGCCGAGATTACTGCTCGACAACAATTTCTCGGGCAAACCGGAGGATATTTATCTCTTTCTCGGGCGTCGTCCGAGAGCTGCATTCGGAAATTCGACCGGCGATCGCCAGATGCTCGAATACACTCAGGCGGGCGGGGGAGCGCCACTGGAGATGCTCGTCCTCCATGACGACGCTGTGCGCGAATATGCCTACGGACCGGCCCAGGGTCTACCTGACACCAAAGTCGGAACGTTCGATCAAGCCCTGTACGACGAGGCTGTGAAAAGGGGCTGGATTGTCATCAGCATGAAGAACGACTGGAAGAACATTTTTCCACCTGACGTAGGGTAGTTCGCATCAAGACGGCATATGCCGATTCCTCGTGTTTCTAAAACCAACTGGGCATTATTGATAGCGGGAACGTTCGCAGGCATCGCGCTGGGCGGACTGTCGATCTACCACCAACGGCAGAGCGCGAAAGTTGCGGAGGTTTACAGCGCCGAAGGCGAGCATTGCGATCGCGGCATAGGAGCGGCGAAGGGCTATACGAGATCGGCTTCGGCGAGCGCCGGCGCGCCGGTTCCAGCCAACGGCGACCCGCACAGCAACTGGATTCCCAAAACCAACGACAGCAAACCGCCCGGCTCCGCACCCGCGGGAATGATCTGGATCCCAGGCGGCGAATTCTGGATGGGCACGACCGCGGAACAGATGCCCGATGCCCACCCATGGCACCGCGTCTACGTGGATGGGTTCTGGATGGACAAAACCGAAGTGACGAACGAACAGTTCGCCGAGTTCGTTAAGGCCACGGGATACATAACGGTGGCGGAGCGCAAGCCACGAAAGGAAGACTATCCGCAAGCGATTCCGGAGAAATTGGTGGCCGGCTCCGTCGTCTTCTCGCCGCCCAGCCATCCGGTCAAGCTCGACAATCAGTACCAATGGTGGGACTATGTGCCGGCCGCGAATTGGCGGCGCCCGAAGGGTCCTGGCTCCGACATCGAGAGTCGCATGAACCATCCGGTCGTGCATATCGCCTATGAAGACGCCCTTGCGTATTGCAAATGGGCTGGAGATCGGCTCCCCACGGAAGCGGAGTTCGAATTCGCGTCGCGCGGGGGACTCGATCGAAAAAGCTATGCCTGGGGCGATGAATTCATGCCCGGCGGCAAGCACATGGCCAATACCTTCCAGGGCCACTTCCCGGAGACGAACACCGGCGACGACGGCTACGTGGGGACCGCTCCTGTCGGCTCGTTTCCGGCCAATGGCTACGGTCTTTTCGATATGGCGGGCAATGTCTGGGAGTGGACTTCCGATTGGTATCGCCCCGACTATTACCAAACCTTGGCCGCCACCGGCCAGATCGCGATCAATCCCAAAGGGCCAGCGGACAGTTTCGATCCGGCCGAGCCAGGAACGAAAAAGCGCGTGCAGCGCGGCGGGTCTTTCCTTTGCACCGATCAATACTGCTCGCGCTACATCGCTGGCGGCCGCGGCAAAGGGGAACTGGATACCGGGACGAATCACCTCGGCTTTCGCACGGTGCGCGAGCCGGGCGCTACTGGCCAAGACAATAGATTCGCCCGCAACGAGTGAGAGTGCCGCATCGCGGCCCTGATTCGCCGCAGTCCGGAGCCTTCTAAGTAATCGCCCGCAAAACGGAGCCTGCCCCGGCCGTGAAAACGGCGATTGCTCGGGATACGTCGAGGGCCGGGGCGGCCCTTTGCGGGCTGGCTACTCCGGCCGATCGTGAATGAAGAACCTGTCGCTGGGCCAGATGAAGTACTGCGGAAGCGTCCCGCACACTTGGGCGTCCGGGCGTGAGAGGTCCACTGGGCACGCATACTGGAGATAATCGTTAAAACTCTCCTGATCCAGGCGATAATCCAGAATGTTCTGACTCATTTCGATGCCCGCGGGATCCGCGTTCGCGGCAACGGCAGCCCGATACTGCTCTGCCACTTTTTGGATCTCCTCTAGCGCCGTTCCTTTGAACCCGTAGGAGACATCCGCATTTTCCTTGCCGAGCTGCATGACGCGAAATTCCACCGGAAGCCGCGGTTTCTCCCGATACACCAGGAATGAAAGGAGCGCGGCTACTCCGAAGTCGGCGTGGCTTGGGAACATGGCCGCCCTGCCGTCTTTCGGCGGATGGTTGTGGAAGAAGATCATCGGCTTTCCGGCGGCGATGAGGGCTTTCAGCTTTTCCGGATCATGCCGAACGGTGTCCTTAGTGGAATAAAGGGTTACGTCGTGCAACTCGCCATTGTAAACGAGGAGGCGCTCCTTCCCATCGTGATGCGCCCGGAAATACGCGGAAGCCAGCGCATCCGCCTCATCTCTTTCAACCGGCGCCGGGATGAGCACCACATCCTTCACCTTTTGCAGAACCAGCTCATAGGTCGCCGTGTCCCAATGCTGGTAGGCGGCGTATGCTTTCAAATATTCGCAATACCGCGACTCGCCGACGGCCTGAAGGACGCAGTGTTCTTCGGCAGCCTCGATGTTTGCGCCATTGCGGTGGTAGCCGGCCAAGTCGTCATTGATGATGTGGCAGACTTCATGAAGCGAGGAGGCCTCGAACAGGATCTCCGGTTGTTTCTCGAGAAAATCCGCGGTTACATTGATGATGAACGACTGGTTCCGCATTTCCTCGTTGCGGACCACTTCGGTGAAGACGTCGCCAATCCTCGACGCATCGTAGCCTGCCTCTACCGGATTGTTGATGAGACGAAGTGCGATCTGGTAGCCTGCGCCCAACTTCGCCATCGCTTCGGTGATCTTGCGGCGATACACTGCCGCCTTTTGATCCAGTCCGCGTTCCGCAATGCAGGCCGCCGATACTTCAAATCCGGCGTAGCAGGGCGCCAGTTGAGCTTTAGCGGAAGGCAGGGATGCCAACAGTAAGACTGCGGAACAGACCAGCCGCCTCGCGAGGCGCTTCACGACCGACACCCCGGCGGTGTTCGGGTTTACCTCATTTGGATGCAAGAAAAGATTTTACACCGGAGCCAACCAGCCCCCACGTGTGCGAGCATTCCCGCCGGATGTGTTTGCACCGAACCAACGTTGTGGCAGCTTCTGCCGATGAAGGCGTGAAAAAAAGGCGGCCACTCAGTGAAATTGAGCGAAGCTCGATGAGTGCAGGTCGGCCCGGATCTTTTTTTTGTGGCACTGCAAGGCTGAGAAGAAAACGGCCGGTCTTTCGGCAACCCCAGATCTGAAGAGTATTTAGGAACAAAAACCTCTTCCGCGTGGATTGCATCTAGGAACTGGAAGGCCCCGAATTGGAAGGCCCAGACAAGTGCTGGGATTGTTTCCGAGCCCGCCGGGTGCTGAATCGCCCATAGGTGGCGCTCGAAGCTTGGAGTGATCCGATGATTCCCGAAAACATCAAAAGCCGTTTAGCAGTAGTTGTTAGCGTCACCCTGATATGGGCGCAATCTCCGGTGGCGTATGGCGATCAAACATCACAGGCGTCGCCCGAACCTTCAAGCGGCGGCGCAACGGACTCCCAACCGATGACCGCCCAGGAGCTTCATTCTTTAGTTGCTCCGATCGCGCTCTATCCGGACCAACTGGTCGCGCAGATTCTTTCCGCCGCCACATTTCCGGACGAGGTCGCAATCGCATCTTACTGGCTCCAGGGGCACTCGAACCTGAAAGGGAAAGATCTGGAAATGGAAGTCGACAAGCAGACTTGGGACGCAAGCGTAAAAGCACTGACAAATTTCCCATCTGTGCTCGGCAACATGGCCAGGAATCTAAGTTGGACCTCCTCTCTGGGTGAGGCGTATCACAATCAACCGGCCGACGTGATGGACGCGGTGCAGGCATTGCGTGCCCAAGCCAAGGCTACCGGCAACCTAAAATCCGGCTCACAGATTAAGGTCGTACAAGAATCTCCCCAAACGATCGTGATTGAGCCGGCCAATCCGCAAGTCATATATGTGCCGCAGTACAATCCAGCCGTCGTTTATGGGGTCCCCTACGTCACACCCGGATACACGGCAGGCGATGTAGCGGCGGCCGGCATCATCGGATTCGGTGCGGGGATTGCAGTGGGTTCACTGATGAGTGGCGTCGGTTGGGGTGGCTGGGGGGCTTGGGGCTGTAACTGGCACGGTGGGGCCGTGGCTTACAACCACGCGGCATTTTACGGGAATTCGGCTTGGCACGGCGGCTACTACAATGGCTACCACGGCGGCTATGGGTATCACGGCAACTACAATTCAAATTTCAATCGGAATTTCAACACGAATATAAACCACAACGGGAATACCAATCTAAACCGCAATACGAACTTCAACTCCAGTCACCTGGGGAATTCCAGCTCATGGGCGCACAATGATAGCAATTTCGGAAAGTCAAACGCTTTCAGCGGACACTCTGGCGGATTCGGCGGCTGGGACTCGCGAGCTGCAAGCCAACGTGGTTGGGGAAGCATGCACGCCGGCGGATTTGGTGGCGGACGGTTCGGAGGCGGAGGATTGGGCGGTGGCCACTTCGGAGGCCGGCGTTGAGCCTTAAGGAGAATTGAAATGCGTACGTTAAAACTGCAAATCGGAAGAGCTCTGACGATGGGTGGAAGTTTCGCACTTCTGCTGTTGATCACGTCATGCTCGCGGACCGAGAACAAGAGGCAGGTCGCGCAGCAACGAAAATTTGCGACGCCCGACGAGGCAGGCGACGCATTGTTTCAGGCCGTGAAGTCTGGCGACCACAATGCGTTGCTGGCGATTTTCGGTCCGGGAGGCCAGGAAGTGCTGTTCACCGGAGACTCCGTAAAAGATCGCACCCACGCGCAGGACTTTGCGGACGCCTATAGCCAGATGCATCGTTGGACCGCCATCAAGGCCGGCGGCGAGGTCCTGAACATTGGATCTGACAATCATGTCTTTTCCATTCCATTAGGCCAAGACTCCTCCGGAAAATGGTATTTCGACACCGCGGCGGGGAAGGACGAAATTCTCGCGAGGCGAATCGGTAAGGGTGAGTTGATAGCCATCGAAGTCAGCGGCGCGGTGGCCGGCGCCGAAATGGAGTATTTCAAACACAGTCACGACGGCGACGGGGGAAAGCAATATGCCCGGCAATTCGTTAGTGATCCGGGCAAGCATAACGGACTGTATTGGGCCGACTCAGAAGGTCAGCCGCCGAGTCCACTTGGAGACCTTGGAGAGTTGGCGCAGGGTCTCGGATATAAGAATGCGGAAGGCAAGCCCCAGCCCTTCAATGGCTACTACTACCGTATCCTCACGAAACAGGGAGGACAGACTCCCGATAGTGCCAAAGATTACATTGTGAGCGGTAAGATGACCGGGGGCTTTGCAATTTTGGCTTATCCGGCAGAATACAGAAATTCAGGAATTATGACATTTCTCGTTGGGACCGACGGCATCATATATCAAAAGGACCTGGGTGAGAAGACGTTGGAGTTGGGCCAGACGATGATGGAATACGATCCAGGCGATGGCTGGACTCCAGTTGTTGCACCCAGTTCAAAGACAGGGTGAAGGCGCTCTTGTCCTACGCGACTTCACAGCCGGAGGCGTTGTGCGCGATCAAGCAGGAAAGCGCACAGCCGGAGGCGTTGTGCGCGATCAAGCAAGAGCTCTTAGCCAGGCGAGTCGACGCTGTGCTAACTTGTCCGTAGATGCGGCTTCGGATGCCATTGTTGCTGGCCTTTAGCGCAGTCCTCGTGGCCCAACAGAGCGGCCCCGGAGTCCAGCAGCCGCCACTTCGTGACGACCTGCTCGATCAGCTCGCCGGCTTTTGGGATCTGACGGGCACTGTGCGAGGTCAGCCCGTGCATGACCTTGTGGACTGCGAATGGATTCTCAATCACCAATTCATGCGCATCCATCGCAAATCCATCGAGGGACCGCACGAGGCGTTGATGTATGTCGGCTACGATCCCGTGAGCGAACGATTTGTGGCGCATCTGCTGGACACCTTCGGTGCGCGGGGTTCGGAGACGCTCGGTTATGGCATCCGCTCCGGCGACAAGCTTCAGTTCGTGTTCGAATACCCCAGCGGCCCCTATCACTACACGCTCAGTTGGGATGGCAAGGAGAAGTCGTGGCAGTTCGTGCTGGAATCGAAAGACCGGCAAGGGCACTGGACTACTTTCTCGACGCAAACTCTTCGGCCGGTTCATTTGCCCGGCCGGGGTGGCCGCGGACCGCAATAGCGCGTGCGCCTTCGGATAGCCAAGGCCCGGGAAGACGATCTTTCTCTGGTCCTCGAATTCATCCGCAAGCTCGCGGATTACGAACGCATGTCGCACCGCGTCTTCGCCACTGAAGAGCATCTGCGCGAGGCGCTGTTCGGCGACGGCGCATTCGTAGAAGTCTTGCTGGCCTTTGTGGAATCCACACCGGCCGCATTCGCGGTGTATTTCCCCGCCTTCTCTACCTTCTCCGGCCGCGGCGGAATTTATCTGGAGGACTTGTTTGTAGACCCCCCGCATCGCCGTCTGGGCATCGGGACCGCTCTGCTGGCCGAAGTCGCCAAAGCGGCCGTGGAACGTGGAGGCGCGCTGAACTGGTCGGTTTTGAAATGGAATCAACCGGCGATCGATTTCTACAAGCGGCTGGGCGCCGTGGAAGTAACCGACTGGAGCGGGTACAAGCTATCGGGCGAAGCTTTGGAGCGCGTGGCGCGAAAGGCCAGGTGATATGCTGTGGCAATGCGCAAGGCCCTTCTGCCACTGATTTTTGCCCTCGCTGCCCTGCCGCTGGCGGCGCAGTCCAAGCCTCAACCTCCTGCTTCCATGCGGATGTATGTCTTCAACTGCGGAACCATCAAGGCCATGTCCGTAACCACCTACGGCTTCAAGGAAGGCGAGGTTCAACCGCGCGACTTTGTCGTGACCGCATATCTGGTGGTGCACCCGCGAGGCACATTGATGTGGGATACCGGTCTAACTCGCGACGCCGCGCTCAAACCCGAAAGCGGGATCAAGCCGCTGAAGACGCAGCTTGCCGAGATCGGCTATTCGCCCGCCGATATTACATATCTCGCCATGTCGCACTATCATTCCGATCACACGGCCAACGCAAGCGATTTCGCTTCCGCTACCTGGATCGTGCAAAAGGCGGAGCGCGACGCGATGTTCGCCGATCAGCCTGCCCGCATCATGGCGCCCGCCACCTACAACGCGCTCAAGAACAGCAAGACCAAAATCTTGAACGGCGAGGATTTCGACGTATTCGGAGATGGAAGCGCAATTATAAAGACTGCGCCGGGCCACACGCCGGGGCATCAGGTGCTGTTCCTGAAGTTTGCCAAGGACGGCAATATTCTGCTGGCGGGCGATCTCTATCACTTCCCGGAAGAGCAAACCTTGAACCGCTTTCCCACTTTCGAATTTAACGTTCCGCAGTCCGCTGCTAGCCGCGCCGCCATCAACGAGTTCTTGAAGAAGAACAACGCCAGGATGTGGATCTCCCACGATCTGGCAACGTATAACCAAGCGAAGAAGTCGCCGCAGTACTACGAATAGGCACGCCGGAGCGTGGAGGCCGCGCCAAGCGCTGCTATCGTCTCGAAGCTCTTGGCGAACGCGCTCTACAGGAATCGGCCGTCACGGCCAAACGGATCTGGGATACGATCGCGCAGGTGTGGGGCAAGGACTGGGCTAAGCAGTGGGCTAAACAATGGGGCAAGCAAGCCGGCTGATGCCTTGCCGCCCGCCCAAGTTCGCGGAGAGCGTAGCGGCTCTGCTGCTTCCACCGGCCTCGCGCGAGGAGGTGCTCGGCGATCTCGAGGAACGTTGCACCTCGCCTGCCGGCTATTGGAGGGACGCGGTCGTAGCCGTTCCGCTGGTCATCGCTAGCCGTATCCGGCGTGCCGTCGATCCTCCGCTGCTGCTGCTCGAGGCCATGATTCTGCTGCTGTCCTTTCTTGCAGGAGGGTGGATCGCCGAAGGGCGTCCTCCTCGCCAAGGGGAACTGTGGGGGTCCGCACTACCGGCCGGATGCGTGCTGCTAGGTTTGGTGCTTCGGGAGGCGTACGCCAAACCCGGCGTTCAAAGTTCCTTCGATCCCCTCAAGGGGCCGACACTTGGTATCGGAATAGCGCTCGCGGCGTGGATGATGTTTCGTTGGACGATACCTTTTCGAGCGATGCTCTATGGCGCGGCCTTCAGTTTGACGTTTGCGACCGCGACCAAGCTGTTGTTCCCCCCGATCACTCGCCGCCCTCAAGGAGCGAACGGTCCGGCGCTTTGGCTCAAACATTCGACTGGCCCGGCAAAGATGAGGCGCAGTTGGTGGGTAATCGCGCTGATGGTCTGGTGTATCGCCGAGCACTCGCGTCCAAATTAGCAGCTTGAGCGCTTCTCGCATAGTGAAAACGCTGCACATCGGCCAGGGTTGAGCCGAGGCAAACATGCGACGCGTCGGCCGTGGCCGAGTAGGTGCCTTCCGAGTTTTTTGAGGGCTGCTGT
>DATDGT010000087.1:0-40740 GCA_036521975.1 Bryobacteraceae bacterium
AATACCGCTGCTCGTTTCACTCCCACAGAGCACGCCTTCGGCGTGGATGGCAGCCCTGATCTCGCTCCCGTTCCCAGTCCCGTTCTCGGATTGGGTCAGTTCAGCCGAGTTCTACTGGTCTACTCTTGCCAAGCGCCAAAGTTGTTTTTGTCGATAGCGATGGGGACGGCCGCCCTGGGCCGCGCACGCTGGCGTGGGAAAAGCGGCGGAAGACCGCGGAGGAGAAAGCAGCCACCTGAGCGGGCAGACGGCCGCCGCAGCGTCGGTACAGCGAGGCAGTGGAGTTTCTACTTTTCAAGCAGTCGGGTTGGGCAAGATGGTGGCACCGTCTTTAGCCTGTGATTCCCGCTTCGCCGGGTGCGCCGGGAGCTGGAGTTTCCACATTTCAAGCGGTTGGGTTGGGCAAAATGGTGGCACAGGGCGGAAGCGCCGCAATCAATCGTCAGCTTGCGCTGTCCCTTCTTGGATGAGTGCGAACTATCCCGACTCCTCGAGTCTCGCTCTCGACAATCCCAACGCTCGTGGCTGCTTCGACAAGGGCCGAGATATCACTGGACATTCCAGAACTGGGGGGTGCCAATTGCCTAACCCTGAAGACACTAAACGCGGCGGCCTACTTAATCCGCGCTATGGAGAGCGCCGCCCAAAGATGTACCACTTTCTTGAAGCAGAAATGAACAGCGTTTCCTCGTCAAGGCCATTTATAGTTGTCCGCAAGGTTTGCACGAATCCGGCCGGCGGCGCCTCGACGGAAGTTGCGTGTGCGGCGGGGACCGCCCTTTCTCCTTCCACCGACAGCTCTGGATCTGCCGGAGACGCCCTTGCACTCCAGCGCGCAGGAACTTTTCGAGTTCGGCCCGCTGCGCCGGCGAGGGCGCAAGGGCAGCCCGATTCGACAAACGCTAGAATGTGCCATGAATGGCGATTACTCTCGCGGACGAAATCGAACGCTACATCCTTGACAGCAGCCGCAGAGCCGAGGACCTGTTTTCGACATCGGACGGGCGCTTGATGGTCATCAAGTATCTTCCTGCAAAGTGCGTACAGGACGCGATTGCGAATCAACGTTTGTACGCGACGGAAAAACCAGGATTTACCTGGGGGGACGCGCTGTACGTGGCGCCAGTTGAGTTTCCTCGGACAACAATGATGTATGGAGAGGTCGGCATTGTCGGTCTCTATGCTGTTAATCAGGCCACCAGATTTTTCGACGGCGCGGACACACCGGGCATTTCACTTTACCAACGATGGATAGCCCTTCAAGGACGACCGTACACAGAACTCACGACCACAGTGCACTCCAATCTGGCAAATCAGGAACTAAGGAACGAGTTTCGGAACAGATTCAAGATCGACTGCGTATACTTTCGTCCAGACGAACCCTGTGCAGACTATGTCGATGTAGACAAGGACTGGTGGCTGGCGATTACGAACTGGGACTTCACTGGGCTGGTTTGCAGCGGTTTTTCCAAGGCCATCTCCGATTTAAAGTGGTGCGTCGTCCGACCTGATTCATTTCAGCCTGAGGGACGCGGGTTCAAGGCAGCACTCCATACATCCGTTACTTCGGGCCATTCGTCGTATGTCATAGGCCATTACAGCAGTCTCGTCTCAGACATTAAGGGAGCCTACAGTAGTAATGGAGTAGTCATCTGCGACTTTAAGTGACATGGCGGCGGCAACACAACTCGATTTTTCAGCCCTACTCGAATCCTTCCTTTTGACGCGTTACGTCAAGATCCTTCAGGACGAGAGCCGCAGCTCCGAAGAGCGCCTGGAATGGCAAATGGCACTGGAATCGTTCGTCCTCGTCCACGGGAAGCAGATGCTTACTCAAATTAGCCGTCTGCTCGCGGCTACAGACATCTCCGCCGACACTTTCGCTGCCATCTCGTGGTATTCCAGTTTTGCCTCATCGCTTGAAGCTGAGTGGTTAGACGAGGTGGACAACGATCTTCTTGAGCGAGCGTGGAGAGGATATAACAATCACACGTACCGACGGTGCGCACTTGAATTGATGGTGAAGAAAGAATGGATTTCGGATCGGACGGGCAACAATGCTCGTGAGTCACGAGTGGTTCGACTATTTCAAGAGCTTCAGAACAATCGTCCCATTGGAGAAGGAATTCTCCCGGAAGCGAAGGAGTTGGTAGAGCTACTCTTGAGGCGTGCGAATCTGACAGACCCTAATACTCTTCGCGCGGGCGGTTCGCTGGGAAATTATTGTCTGCAGATCGCCAGATTCTGCCTCGATTACACCAGTACGTCGATCAGCGAGGAGAACATTACTATGGTTCTCGCTCTTTGTCCGGAGTTCGACGAGACTCACAGGGTGGCTGTCGCAGAAATCCTACGACTAACCAGAATTGCGCCACGATGACCTCCGCTGCGTTCAAATAGGCAGTCAACGACCGGGCACCCACACATGCGCAGCATCTCCAACACGCGCGCAGGTTCTGAATGTCCTGTCCGGAAACCGCCCCAAACGCACCCTTCAAGCGCGCTCGTTGTTGCGTCGAGCCGTCGTTATGATCTTCTCTGGACACGCTTCGGCGCACGCCGTGGGCAGCGCAACGGAGGGCGGCCTTCCCGCTTGCGGCGTCGGATCAAAGAGGGCCTAAGGCCGGGGATCTCAACGTCACGACGCGTTACGGACGGATTACGCGCGGAGCGGGAAACCGGGGCGCGAGCGCTTTTCGATATCATGGAACCTAAGCGAGGAAATGATGAGTAAGGTTCGCCTGGTTCCAATCCTAGCGGCGGCGCTGTTAGCCCGGTGGCCGGTTTCAGGCCAAGGCGCGCCCGCGCTAGACCTCACCGATTTCTCGGGCGTCTGGGAAGAAGTTATTCATGAGGATAGCTACGAGCGCTCCGGCGGGCCGCCGCTCGGCGATTATCAGGGCATTCCGCTCAACGACGCCGGGCGCATGAAGGCCGATAGCCACGATCATTCCGAATGGAGCCTGCCCGAATTCCAGTGCCGACCGCATTCGGCCCCGTATCAATGGCGCGCGCTGGGAAGCGTCCGGTTTTGGAATGAAGTGGATCCCATCGGGCGCGACCTCACCGCCATCCACGTGGAATACCTCCGTTCGCTCGACCGCGTGATTTACATGGATGGGCGTCCGCATCCGCCGGAGTGGGCGCCGCATAGCTGGTCCGGCTTTTCGACGGGCGTTTGGCAAGGCAACACACTGATAGTGACTACAACGCACATCAAGGGCAGCTATCTCCGGCGTAATGGCGCAAGCTTTAGCGACAAGGCCACGATGATGGAATATATCGACCGGCACGGCGATATTCTCGTCATCGCCATGATCCTTACCGATCCGGTTTGGCTGGAAGAGCCGCTGATTCAAACCACGAATTACCATCTGAATCTGCACACCGCGCTGACCTATTATCCGTGCACCGTCAGCGAGGAAAACATCTCCAAAGCCATTCCTCATTTCCTCCCAGGTGAAACGCAGCAACTCAAAGATGCCGCCGGATGGATTCCCATACAGGCGGCGCGCGGCGGCGCCGCTTCCACTCGTCCCGAATACCGTCTGCAGTTGAAGCAAGGCGGCGGCAACACGATGGAGCCGGCTCGCATGCCCGCTAACGCAAAGGTTTCTCCTTCTGTGCTTGCGGCGCTTCCCAAACCTTCGAACGATGAAATCCACGTTATGCCCGTGCAGGGGAATGTGTATATGCTCATCGGCGCGGGCGGAAACATCGCGGCTTCGATAGGAAAAGACGGAATTCTGTTGGTGGATTCCGGCAAGGCGGAAATGGCCAATAAGGTTCTGCAGACCGTGTTGCAGTTGGCCACTTCGGTCGCGGCCTCGCCAGCTCCGAACAAGTGCCTGGGCATGCATTGCCCGGACAGCCCCTATCGCTGGAGCAGCCCTTCGCTAGCGGCCATTATCGCCTCGCCCGCCCCCCCAAAGCCGGTCCGTTACATTCTCAACACTAGTGCCGATCCCGATCACGCGGGCGGGAACGGTAGACTTTCCGAGCTTCCTTCCGACACGAAGATTCTGGGCGTGACGTTCCCGCCCGTAGGCGTGGCGCCCAGCGCCACGATTATCGCCCATGAAAACGTGCTTACCCGAATGAGTGCTTCAGTCGGCAAGGATAAAACCGCTGCCCCCTCTGCCGACTGGCCCACCGATTCCTATCGCGATGCCTCCTACAAATTGAGCGAGTTCTTCAACGGCGAAGGCGTTCAAATGTTCTACGAGCCGGCCGCGCACACCGATGGCGACTCGCTGGTATTCTTCCGCTACTCCGACGTGATCGCGGCGGGCGATATCCTGCGCACCGATAGCTATCCGGTGATCGATCTGGAAAAGGGCGGAAGCTTGAACGGAGTGCTGGACGGCTTGAATCACATTCTCGATGTCGCCATTCCCGAGTTCCGGTCGCAGGGCGGCACATTGATCATACCGGGCCACGGGCGGCTCTGTGATACCGGCGATGTCGCCAATTACCGGAACATGGTGGCGATCATTCGTGATCGCATTCAGGCGCTGATCAAGAAGGGCATGACGCTCGAACAAGTCAAGGCGGCCAAGCCCACCATGGACTATGATGGGTTGTACGGCTCAACTACAGGCGAATGGACTACCGATAAATTCATCGAGGCGGCCTACAAAAGCCTGAAAAAATGAGGAGAACCATGCGGCGGAGATTTCTAGTTGGCGCAGCGGCATCGGTGTTTGGATTGGCGGCGGCGGCGTTCGCTCACCACTCGCTGGCTGCCACCTACGAGTCCGACAAAGAAGTCAAGCTCGACGGCAAAATCGCGGAGATTTTGCTGCGGAATCCGCATTCCTTCCTCCAGATCGACGCGCCGGATGAGACCGGAGCCATGCAGCGCTGGTCGCTCGAATGGCGGTCGTCCGGGCAGCTTGGCCAACAAGGCATCAAGCGTGACACATTGAAGATCGGCGATGAGGTGGAGATCACCATGAACCCATCGCGCACGGCGGCCGATCATCGCGGCGCCTTGAAGACTCTGCACCGGAAGTCGGATGGCTTCGGTTGGGGCACGAGACCAGGCGAGACCATCGATTAAGCTCAGAGACAGAATGGGGCGGCGGATCCTGATTGCAGCGGCGCTATTGGCTGTGGGAGCACAGCTCTTCGCCCAACGCGGCGGCGGCCGCGGTGGCGGGCGGGGCGGGGGACGTGGAGCGGCGGCCAATCCGCAAGCTGCCGCCGCATTCGATCCTACAGGGTATTGGATGTCGGTGGTCACTGAAGACTGGATGTACCGCATGGTCACGCCTCCCAAGGGCAAGTACGTTGGCGTCCCGCTGAACGCGGAAGCGCGCAAAGTCGCCGACGCATGGGACCCCGCGAAGGACGAAGCCGAAGGCAACCAGTGCAAGGCTTACGGAGCGCCTGCCGTAATGCGTATCCCGGGCCGGCTACATATTACGTGGGACAACGATACGACCCTCCACATCGATACCGACGCCGGAACGCAGACGCGCCTGTTTCATTTCGGCGGATCGCCGCCAAAAGATGTAGAGCCATCCTGGCAAGGTTATTCCGTCGCGCAATGGGAATATGCCGCGGCATCGGGTGGCCGTGGCGCGGCTCGAACGGGCGATCTAAAAGTAGTCACCACGAACCTCAAACCCGGTTACTTGCGGAAGAACGGCGTCCCCTATAGCGCCAACGCCGTGGTGAACGAATACTACGACCTGCACGCCGCTCCCAACGGCGATACGTGGCTGGTGGTAACCACCGAGGTGGTCGATCCGCAATATCTGAGCACTCCCTTCATCACCAGCACGCATTTCAAAAAGCAGGCGGATTCCAGCGGCTGGATGCCCGAGCCGTGTGCCGCGCGTTGATTGACATGAGATCGCTGATTCCCGTTCTTCTGGTTGCCGCACTTGCCACGCCAGTCCTGGCGCAGCCCCCAGGGGGGAGGAAAGGTTCGGATGACGCGACCGCGCGAGATCGGGCAGCCTCACTCCCAGCGGGCAGCTTAATCAATGCCAGCAGCTTTATCGACGCCCTTCTGAAGACGGCTAGCCGGTTTCAGCTTCCGTTGGCCGTGGAGTGGGTGCAATCGCCCGATACGCTCAAGTCCGTTCGTCTCGCCACAAACTTCGCCACCCCCACTGACGCGATCGAAGCCATCGTTTCTTCCCACACCGATTACGCATGGCAGGTTGAAAACGGCGTCGTCCATGTTTTTCCAAAGGCGATGGTGGACGATCCTCGGAATCCGTTGAACGTCATCGTAAGTCAAGTGCCGGACCGCTCCTGGACAGTGAGAGACGCCGACAACTTTCTGTTCCAATCCATCGGGCAGGCTGTTCGCTCAACCGGCCCCAAGGTGTTGTCAGTGTCTTCGCCTGCCGGAAGTGAGCCGCAGTTCCATCTTGCGGCCGGCAATGCTCCAGTTCGAGAGGTCCTGAACCGGATCATTATGGCCAGCAAGATGAAGATTTGGGTTGCCACCTTTCCGGGCAAAGCGCCGCTCACAGTCAAAGGGTTTTGGGAAACCACGCCGATGTACGATCCCAAGGGCGTGAAGCCCGAGGATCAGCCGTTCTGGATTTTTCTGCGGTGGGGGGATGTTCCCTGGAAGCGGCTGGAAAGCCCTGACCGTTAAGTGTCGCGTCGCTCCTCCTGAGCTGGAACTTCGGCATGCCGCTCGAAAACCGCGTGACACCTTGTGGCGAAATCCTCGCTTTGGCGTCGCGAGGGACATTCATGGGCAATCGCGGTGGGGCGCTACACAATCAGAAGCGTGAGATCGTTCGCCAGTACGCAAGCAGACGATGGATCACGTGTCTTTTGGAATTCAAGGGACGCCATCGCGCCGTCATGTCGCCGGGGCGCTATACGGAGCTGTTTTTCCTCGACGAAGCGGTCGCGCTGGCGGCTGGCCACAGGCCCTGCGCGGAGTGCCGTCGGGAGCGATTCAACGCCTTCAAAGCCGCGTGGCGGCCAGAGCCGACGGAGGACTTTCTATACGCGGACGACATCGACTGGGAATTGCATAGGACCCGAATCCGCGCGCACAGGGAGAAGGTCACGTATCCCGCGGATTCGAAATCGCTGCCTGACGGCTGTTTCGTTCAAATCGCCAATGCCAGCTATCTGGTCTGGCGCGAAGGGCTGCTCCGCTGGTCGCCGGAAGCCTACGTAGAGAAGCAGAGGCGGCTCGGTCATGGGGATGTGACAGTATTGACGCCGGAGCCAATCGTGCGTTGCTTGCGGCGCGGATACAGACCTGAAATACATCAATCGGCGCTCGCTCTCTGAAACTCTGTTGACGGAAACTCTGTTGGCGCTCGGAGACGTCCCTTTCCCTCGGCCCGCGGCGGAAGGAGCTCGGAGTGCTTACCGCCCCCTTCGTGCGCGAACGCGATGTTGCTCTGCCGTTTCCTCGGAAGTCACGGGCTTTTTCATTCCGGCGAGGCTCTTGCGTAGTGCATCCATAATAACTGCCGCTGGTTTGCTTGCCGGCGGCTTGTACGCGGAAGTTGGCGGCTGGGCGGCTGCTTTCGCCGCAATCAGGTTTTCCAGTTGCTCCCGGTAGGCATCGCGGTACTTCTCGGGCGTGAACTCCCCAGCCATCGCCTTAACCAGAGTGTTCGCCAACTCCAGTTCCTTCGGAGCGACCAGCGATTCATCCGTCTTGAACTCTTGGTCGGCGCGCACTTCCGAACTGAAGTACATCGTGTGCGCAATCAGCCCCGATTTGCCGCTGCGGACAAGCACGATGTGTTCGCGGCGGTGCATCGCGATCTGGGCCACTCCAACGAGGCCTGTTTCCTTCAGAGACTTATAGACCAGAGCGTAGGGCTTTTGCCCTGCCGGTTCCGGCTGAACGTAGTAGGAAGTTTCGAAATAAATCGGGTCCACCGAAGCTAGGTTCACGAATTCGACCAACTCCATGGTGGTCGAGGTTTTCGGAACCAACGCCCGTAGCTCCTCCCGTTCAAGCGCGATAAACCGGCCTTGCTCGACTTCGTACCCCTTACCCACCTCAGACTGGGGAATCTCGCCGCCTGCTTCGTTCGTGGCCACGCGCCGGACTGGAGCTACCGCCACGGGCTGCTCGGCTCGCTCCTGCGCTACTTCGCCGAGTGCCGGAAGCTTTCGCGAGGAAATTACCGGAACGGGCCCGGCTCGCAGGCCGCCTTGTGGCCCGGATTCTGGTTGCACCGGGGGGGTATACACCTCGCGTAACTTGACCCGTTCTGCGCGAGCAGCACGAAATAGCTTGACTGGAATTGAAACGAGTCCAAAGGTTATGTAGCCGTGCCAAACCGAGGTTGCCAAGGATTACCTCCGCATTGACATCATCTCAAACTCCTCGGGTTTTCGCGGCGTTCCTGACGCGCCGGCGCGCTACCGGAGCGGGCGGCGTCTCCGTCTCCACGACCAGAGAAGCTTCCACACCGTCACCAACTCCTGGATGGCGCTGGCGCGAGGCAGAGCGTCACCCTGCATCCGGCAGCGCTCATATGCTTTGTGGTAGGCATCGCGGACGTGGTGCTCGGAAAGCATCGAAAGATCGCGGCTCCGCTTGGCAAGGTCTTCCTTGGTCAACGGCGTATCGAATTCGGCGGGATCGGGGCGGCGTGGCATGACGAAGGCCAGCGTATCATATTCGCTTTCTGTTCGCCTTGAGGCGAAGCCCTTATCGAACGCTGCCCCGGTTCGCAGCGGTGGGCCAGCGATACACGCGTCGGCGCGATACAATGGGGCGCTTATGTGGAAACCGATAATCGCTTTTGTGATAGCCATCCCCTGTTTCTCGCAAGCCCCGTTGGTCAAGGGCGTAGGAAACTTCATCCACAATGTCGCGGATCTGGACCAATCGGTTCACTTCTACAAAGACATTCTCGGTATGGACGTCCCGCGTCCGGCGAGTGATTGGCAGACCACCGACGGCGTGCTGAAGATGTATGGCGCGACCGGCGGCAAATTTCGTACGGCCACGGCTCAGGTAACCGGTGTAGCGATGCGCGTCGAACTGGCCGAGTTTCCGGGCGTGGATCGTAAACCTGTCCGACGGTCGCTAGGTGAGCCGGGGACATCTCTGCTCATCCTGACCGTCGCGGATCTGCAGCCGGTGCTTGACCGGATGAAGTCTGCTAACTGGCCGCTCGCAGTGCAACTCACGAACGCGTGCAACGGCAGCGGCTTCGCAGTGGCTGACCCGGACGGCTTCCAGATCCTTGTTCTCCAACGAACGGGCGCGGGGGCCGCGGCTTCGGGCGCAAAGAATTTTACGGACCTCCGCTTCGGCTACACCGTCAGCAGCGACGCTGTCCTCAACGGCCCGTTCAAAGCGCTGCATCTGACGGGCAGGCCTTTCGCGTCTGATTGCCGGACGATTGAGGAAACAATTCTAAACAGCAACCCTTTGACCGTGGTGAAACTTCCCGACGGGTTTGAAATCACGTTGGTTCCCTCCGCTCCCGGCAAGCGTAGCGCCGGGACGACCCGTCCGCGAGACCCAGGCGCCGCGGTGCTTCGCCTGGCGGTGCCCGACGCAGAGGCCGCCGTCCGTGCGCTTGGCGATGCGGGCATTAAGGTGGTGTCCGAAGGCGGCGCGATTCAGACTCTCCCGCCGGCAGGCCTGAAAGCGACGATTCTGGGCGCCGCGGACAACCTGTTCGTTCAAGTGGTGCAATGAGCCAATCTGCTTGATCCCAGGTCGGCAGAGGACCTATCTGATATACTTCCTCCCAGCCTCGGTCCCTATACGAAGCCAGGAGTAGAACGCCATGAAGATTTATCTCCTATCCGCTTTGTTCCCTCTCACCACGTTGACGGTCCTCGCCGCTGACGACCCTTACGCCGCCTCGCTGTTCCAGAAGAATTGCGCGACCTGCCACATGTCGGCCTCCCAGGCTGCGGCGCGTATCCCGCAACTGGACGTGCTGAAGACGCTCACGCCCGTCACGATCCTGCGGACACTCGAGACCGGCGTCATGAAGGCCCAAGCCGCGCAGCTTTCGACCAACGAGCGCCAGGCGCTCGCCGCCTATCTCGGCAAGCCCGACACCACGCAACGCCGACGCGAAGAGATCGCCAACACCTGCCCCGCGCCGCGTGGTTCCGTGTGGAAGGACACGCCAAGCTGGGCCAGTTGGGCGCCCGGTCTCACGAACGCGCGCTTCCAATCGGCCGCCGATGCCGGACTCACGGCCGCCGACGTTCCCAAGCTCGTGCCTAAGTGGGTGTTCGCGTTTCCCGACACCGCGGTGTTGCGTTCCCAGCCCGCCGTCTATCGCGGACGCGTGTTCGTGGGCGCGCAGGACGGCAGCCTCTACGCGCTGGATGCTGCTACGGGCTGCGTGCATTGGGTCACCATGGTACAAGCGGAGGTGCGGTCGGGCATCACCGTCGGCGAGGTTGCCGGAAAACCAGCGGTCTTCTTCGGCGATTCGTCGGGCTTCATCTATGCCCTCGACGGCGAAACCGGAAGGCAGATCTGGAAGCTTCAACCCGAGGAACATCCGGCTTCCAAGGCCACCGCGACGCCGGTGTTCTATCAAGGCAAGCTGTACGTCGGAATCTCTTCGCTCGAAGAGGCGCTGGCGGTTTCCCCGACCTATGTGTGCTGCGATTTCCGCGGCAGTGAATCCGAGATAGACGCCGCCACCGGCAAGGTGATCTGGAAGCGCTACATGATTGCCGAGGCCGCCAAGCCCCGCGCCAAGACCAAGCACGGCGCCGCCACCTTAGGACCTTCGGGAGTAGGCGTATGGAACGCCGCGACGCTTGACCCCGAGCATGACACGCTGTACATCGGCACCGGCGACAATTACTCTGATCCCGTGACGCCGATGAGCGACTCTATCGTTGGCTTGAAGATGTCCACGGGCGAGATCCTCTGGTGGCATCAATTCACGAAGGATGCCTGGAACAGCTCCTGCTACCTGGACGACAAAACCAGTTGTCCGGATTCCGGCGGTCCGGATTTCGATTTCGCGGAATCCCCCATTCTGATCACGCTTCCCAACGGCAAGCGTGCGCTGGTCGTAGGTCAGAAATCCGGCGTGGCTTATGGGATCGATCCTGACAATCGTGGCAAGGTGCTGTGGCAGTCGCGGCTCGGCAAAGGCGGAACGGTGGGAGGCATCCAGTGGGGTTCGGCCACGGACGGGCGGAATATGTACGCGGCGCTATCGGACATCGAGTTTCACAACACGCGGGTCAACGGAGGCAACGATGCCGTCTCCGAAGTAGATCCCACAAAAGGCGGCGGCATATTCGCGCTGCGTGTGGATAACGGCGAGCGAATCTGGCAGACGCCTCCACCCGGTTGCGGGACGCGACGCCCGTGCAGTCCGGCGCAGTCGGCCGCAGTGACCGCCATCCCCGGCGTCGTCTTTTCGAGTTCCCTCGACGGCCACCTGCGCGCATACTCCGCAGCGGACGGCAAGATCATCTGGGACTACGACACTGGACGCGAGTTCAAGACCGTGAACGGAGTCCCGGGGCACGGCGGAGCCATGGACGTCGGGGGTCCTGTTGTTGCCGGAGGGATGCTTTTCGTCTCGTCGGGATACGCGCGGCGCAGTTTGATGCCGGGCAATGTGCTAGTGGCGTTCGGCGTGGAGCGCTGAGCGAGAACCAAGTCTGAGCGATCTCATTCAATTACCAGCGCCCGTGCTGGGGGATAAGAGGAAAACTCCATGAACTGGCAACAGAGATTTTCTGTTCTGCTCCTTGCGGGACTCGCAGCCCTGTCGGGACATGCGCAAACGGCAGGAAAATACCTCGCGCCGCGCGACCAGTTAATCGCGATCCGCGCCGGCCGGATGTTCGACGCCCGTTCAGGCACGATGCTCACCAATCAGGTGGTGATCGTGCGAGGCGATCGCATTGCGGAAGTTGGCTCGGGCCTTGCCATTCCTTCGGGCGCTAACGTGATCGATCTCTCGAATGCGACCGTCATGCCTGGCATGATCGACGACCATGTCCATATCAATACAGGAGGAGACACCGAAGCGCAGCGCACGCTGATAGCGCTGGCCAACGCTCAGATTGATCTCGCTGCGGGCTTCACCACGGTCCTCGATATGGATTCGCGTGGCGGCTACAACACGGTGGATATCCGCGATCAGATCAATTCCGGACGCGTTCAGGGCCCGCGCATGCAAGTCGTGGGCGAATCGCTCAATCCTCGCGCGACGAATTATTACCCGGATATTCGCACGGGCCGGTTCCAGGAAGGCTTCATCGAGAATAAGAATGTCAATGGCCCCTGGCTCGCTCGTGCGGCGGTGCGGGAAGCCAAGCTGCAGGGCGTGGACTGGGTGAAAATTTACACCACGCAGGACTTCGTTGGGACGATGCACATGTGGACTCCCGAAGGGAGGCTGGTGAATTCCCCTTCTCTGACGTTCGAGGAAGTGCAGGCAATCGTGGACGAAGCGCACCGGCTGGGCCTTAAGGTTGCGTGTCACACCTACGGCGGCGAAGGCATGGCTAGTTGTATCAATGCCGGCGTGGACGCTCCCAACCACCTGCTGGAACTCGATCAGGATGGGATCAAGGTGCTGCTGCAAAAAGAGCTTCCGTTTGTGGTCACGCTCGATGATCTGATTTCATTGGAAAAAGGAGACCTGGAAGCGACGGCCGGGCGCAACTCGCGCATACGGCTCGCTGAGCAAGCCTTCCGGCGCGCGGTCGCCGCGGGCGTACCAATTGTCTTTGGTAGCGGTGCGACTTCAGCCGAGATCCCGCATGGTAAGCAAGCCAATCAGTTTGGCTATTACGCGAAATGGGGATTGAAGCCAACACAGGCGCTGCAGACTGCATATCTTAACGCCGCCCACATGTTGAATTACGGAATCGAAAAGGACATCGGGACCATCGAGAAAGGCAAGTTCGCCGACATTATCGCGGTTTCGGGAAATCCGCTGGCGGATGTCTCCGAAATGGAGCGCGTACGCTTTGTGATGAAGGGCGGTGCGGTGATACGGAACGATTTCGCGGGGCATTAAAGATCGCGGGCTCATGCGCCGGGGGCGAGGTTGCCATTCCGCGCAGCGCGCCACCTCAACGTCTCTGTGAAGTATACTGGCCAGGGCCCGGGAGCGCACCGGGCAGAAAAAGTCAGAGGTGACGAAGATGAAGACCTTGAGCGTGCTGATGCTGTCGCTGGCCACGGGAGCCATGGCGCAGTCGTCCATGAAGTGCTCGGATCTCACAAAGCTTCAGATTCCGGGCGTTAACCTTACGATTACGAAGGCCGAAACTATTCCTGCTTCGGCCTCCGCGCCGTCCCACTGCCAAGCCGACGGCGTCGTCGATAAACGCACAGGAGTGGGCGGGAAACCGTATGGGATCAGCTTCGCGATCGCGCTTCCGGATAACTGGAACAACCGCTTCCTGTTTCAGGGCGGTGGCGGATACAACGGAAGCGTCCGTCCGCCCGTGGGCGCGGCGGCAGCCGGCGATCAATCCGGTCTGGCACGAGGATTCGCCGTGGTCTCCACCGACACCGGCCACACTGGCGCTACGTTCGATGGGAGCTACGACCAGGATCAGCAGGCGAGCCTTGATTTCGCCCAGGTTGCCGTGGGCCGGGTAACGGAGATCGCGAAGCAGATTGTCGCTCAATATTATGGGAGGCCAGCCCAATACTCTTATTTCGCTGGGTGCTCCACCGGCGGGCGGGAAGCGATGCTCATGACCCAGCGCTACCCCAACTATTTCGACGGCGTCATTTCGGGCGATCCCGCCATGCGCACCGGTTTTTCGCAGATCGGCAACAACTGGGCCGCGGTCGCATTCAACCAGATCGCCCCCAAAGACGACGCGGGAAAGCCGCAGCCCAACAAGGTCTTCTCCGAAGCGGACAAGAAGCTGATCGTAGACGGCGTCCTCAAAGCCTGCGACGCCAACGACGGTTTGAAGGACGGCATGGTCTTCAATACGCGGGCATGCAAGTTCGACCCCGCCGTGCTGGCCTGCACGGGTGCGAAGACAGAGTCCTGTTTATCGTCGCCGCAGGTGGACGCCCTCAAGCAAGCCTTTGCCGGCCCCAGAAATTCAAAGGGCGACCTCGTCTATCCCATGAACGCCTACGACGCGGGCATCGCCAACCTGCTGCCCAGCTCTAATCCGCCCGCGGCGAACGCGCCCGTGCCGCCAACCAGTATCGACGTAGACCAGCGCTTGTTCAATATCCTCGGGAGCCCGCTGGAAGCGCTGACCGATAGCACCTGGACTAACCTGAGCAGCTTTTCCGCCCACGGCGGAAAGCTCCTCTTCTATCACGGCATGAGCGATCCGGCGTTCTCCGCGATGGATACGCTGGACTATTACCAGAAGATGAGCAAGGCGAATGGCGGAATGGATAAAGTGCAGAGCTGGAGCCGGCTGTATTTGGTTCCGGGCATGGCCCATTGCCGGGGAGGCGATCACGCGCTGGACCAATTCGACCTGCTCAGCGCCGTGATGGATTGGGCGGAGAAAGGAAAAGCGCCGGATTCGGTGGTCGCGACCGGAAAAGCGTTTCCGGGGCGGAGTCGCCCGTTGTGCGCTTATCCCAAATACGCTCAGTACACGGGCAACGGCGATCCGGAGGACGCGAAGAACTTCGTTTGCAAAGAGTGAGGGTCGCGTGGACTCGCAACCACGAGTTGACACGACGCGGCGCGCGCCTTTTTGCCGATCCCTCGGGTGGCAGCAGCCTGCTATATAGAACGCTCCTGCCCTGTACAGCTATATATCTGTAACTTCCTCCTTGTAACTTGCAGGTCTTTAGTGACTTTCTACATCCCTCGAGGCTCCTTTTTGATTCGGGCCGGCTGTTGAGCCAATGTCAGATTATGGGATCCGCATGGGATAATGGCTCAGTTCATGGAAGACCCTCCGATTGTGCGTGCGCGCGCGGCCTTGGAACGCGCGCAAGCTGCCTCGCGGCGATCGAACGGCGGGACGACGAGTGGGCCTAATAGCGCCATCCCGATCTCTGAGGCGCTCGCCGAAATTGGGGACGCGTTGGACAGAATCGAGGAGGCGGAGAGGCGGAACGCAGCAGCGCAACGGAATCTGGCCCTCCAGCAGTCGCTATTGGACTCGCGGCTATTGCGCGTGGAACAAAGCCGGTTGTTTGCCGCGCTTCACCGGATTGCTTCGGGCGGCCGCGCCTTTCGCCGGACTATAGAAAAGATCCTACCCGCGCGGCGGGGCGACCGGGAGAAAGATAAGACCGGCTACGCAACATGGGTGACGCACGAGCAGGCGGCGTTGCCCTCGACGGAACACGCTCGCGTGATCTCGGTGAAGTGGCCGCATAAACCCCGATTCAGCGTGGTAATCGCGGTTCAGGATCAAAAGAACGCGCGGGCAACGCTGGAATCGCTCCACGCGCAAACGTATGGCAACTGGGAAATCGCAGGCGATGCCGGCCCCAGCGGTGCTGTTGATCTGAATCCCCCGGCGAATTTGGCGACCGCTGATTATTTTGCCGTCATCGCCGAGCCGCTGATTCTTTCGCCGTTCGCGTTGTTCTATTTTGCGGAGGCACTGCAAACTTCCGCCGCCGACTTGCTGTACTGCAATGAGGACGAGATTGATGCTTCCGGCAAGCGGGTAAACCCAATCTTCAAGCCCGAGTGGTCCCCAGATCTTCTTACGAGCTGCATGTACATGGGCCCGATGGTGGTCCTACGGCGAGAGCTGTTTTTGGAATGCGGAGGGCTTTCGAGCCGGCATCCGGTGGCCCAATTGTTCGATCTGGTTTTGCGCGCCACAGAAAAGACTTCAGAAATTCGGCACGTTCCCCGGGTGCTGTACCACACGTTCCGAGGAGATCAGCGCCCATCGTCGAGGGATCACATTGCGCAGGTGATTGAGGAGGGCATCGAGAGGCGGGAGGGGCATAAAGCGCGCTGCAGCCCCAGTTCCCGCAGCGCTGCATTTATTGTGCGGCGGAATGGTCTCGCCCGCGAAATGACGATCATCGTGTGCTCGAAGTCGCCTCGCCTATTGCAGAAGTGCCTGGGCTCGATTCGCGCGACCGCTGGGGCGATTGTGCGGCAGATTGTTGTGGTGGCGCATGAAGAGGGCGGCGCGAACGTCCGGTTGCGATCGGTGATTGAAAGAGCGGGAGCGGCGATCACCTCCTTTAACGGGAGCTTCAATTTTGCCGCCATGAACAATGTTGGCGTTCGGATGGCCGAAGCGCCACATTTGCTGTTTCTGAACGACGATGTCACCGCTATGGCAGCCGATTGGGCGGAGATGCTGAGCGAGGAGGTGGCGCGGCCCGAGGTCGGCGCGGCGGGGGCTGTGCTACGGTATCCGTCAGGAGCGCTGGAACATGCGGGAATCGTGACCGGAATTAGCGACGGCGCCGGTCATGTGGGCCGGAATCTTCCATCGAGCGCTCTGTGGCCTTGGCTTGAGGTCACTCGCAACGTATCCGCCGTTACTGGCGCTTGCCTCGCCATCCGCCGCGAATTATTCGCGGAGGTGGGTGGCTTCGACGAACAATTTCCCAACAACTACAACGATGTGGATCTCTGTTTGCGCTTGCGATCGCGTGGCTACAGAGTGGAGTGCGTGGCCGCCCCGGGACTGATCCATGCCGGCTGCCAGAGCCGTCCCGGAGTCGTTACGTTTGAGGAGCGTTACCGGTTTTGCGCGCGATGGGCTGACATGCTGGCCGTCCCCGACCCCTACTACTCTCCATGCCTTTCTCCTACGGAGGAGGTTTCGCTGAATCTCACAGCCGATTCATGGAGGCGTGCGTTAATGGCGCCATAATTCTGCGAAAGCGCCTCGGGGCGACGGATGAAAACCTGCAATCCACCGTACGCGGGTCGCGGCGCTGGAGGGTCTGGTTCTAGTACGAGACGCACCCCGTCCCAGCCGGCCCGTTAATGATGGAAGTGTCCTAATCTAAGACCATTGCCTAGTGATATTGGCTCGCAATTTCTAGTAACATCTAGAAGTCGGGGAGTTTCAACCACAACACTAAGGGAGAATGTTCGCATGTGCAGCCGTTCAGGCCGGAATATTCTGTTCATTGTCTTATCCGCGGGAGCGCTAAGCGCTCAAGCGGCGCGGGATCCCGTGCCGCTGAAGAACTGGGCCGCGCCGCTGTTCTGGCAGCCTAACGCGAACGAGAACCGGGCGATCACGCTGAAAAGCGGTGTAACACCACGAGTTCAAGGGCAGCCAACGGCAAATCCGCTAGTCTTTGTGGCGATGACGCCGTGCCGTGTGGTGGATACGCGCACGGGCCAGCTTTACACCGGAAACCCTAGCTTCGGGCCGCCCACTCTGGCGGGGGGAACCACGCGCGCATTTCCGATACAGGCCAATGGGAATTGCAACATTCCCTCAATCGCCCAGGGTTATTCCTTCGATGTGGCGGTGGTCCCGCAGGGGGTCCTCGGTTTCGTAACGATGTGGCCGTACGGGTCCGCCCAGCCATTCACGTCGGTCTTGAACGACAATCTGGGCACCGTGTTGGACGAGGCTACCATAGCCCCCGCGGGCGACGACACATACGGCTCGGTGAACGTGTACGTAACCCAAACGACGGACCTGGTCATCGATATCAACGGCTACTTCGCAGCGGAAAGCGACGCAGCCCATAACACTGCTACCGGTGGGCAGGCCCTTTCGTCGCTCAATGGCGGATCGTACAACACGGCCGACGGCTACGCCGCCCTCTTCTCCAACGTAAACGGGAGCGACAACACCGCAACGGGCTTCGGAGCGCTGGACTCCAATACCTCCGGCAGCGACAACACGGGCGTGGGATTCGGCACTTTGAACTACAATACGGGCGGGAGTCAAAATACGGCGGTGGGATCGTCCGCTCTTCATGCCGGCTCGACGCAAACCGTAAGCGATAATACCGCCGTCGGTTATCAGGCGCTGCTCAACAACACGGGAAACAGCAATATCGCCCTCGGCGCCAATGCTGGAAAATCCCTGACTAGCGGCAGCTCAAATATTTATATCGGCGCGGACCTTCTTTCTGGAAACACGGAGAGCGATACCATCCGCATCGGCACGGGACAGACTGCAACTTACATAGGCGGGATTTACAATGGGCCGTATGGGCCGAGCGCAGAGGCCGTGTACATCGGTTCAAACGGTCAATTGGGCACGGTGGCCTCGTCCATCCGCTACAAAGAAGACGTTCAGGATATGGGCGACGCCTCGAGCGATCTGCTGAAGCTCCGTCCGGTCACGTTCCGTTATAAGCAGCCCTATGAGGATGGCTCCAAACCGCTGGACTATGGATTGATTGCCGAAGAGGTTGAGCAAATCTATCCCGGCCTGGTAGTGAAAGACAAGGACGGGCAGGTGCAGACGGTTCAATACCAGAAGCTGACGCCCATGCTGTTGAACGAATTGCAGAAACAGCACGAGGAGCTTTTGCGGCAGCAGGAGGAAAACCGCAAGCTACAAGAGCGAATGGCAGCGTTGGAAGTGCGTATCGCGGGCAAGGACCCCGACGACCAATAGGCCAGGGTTCGCAACAAGGCGAGCTCGTCCCGCGGGGGCACTGTGAGCTCCTTTCTCGAGTGCCTTCGGGCCTGCATTCATAAAACTCGGTTTCAACCTCGCTGCGAGAGCCCGGACGTTGGTATCATGAGTTGTTCCAACGCGAACTTACCGGGGCGACCCCAGGGTGAACCTGAACAAGACCTTAACTGAATGGCTTGTGCGGCGGCTGCCGCGTCCGTTCCTTGTGTTTGCCGCGGAAATTGGCGGCTTTTGCCCGGTGCAAGACCCCACGGGCAGTTGGGCTTCCCGATTGCGGCTCTTGATCCGGAGAGAACCTGTATCTTTTCACGAACGGCTATTCGATGCAGGATATTACCTCAACAATAACAAGGATGTACGGGAGAGCCATTTCAATCCTTTACTTCATTTTCTACTGTGGGGCGGATTTGAAGGCCGCAAACCTCATCCGTTGTTCGATCCCGGATGGTATTTGGCGGAATATGGGGACGTGGCTGAACGCCGGTTGAACCCGCTTCAGCATTACCTCCAGTTCGGACGCCCAGAGGGACGCCATCCGCACCCGCTGTTTGATCCAGCCTGGTACATCAATAATTATCCGGACATTAAAGCTGCAGGCGTCGACCCCTTATTGCATTTCATCAGGTTTGGAGGCTGGGAAGGGCGGCGACCACATCCGCTCTTCCATTCCGATTGGTATCTCCGGCGATACCCTCGGGTGAAGGCGTTGGGAGTGAATCCGCTTGTTCACTATCTGGAAAAAGGCGCCGGGAAAGGATATAGGCCCAACACTCACTTTAACGTGCGCCGATACTACAAATCTTTCCCCAGCCTAGCCGAAAGCGGCGTTAATCCGCTTGTCCACTACGTTGCAGGGGTGGAACGAGGCTCCTATGATCCTCACCCTGGTTATCCTCGGCGTGGGCTGGCCTCAGTCGTGCGCGGCGTTCGCCCGGTTCTTCAACTCCAGCCGTCGGGCAAGCTTCCCGCTCCTCGCGCGTGGAGGAATTCGCATCCCTCTGGAGCGATTGATGTTTTTATCGTGTATGGCCTCCCCAATGTGCGGTTCATAGAGTCCATCTTGATCCCCGCGCTGGCGGCCCAGAATTGCCGGATGCCACTTCGCGTCCACGCGCTCAATTACAGCGATTCAAGTGGCCTGCTGGGAGCCTCGACGGTCAGGTTCTCGGGCGGCAGCGTGGCAGCCGTTATAGATTGGTCCGAAAAACGTACGAGCGGGCGCCTGGGATTTGGCGAGGCGGTGAACTACCTCTTCAACCGCGTATGCCCCGCAGATTGCTTCCTTCTCGTCAATCCCGATTCGCTGCCCATGCCTGGATGTCTCGACCGTCTGCTGACGTCGTTTTGTGAGGGAAGCGCTGCCTTTGTGGAGGCGCGGCAATGGCCTTCCGAGCACCCGAAGGAATACGAAGCTCGGACAGGTTGGACACCATGGGCCAGCGGAGCCTTTATGTTGGCGTCGAGTGAGGCCTTCCGCAGGTTGAATGGTTTCGATCCGATTTACTTCCTTTACAACGAGGATGTCGACCTTAGCTGGCGCGCTTGGCTGGGCGGTATGCCAGTTGCGTACGAGCCCGGGGCGCTGTGTG
This sequence comes from Bryobacteraceae bacterium, assembly GCA_036521975.1. Classification (GTDB taxonomy): domain Bacteria; phylum Acidobacteriota; class Terriglobia; order Bryobacterales; family Bryobacteraceae; genus Palsa-187. The sequence goes on from DATDGT010000087.1 coordinate 20,088, forward strand.
CGCACTTCACCGGCCTTCTGTCCTATCGCCCGGCGCGCTTTTATAACGAGCATTTTTTTAGCCTTCGGAATTTTCTGTTGATCGCGTACAAGTTTTTCGGCCCAAAGGGGGAGAACGAAGCATGGAGGTTGATCGAAGCGGCGGCGATTCCGGCAAGCTTCCGTCAGAGCGTGAGGGAAAGCTATTTGAAGGCCCGCGGCGCCGTGGCGTGTGTGGACACCGTCGGCTCCTTCTACGCCGATAAGATCAAGATCGTTGGTTTAAATCTTTATCATCAGGTCCGGCAGGTCTAGTGTTAAACGATAAGGTCACGCTCTACCCCTTATGTGCCGAAGCGCGATCTGTCGAGAGCTGGAAGGCTCTTCGCGCTTACTACAATGACCTGGAAATCAAACCTTTGCTCGCCGCATCGCCGATAGACGCCATTCGTCAAGTCGCGGGCTGTGAGGAGCGTCCGTTTTTGGTCTGTCGCGCGGGCGTTTGGATTGGGCGGGGGATCTCCACCCACATCGAGCGCTTGACTGAGGAGTTGAACTCCCGGTTTCCGGGCTGGGGCTTGTGCGGCAACCGCGGCGTGCGCTGGGATGGGCAGCACAAATACGATTTTTCCTACGACATGAAAGCTGCGGGCCTGCAAACAGCCGTATGCGCGCATCCTGTCATCTGCTTGGACGATCATATTCTTTTGGTCAATCCGGCAGCGCTCAAAAGGCACACGATCCTTGCTCCGTCTCTCGAGCACCGATGCGCGGGTATCTTGCTCTCTCTGGAGTGCCTTTTAAACGGGACGCTGATGGCTGTCAGTCCCCGGCTAATGGCTATGCGGGAGCGGCCGGAAGGTAGGAATGAGCTCGATAAGCTCAGCGCTAACGATTCATTTCGTGCATTTTACCGCGCCAATTTTTTCAATCATCAATATCCTACTCCGGAAGGAATTCTGGAATGCGGCGAAATGGTCGACTACTCCTATGTATCTCAGCCGTGGAAAGAGCCTCAGCAGCACGATGTTACTGTTCTGTTCGATGCCGCGTTGCAAAGCGCCCGCGGGAACCGCAAACCATCTCTGACGATCTGCTGCCGTACCCAATTTCGCCGGCCGGAACTTCTGAGGCGCGCCGTGCTTTCTTTCGCCGCCTTTCGGCACTACGCCGGAGAACTCATGGACGTTCGAGCGACGATAATCACAGATGTCTGCGGCGATGTCGTTGAACGTGAAGTCGACGACCTTAAGAGAAGTTACCCTGCTGGGGAACTCGGCTGTTGGCGCCACCAAATTCGCTCCGGACGGCACAGCCGCACGGATCTGCTTCTTGCGGCGATTGAACTCGCGACTTCCGATTATATTTGGTTCATAGACGATGACGATTACGTCAATGCGCCGACTGCGCCTGCAGTCGGGCGCGCGCTGGAGGGCGGCCAGCCGTTGGTTATCGTGACTTCATCCGCGGTGGTCCAGGAGACTTGGAGATACCCCGAATGGGCGGGCCCGCCGGTAGTAGGAGCCGAAAGAGGTTCGGAACTTGTTCAGACACGCCGGTCCCGGCCGTACCGGTCTGCGGATGTCTTCAAGTGCCTCGGCGGCGTCAATTTTATTCCCGTCTGTAGCATTCTATTTCCTTTGAACCTAATGAAAACGCGAATTTCAGACGTTAGGGCGCTCGGCGATTACAACGAAGATTACTTCTTATTATTGCTTGCGCTTACTGCTCCCCGCGTCGAGCTGTGCCTTCTGGATTGCGAGTCCGCCTCGATTTCAATCCGAGGCGCTGATAATACCGCGAAGAAGAACGCACGGGACTGGAACCTTTCTTTAGCGACGTTTTTGCTCGAAGTACTCAACAGACCGGAGGGTAACAGCCCGTTTCTTTGGCAGGTAGCGAACGTTCCAAGGTGGTGATACGATACCGTCGAACCGGGCGCTGTGCGCTCTCCACTGACTTAGCGCACAACGCAGCCCGGCGCGGCGGGGAGTCAAGGATTCAGGTGAGCGCACGATCCCGCGCCGGGCGCTGTGCGCTGAACCGGACCCCAATAATATTTACTTTGGTGATACGGAATGTCCAGAACCGTATCACTCGGGTCTGACGGGTCATTATCCCGCGCTCTCAACCGCCCGGAAGTGAGTCGACCACGAGATTGGGCAATGAAGTGATATTCTCAAAGCCTTCCGCGGTCGCGTAAAGAGCATCGTCCAAACGGACGCAAGGGACGATTCGGAGCGTGATGCAGACCTCGACCGGGCCGCCCGAACAAGATAAAGGCGGGAGATAGAGCTGCGGATCCCGCCCAAAGCTGAGGATTCTGACGCCTCCCTCTGAGCGTACAATCCTCGTATTGCCGCTGGCAGTTAAATCATGGCGTGTCAGATCGACCTCGATTGTTTCTGATTTGACGAGGATCACGATCCTTGAGATGTCGATCACGGACGGCCCATCAGCCGGATCGATTCGTAAAGAATTGATGGCTGCGCCGTCAGGTAATGAAAACGCGAGCGTCTGCATTCTTCCGGGTTCTGTGAATAGAGCCGCACTGTTGTCTTCGGTGTACTGATCCTGAAAACGATAGAAGACCTGCACCCGACAACGAGGCGCCGGAGTATCGTTGCACAGCCGTCTATTCTCAAATAGTAGCCGCAATCTTTGGCCTAACACCGCGTAAAGATCCGCGATCGCTTGTCTCTCATTCGCTCTGGACTCTAGCAATTGGGCAAGATATCTGTTGGATATTGGGCCACCACTCTTGTAAACGATGCCCAGCCCGAAACTGTGAGAGAACGCGAAAGACGCGTTTACTCGCGCTAATTCGTCCCAAAGTCTCCACACACCAAAGCCCGGATTACGCACGGCAATATCGTGGAACAAGATTAGACCGCCGCTTCGAACCTTGGGGTACCACGATTCGAAATCGTGCCGCACAGCTTCATATGAGTGGTGGCCGTCTATATGTAGTATATCAATGCTTTCACTCCCGAACGAGTCCAGGGCCTCGTCAAAAGGTGACCGGATTAATCGAGAAAAGGCGTCATAATTCGCGGTATTATATCTCTGAACATCTGCAAAGATTTCAGGTCCGTAGAATCCACCGTGAGTGTCACCCTCCCAGGTGTCCACCGCATAACATTCACAGGGGATGGAGTTCTCGGCGATCGCCTGACAGAACCCAAAATAGGACTCGCCGTAAAAAGTACCGAGTTCAACCACACAGGATGGGCGCAAGGCACATACTAAGTCGTACGCAAACGGCAGGTGCCCAGCCCACGGTCCGGGGCCACCGAACGAGTGGCGCCGCGGAACAAAATGCCAGGAACGAATGCTCGAAACCTGCACGAAGAAGCAATCTTATCATCTCGGCGCGCTGTGCCGCGAGCTCAAGTCGCGTCTTCAAAGGCACCCGGGCTTTGATTTTCTGTTCATGGGACAGCGCCGTATGTTTCCTATGGAGGATGATCGTTTCAGAATTGATTCGATGCTCTTATAGTGGCACGCCCCGGTAGCGAGGGCCCGCTCTGCGGCGGCCTCCGCGCGTTTGGGCGATTACTTGTCCGCCAATCGAATAATGCCCAGGCATTCCCGATACCATCTCCGGATCGGGCTTGTCAGCCAAGATCCGCTCGAGCAGGCGGGCCGTATTCGGGCCGATCTTTCCGCCCAGTGCGTCATCCGCCAGGGAGTCCGATCCAGGGGCGCTCGGTGGCTCTTGGGACGATGCTCCTCGTTTGGTGATTACCAGCCCAGCCGCGGCGGCACGATGCCGAAGCCAGGGTGGAGAGCGAAGTGGCAGTAAGGCGGGTTCAAGTCCGCACCCGTGTTCAGTCCTTGCGCCAATAAACCCCGGTCCAGTCAATCGCGATCAAAGGCTCGCAAATTTCTCGCGACATTCGAAAGTCATCAACCGCGCGCCGGCAATTCGCCAACGCCCCGTAGTCGTCAACGATGACAAACCCGCATGCGGATACTTTGTGATAGAGATAAACCAGCGCCTCGATGGTGGATTCATACATATCGCCATCTAGTCGCAAAACGGCAATTCGATCCACGGGTGCCGACGGTAGTGTATCTTTAAACCAGCCTTCCAGGAAATGAACGCGACCGTCCAATAATGCGTAACGCGCGAAATTAGCCTTAACTTTTTCAACCGAAACGGCCAGATAGGAAGACAAGCTGTGATGCGGGTCCCCAGCGTCAGCCGGATATTGTTCTCCATCCGGCTCCGGCAAACCTTGGAAAGAGTCCGCAAGCCAGACCTGGCGGCGGCGATCTCCGAATGCCTCCAAAACGGCGCGCATGAAAATGGAAGCGCCTCCACGCCAGACATCGGTTTCGACCAAGTCTCCCGGTATGCCGTTTTCAAGCACGTCGCATATGCAATACTGCAAATTGTCGAGCCGGTTAAGACCGATCATTGTCTCGGCTTCGGTCGGCCAATCCTTACCGTCCCGGCGAGCGCCCAGATCGAACGGATTCGTTGATTGGAGATCCCACGAAAAACTGGAGTCGCAGAACAGTACACGAGTCAGACACTTCTTGAGCAAGTCCAGGTAAAGCCTTGGAGCGTCGCCCAACAAATCGAGAGAAGAGCAGTTGGAAGCCAATAACAAAGGATACACCGGGGTGGCGTGGCGTCCCAAATTGGGCAACGGAACGCACTTCGGCGCGCACCAGCAACCCTTGATTTCGGCACGTTCGCAGCCTTCTTAGCGCCCATGGAACGGCCCCCTATCCTGGCAATCTTGTTCAAAGGCGGCCGGGGGCGCGCGGCCTCAGCGGAAGTTGACTGCTTACGGATGTGAGTTTACACTAGTGTGTTGTCGTGGGCCGCGAGCGCCGAGCGCGGTGGAGCGCCCATTCGGAGTTGCATGGTGCTGTATTCGAGAGTTGCGCGATCAATGGCAGGTCCCTATCCGCTCGCGGCCCTTACTGCCCGCTTCCCAGCTTGTATGTCGCGAGCAGCTTCCTATTGTGTGTTTGTTGCATGGGCCGGCGGACTGCTGGCACAGCCGTTTCCATATCCTAAGGTCCTGGATGCCAGGCAGTTCCCGGTCATTGCGTGGGGGCCATCCCCGTCCGATTTGGGTCAACTGGAGTCGATGAAGCTAGCGGGGTTCAATGTCTCGGGCTTTTGCGGTGTCGAAGACCTTGACAAGGTGCGTGCCGCCGGCTTGACGTGCTTTGTCTCGGACCCTCTGGCGAACGGCTACTATTGGAAGGATGTCCCGCCTCTGGAGGAAATGAGAAAAAAAGCGGCACAACTGAACAAGAGAATTGCTGGCAATCCAGCGGCTCTCGGTCTCTTCTTGGCGGATGAGCCGGATGCGTCCATGTTTCCTGCCCTGGCCGCGGTCGCGAATGTTCTTAAGGCGCAAATGCCTACCCTCTGGCCCTACATCAATGGATTTCCTTCTAACGCCGGACGATCCAACATTGGGAAACTGAAATACGACGACTATCTTCGACAGCAGGTGCTCCAAGTCGGGCAACCGTTCATTAGCTACGATCACTACGCGGTATCGCAAGGCAAGGTGGGCGACTCATTTTACGCCAACTTGGAGATCGCGCGGAGGGTCAGCCTTGAGATGAAGGTGCCATTTTGGAATTGTATCCTCGCGAGCGCCCTCCCCAACTCGATGGCCCCCTCACCAGCTACACTGGGCGTTCAAGTTTATAGCACGTTGGCATATGGTGGAAAGGGTTTGCAGTACTTCGAGTACGTCAATCCGGATGGGGCGGACCTCAGCGCGACAGCCATCGATGGTTTCGGCAATCGATCGCCCACCTGGGACATGTTGCGCCGTTTGAACGGCGAGATCATGACACTCGCTCCTACGCTGCTTCAACTACGCAGTATCGGGGTCTATTTTTATCCAACCCCGTTTGAACCGGATCAGATGGAGAGTCAAATCGTTGAGTCGGTCCGGGTCACGAGCTCCGCGCGCACTGGCGGCGCTCGTTTGTTAATCGGAGAGTTTGTAGACAGCCAACAGCGGCCGTTTCTCCTACTGGTGAACGCGGACCTGGGCGCTTCCGTTCTGGCGAATATAACCCTAATCGATGGAGATCGCAAACTGATGAAACTTTCGCCTAATTCCGGACGATGGCTGCCATTCGACTCCACCAGCGGAGAGTGGCTAGCGCCGGGCGCCGGCATGTTGGTCTCTGTGAATTGAGGAATTATCGTCTACCAACACGCCGGATCCAGAGGCTACCTCCCGCTCCCAACGTCGAAAATCTTGGAAAGACGCGCAGTGTTTGTTGCGGGTACCGGGTAGCCATTAGATAGGAGCTCCAGATAATCTCAAATTCTGTATTGTACTGGAGGAAGGCGCGCACAAGATATTGCTCATTCCAGTTTCTTTCGTCCTCCAGAACCCACTTCTGCGGGTAATCATCGGGTAGAAAGATGTCGTGAAAATGAATGTAGACTCCTTGTTTAAGCCTTGGAAGCACTTCAAAAACCAGATGATTGACATCGCTGCCCGTCTTTGAAATGTGCGAGGAGTCTACAAAGAGGACGTCATTGGGATTCAACGATCCAAACACGGAGAGGTTGACGCATTGCACGCGCTGCTTTATGAGGTCCGTGACTCCGTCGATTCCGTCAATGAGAAACTGTCTGGGGAACGGCTCCACACAGGTCACTTGGATTTTCGACCCGAAGAATCGGCGATTGACCTCGGCAGTGACCAGAGTTGAGAATCCCGACCCTACCTCGACGATGCTCTTGGGCCGAAGATGCCGCAAAAGGCAAAACGATACTTCTGCATCTAAACAGGGAAATTGATCGTTATGGTAAAAATAGCGCCGGCCATCCACAGATGGATCCAGGTCGAAATCAATCTCCGAGGTGTACCCCGAAAAGTGCGATAGCAATTCAAATTGCTTGGAAAGTTGGAAGTCGATACCCGGGACCTCATCCACGGGCGGGTCGGGCCAAATTCGATCACGAAGCGCCTGGAGTTCCGCGGGGTCGCAGATGGGCGAATAGAAATGCCCCGGGGGAACGAATGGTGGTGTGAGCGGCATCTCTGAGTTTGTTGAGCATCTTACCACGCGCTGGAGCAATAATACCGGTTCGTACCCCACCGCCAGAGCTGGTACTGGCCGCGCTCGGCTCAGCTGGGCGCGCGGTCGGTGTCTCCGCGTTCCCGCGCGAGCAGCTTCCGACAGGGAGGGTCCAGCAACATAATTACCAACCCGCAAACGATGGCATATCCGGCTTGGGAAACTGCGGACAAAGAGGCGGGGGCGCCTCAGGTTCGTCCCCTGCACCGCTCCACTGTTTGTCGTGGTCGCCGGAATCTTAACCGGCAAGTAACTTTTTCCGGCAGGCACATTCCGTAATTTGTTGATCGACGGATTATTTGCGCTTTGGGTGATAAAAGTGCATCTACAAGAAGCCGAGGGTTAGGCCTATCGAGGAGGGTACGGCGTGAAGAAACCTGTTGTAGCGCTATTATTCTCGATCCCACTATCCGCCCTCTGCCAGAGCGGCCCAACCGGCGATACGGCCAATGTCGATACGCCCAGTCCCCTCCTCCAGCCGGCTACGACTGGGTCCACGCTGAAGCATTTTGCCGAGATCGACAGCAGCGGCGTCTATAAGGGATCCAGGCCCAGAAGCGATGCCGATTTCCGGTTTCTTCAATCACTGCACGTTAAGTACATTGTGGATGTGGAGGTGCCATTGATGCCCTGGGAGAGTTACCTGGAACGGCAGAAGGCCAGGAAATACGGTATTACGGTGCTTCTAGGCATAATGAACGCTTCGCCGATTTCGCCTTCGGAGAAGCATGTCGACCATATACTGGCAATCCTCCACGACGATCGTAATCATCCCATCTATTTTCACTGCAAATGGGGCCGCGACCGGACCGCCGTTGTCGCTGCGCTTTACCAGATGTATTTTGAAAGCATGTCGGAGGAAATGGCCCTGCAATATCTGCACGATACGGGTTACGGCTTCAAGTTCGGATGGCTCCGCGCCGGGCTGATAAGATACCTGAAAAAACATCCAACTCCGCCCGCTGATTTGGTTTCCACGCCCGCCACCGCGGCCACAACGCAGGCCAAATAGCCCTTCACGCCGGCTCCCATAGTTTCTGCTGGGTTTCGCGAAATTCTCGAACGATTTCTTCCTGAAGCGGATGCCTGCCATCTTGAATCACCGGTTCGCCTCCCACGCAGACCTGCCGGATGGCGGTCCGCTCCAACGAGAACACAATGTGACTTAACAGGGAACCGGCATCCGCTCCGGCAATGGAAAGATCGTCCAGATCCACGGTCAGGAAATCGGCGGCAAGGCCCGGCTCGAGACTTCCTGCCGGCGCGCCGAGACTTTCGGCTCCCACGCGCGTCGCGCTGTCGAATAGCCGCCGCGACAAGCTCTCTCGCTCGGCATCCGGCGCGAGCACCGCGCGCTCCAGTTTCTCCAGGCGAAGGTGATATTCCAGCTCGCGCGCATCCTCCCATAAATCGATTTGAATATTACTGTCGCTGCCATAACAGACCGGGATGCTCAAAGCCGCCCATCTTTCCGCGGGAGCGATCCCGTCGCCGAGGTTCCGTTCGGTTGTGGCGCAAGCGCAGACGTGCGCGCGCGCCTTTGCCAAATAATCGATCTCGCGCTCGTTGACATGGATCACGTGGACACCGGTGAAGCGCTCACTTAGAACGCCGTGTTCGTACAGAAGTTCGATGGGACGCAAGCCGAACTCCGTCTGGCACGCCTCTATTTCCGCCTGCTGCTCGGCCACGTGCATGTGCAACACCAGGCCGTTTTGCGCGGCGTAGCTGGCCACACGTTCGATATACGGCAAATGCACAGCGCGGATGCTGTGAGGCGCAATCCCCACCCACGCCCGATCGGGCGAAAATCCTTTGGTGATCGACGTCCGGAGCGCTTCTGTATCGGAAATAAAGTCGTCCGGATTCGGAGTCATGAATCGCACTTGGCCGGGATTAAGAGGTTTCTGAAACCCGGCGCGCGAGTAGGCCGTTCGCAGCAGCGCGATCCGCAAACCGGTTTCTCGAGCGGCGCAGAGGATTTTCTCCGCTAGCAGATTTCGATTCTCGTAGGGAGTTCCGCCGGGAGCGTGATGTAGATAATGAAACTCGCCTACCGTGGTGATACCGCTGGCCAGCATTTCCAGAAACGCCATCCTGGCTACGCGATATATATCCTCCGGCGAAAGAGAGTTGGCTGCGTGGTACATCGCCTCCCGCCAGGTCCAAAAAGTATCGCGTCCGGCTCGCGTGCGACGCTCCGTTCGGGCGCGAAGAGCTCGCTGGAAGGAGTGGGAATGCGCGTTGACCAAGCCCGGCAGCAAGGCCTGGTGGTTCAGCCGCTGGGCCGCTTTCAGATCTTCTGGCGATCTGGAAAGGCGCTGGATCCGGCCTTCCGCATTGGCGAACAGGGCCACGCCGCTCTCAAACCGGCCGTCGCGGTAGAGAAAATCGGGAAGCCAGCCCTGCTCTGGAGACTTCGTCATGAGGAGCACCGGGAGTACACTAGCCGGCCTCCAACGTATGTGCGATCCGCAGGCTCAACGCCTGTAAAATACGGAATCTCGCGATAATCGGTGCAATCGTGAATGACGAAATCGGCGTGCTTGCCCGGTTCGAGCGAGCCGAGAATATCCCCGCGCCCCAAGCTGTAAGCCGCGTTGATGGTGCTGGCCGCGATCCCTTCGGCGGGGGTCATTCGCATGTGCGTGCAGGCGAGAGAAAGAACGAACGGCATGGAGGGCGAGGGCGAGGAGCCGGGATTGAAATCGGTGGCGAGGACAATGCCCAACCCCGCATCGATCATCGCGCGGGCGGGAGCGAATCGTGGGGAGCCGAGCGTGTAGACCGAAGCGGGCAGCAGCACGGGCTGCACGCCCGCCGCGGCGAGCGCCTGAATCCCTCGCTCGTCGATATGCTCGAGATGATCGGCCGTCGCGGCACCGGCGTGGGCCGCGATCCCGGCGGCACCCGAGTCCGAGAGCTGATCGGCGTGAACGCGGGCACGTAAATTCAGGTCGCGCGCGGCTCCAAGGATTCGAAGAGTCGAAGATTCATCGAAAACCGATCGCTCGCAGAAGACGTCGCAGTACTCCGCCAAATGCGCTTGTGCGACCGCCGGCAGCATCTCGTAAACGACCAGATCCGTATATTCCGCGGCGCGGCCGCGAAACTCGTCAGGGATTTCGTGTGCGCCCAGAAACGTGGGGACCAGACGCGGCGCACCGCATTCGTTCAAGCGCCGAATCACGCGGAGAATCTTGATCTCCGATTCCAGCGATAGCCCGTAGCCGGATTTGGCTTCCAGGGTGGTGGTTCCGTTGCGAAGAAACCATCGCATCCGGCGGCTGGCGCTTTCGAAGAGATCGTCTTCGGATGCCGCGCGAGTTTTTCGCACGGTGGAGCGAATTCCCCCGCCTGCAGCCGCAATTTCTTCGTATGTCGCGCCCGTCGCGCGAAGCTCGTATTCGTCGACTCGCGTCCCGGCGAAAACGGGGTGGGTATGGGCGTCGACGAAGCCCGGCATCACCACTCTGCCTCCGGCATCCACGACTTCGCAATCGCGCGAGATCAGCGGTTCGATTTCGGCCCGGGGGCCGACGCGTTCGACGATGCCTTCGCGGACGAGCATGCCGCCGTCGGGAATGATGGCTAACTCCCGCAACTCGACGCGCACGCGGGGACGCGCCGGCCCGGCGAGCGTCGCCAATTGGCCGCAGCCCACTACCACGAGAAGTTGGGAACTCACTTCATGAACTCGTCGAATCTTCCGCCGCGGATCGCCGCCGTGAGAAAAGCCGTCATCTGCCCTCAGAATAAGCGATAAGCGCACAGGCCGCCGGGCACGGCATCAAACGAATAAGAAACTTGGGCGAAGTACTGCGCCCGGCGAGTCCGTTGTGCGCAAGTTTCTACAAAGAATGCGGCTCGGATTCCGGGCCATCCTGCGATAATGACAATGCGAGGCGCTATGGGCAAATTTCTGCTGGGATTTTTGATCGGTATGATTTTCATCGTGGTCCTCGGAGTAATCGTCGTCATCGCGGCCATCCGCGTGGGACAGGGCCGCCCCACGGTTGCTTCCAATTCCGCTTTGATCCTGCATCTGGAAGGCGACATTCCGGAACAGGCGCCGGTGGAAGTTCCGCTGGCTTTCCTCGAAAATCAGCAGACTATCACGGTGCTCGACACCTGGCGAATGTTACGCGACGCCGCGGCCGACAAGCGCATCAAGGCGCTCGTGTTGGAACCGCGCGATCTCACCGCCGGCTGGGGGCGCCTGGAGGAGCTGCGAAGCGAGATCGCTGAATTCCGCAAATCCGGCAAGCCTGTGACGGCTTTCCTGCGGGGCGCGGGAATGCACGAATACTACGTCGCCACTGCCGCGGACAAGATCTATATGTCGCCGGAAGACGAGCTCGACGTCAAAGGCTTGCGCGCGGAGTTGTTCTATGTCAAGGATACACTCGGCAAGCTCGGCATCAATATGGAGTTCGAGAAAATCGGCCGCTACAAGGACGCGCCCGACCAGTTCACGCGCACCTCGCCCACTCCCGAAACGCTCGAAGTCACCAATGACATGCTGGATCAATATTACGGGGATGCCGTTTCGGTGATCGCGGAGGGGCGCAAAAAACAACCCTCCGATGTGCGCGCGGCCATCGACCAGGGTCCGTTTGTCGGAGAGCAAGCTCTCAAGCTCGGCTTGTTGGACGCGTTGCTCTACGAGGATCAGATGTGGGGCAAGCTCAATTCGTCGCTTGGGACTCTGACTAAGATCAACGAGAAATCCTATTCCAAAGCCGAAACGCCGGGGCAGGGAACGAAAATCGCGTTTATCACCGCCGAGGGAGACATTACGCGCGGGGGCACGAACGAAGACGTCTCGGATACCGGAATCACCACCGCCCAGATGCTGAAAACTCTGCGCGAAGTGGAAAGCGACTCCTCGATAAAGGGAGCTATCCTTCGCATCGATTCCCCCGGCGGCGACGGCATCGCCTCCGACGACATCCTGCATGAAGCCAAGGTACTGAGCCAGAAGAAGCCCACCATCATCTCGATGTCCGATGTAGCCGCCTCCGGCGGATATTACATCGCCATGACCGGCGACCCCATCGTGGCCTATCCCAATACGATTACCGGATCGATCGGCGTATTCTATGGCCGCCCCGATCTCAAAGGCTTTTACGACAAGATTGGGTTGAAAGAAACCATTCTTAGCCGGGGCCAGTTCGCCGATATCGACGCGCTGAACGGTCCGCTCACAGAAGCGCAGAAGAAGAAGTTATACGACGCGATCGCGATTTTCTACAAGGACTTCGTGGAGCGCGTCGCGGCGGCCCGCAAGCGGGACTTCGCCCAGATCGATTCGTTGGGACAGGGCCGGGTGTGGCTGGGAGAGCAAGCTAAGCATAACGGCCTGGTGGACGATCTGGGCGGGTTAGATCGCGCCGTCGAAATGGTGAAGCAGCGCGCCAAGATCGGGGCGGCGGAAAAGATCACTTTAGTGACCTATCCGCCAAAGAAGACGGTGTTCGATCTGCTGTTCAAGAGCTCCACCGAGTCCGAAGTGGAGAGCCGGATCCGCGCGCTGGTGGGCAATGTGCCCATCCGGTCACTAGTTCATGGCGGCATGCTTCGATTGATGCCGTTTACGGTGACGGTGAAGTAGGCCGCAGATGGCTCAATTCGGCCGATTTTGAGACGGATCGTCTTTGGGGCGGTTGGCGGCGCGCGCGGCCATTCGCCGGGGATCGAGCAGATGCTGCGGGCGGAAGCTGCGGGGTGACCATCGGGTGCCGGGTTCGAATGCCACGCCCAGAAAATATCCAATTTCGCGGAAGACGCAATACTTGACGGCGCCGGCCAATTCGCCGCTGGGATAGGCGAGACGCACGGCACAGCCCAGCGGAATGGGCCGTTCCACCTGAAGGCAAGCTCCGGAAAGGGAGATGTCTTCCAAATTGGCCATCGCGCGCCTGCGGCGGCCGGTCTGATCCCTCCATTGAATCTCTACCAGATCGGCACATAGCATCCGGGGTTCGATACGCCGGTCCCTCATAGATTGCATGCCTCCTTATCGGCGAAAAGTCTCACAGAGTTTAATGGGCGCCCGATAAGGAGCGCATGAGCCGGTTGGCGTCGCCTCACTCCTTCCCTGCAATTCCCAGCGCCTTCATTTTGCGATAGAAATGGCTTCGCTCCAGACCCACCAGGTCTGCCGCGCGAGTCACATTGCCCTTGGCTTCCTCCAATTTTCTGAGAATGTAGTCGCGCTCGGCCGCTTCCCGCACTTCTTGCAAGCTGCCGAACCGTTCGATCGCGCGCTCCGGCCCGCGCCGCCCGCGATCCAGAGGGATGTGCCGCAGCTCGATCTTCGGCTGCGGGTTCATAATAACGATTCGCTCCATCAAGTTTCGCAGCTCGCGCACATTGCCCGGCCAGGAGTACTGTTCCAGCGCCGCCAAAGCCTCTTCGGAAAGCTCCTTAGGCTTGCGGCCGTAAGCCGTGGTGAATTCTTTGAGGAAATGCTCGGCCAGGAGACGCACGTCTTCAATGCGCTCGCGCAGTGGAGGAACGTGAAACGGAATCACGTTCAACCGGTAGAACAGATCCTCGCGAAAATTTCCGCGCTCGATTTCCTGTTCCAGATTCTTGTTGGTGGAAGCCACCACCCTCACGTCCACCTGAATCCATCCGGAAGCGCCCATAGGCTCGAAACGATGCTCGTCCAGTGCGCGCAGCACTTTCGCTTGGGTCTTAAGCGACATGTCGCCGACTTCGTCCAGAAACAGCGTGCCTCCGTCGGCTTTCTGAAATTTCCCGGTTTTGTCTTCGTGAAGGCCGGGAAGGCTTCCTTTACGATGGCCGAAGAGTTCGCTCTCAATGGCTTCCTCGGGAATCGCGGCGCAATTCACTTCCACAAACGGTTCGGAAGCCCGTGGGCTGGCCGAATGAATCGCGCGGGCGATCAGCTCCTTGCCCGTGCCGCTTTCTCCGTAAATCAAAACCCGCCCGTTCGTGGCGGACATCAGCGTCAATTGTTGCCGCAGCGCCTTCATCGGCACGCTCTCACCGATGATGCGCAGCATCGCGCCGCGGGATTCCTTGATTCGCGCAAGCTCCAATCGGAGGCGTTTCTGTTCGGCGGCGTTATGGATCGCCACAGTCACCTTTTCGATGCTCAGGGGCTTTTCCAAGAAATCGAAGGCGCCCAGTTTGGTGGCCTTCACTGCGGTTTCAATGGTTCCGTGGCCGGAGACAATGACGACCTCCGGGCGATCCTCGAAGGGGATCTCCTGGATGCGCGTCAGCGTTTCCAGGCCATCCATACCGGGAAGCCAGACGTCCAGCAAAACGACGTCGAAGTTCCCGCTCGCCAGCGCTTCCAGACACGCCTCTCCGCTCTCGACAGCGGTGCAAGGAAATCCCTCGTCGCTCAGCGCACCGCAGAGCGATTCGCGGATGCCCGGTTCGTCGTCGACAGTCAGGACGCGCGCGGCTTTCACGCGCGCGCCTCCATGGCCTCGGCCGCCATCGCCGGAATCTCCACATAGAACCGCGCGCCGCTCGGCCGGTTCTCTTCCACGCGAATGCGGGCGCCATGCTCGGAAAGAATCTGGCTCACGATCGCCAATCCCAAACCCGTGCCCCGGCCCTTGGTCGAAAAATAGGGTAGGAACAGCTTTTCTTTGTCGCCCTCCGAAATTCCAGCGCCCGTATCGGCGACCAAAAGCTCGACGGAATCGAACGGCGCGGCGCGCGTAGCCACCAACAGCCGCCTCACCAGCGAATCGCGCATGGCTTCTGCGGCGTTGTCCACCAGGTTCACCACCACTCGCTGGAACTGTGCCGGATCGACGCTCACCGCCGGAAGCCCCGGCGCGAGCTCCAGACGCAAATCGATGCCTTCCAGTCTTCCGGAAAACACCGCGAGCGCGTGGCGCACGATTTCATTCAAGTCGCTGGGTTCGGGCCGCGCGGCGGGAAAGCGCGCAAACCGGGAGAACTGGTCCGCGAGCGTCTTTACCGACTCCACCTCGCGCGCAATGGTGGCCGAGCATTCCCGCAAGATCCGCTCCGAGCCGGGCTTTAAGGCGCCGCGATCCAGCAGCCGCGCGATCCTTTCCGCCGAAAGCGCGATGGGCGTCAGCGGATTCTTCAATTCATGCGCGATGCGCCGCGCCACCTCCTGCCAAGCCGCGGCCTTTTGCGCGCGCAGCAGCTCGCTGGCGTCTTCGATGACCAGCACAAACCCGGGACCCTCGCGGCCGCCCATATTAATCGAGCCCGATTTCGCGCCCATGTTAATCGAGCCCGGCACGCCGGCCGGCGAGGGCAACGCCGAGACCGTCACCGCCATATGCCGCGCGCCTCCCGGCTCTCCCGAGGGTTCCAAATCGAGCTGGCTGGCGGCAGTTCCCAGGCGCTGCGCCCGTTTCATCAAATACTGGATTTCACGCGTGTCCTCGGGAGAGAAGAGATCCTCCAGCCGCCTGGCGCTCTCGACGCGATGGGGAGGAAACAAACCGTGTAGCGCGCGGTTTACGCGGCGGATCGCGCCGTCGCCGGACAGCGAAATCACACCCGTCGGAATGCTCTCGAGAATCGCTTCCGTGAACTGCCGCCGGCTTTCCAGCTCGCGGCTGTTGGCTTCCAAGCCCTCGAGCATTTCGTTGAAGGCGCGAACCAGGGTGGCTAACTCGTCGATCGCCGGAGTGGAAACGCGGTGGCTCAGATCTCCCTTCCTGATAAGGCTGGCGGCATTCACCAGCGTGGCGATCGGCCGGCTGATCTGGCGGGAAAGCACCAGGGCGATCCAGGTCGCAAAAAACAGAATGAACAGCGTGATCGCCAGCAGCACCAGCAGGTACGAATTCCGCACGCTGCGTTTATTCGCGGAAAGCTGGTCGTATTCACGAATGTAATTCTGGATTTCGCTTTGCTTTTGGGCGATTTCGGCTCGCGGGCGCAGACGAACCACCAATGTATCGCCATCGGCAAGTGAAGCTCGGGCCGTGAAGAGAAGTCCACTGCCCTCGGTAGCGCACATTACTTGGCCGACGCCGGCGGAATCTTCCACGCGCAGCTCGGCGATCCGGTTTTCCGCGCAGACCTGTGGCCCCGCGAGACGCGCAGGATCATCCGCCAGCCAGTGGGCCAGCGCTTGCGCGCGGCTTTGGACTTCATCGCCCAACGCCACCGCGGTATCCAATAAGTCGATTTTCGTGTTCTCTCCCGGCCGGCTGAACCATTTTTCCAGATTCCGGTTCAGGATCATATAGCTGAAGGCGAACAGAAACGCGACCGGCAGAATGCTAAGAGCCAGGGCGCCGAACACCAGCTTGGACTGGATCCGCGAGCCTTCGCGCCCGCGGCGCCGCTCCAGGTACAGGCGCACGCCCGTTTTGAACAGCATGAAACCCAGCGTCACCGTGAGAAGAAAAACCACGGTGGAGATGGCCCAGAAAGTGACCGTTTGTGTCGGATCCTTCGGAGCGTAATTGCCGAAAGTGAAGGAAACCTGCCATTCCACCAGCGCCAGCAAAACCACCAGCAGCACGACTCCGGCGCCGATCAAGTAGCGTTTGCGGATACTCCCGGGTGAACGCATAGCGGTCAGTTCTCAGGATACGGCACGGGGACGAACGTCGAGCCATCCCACCGCAGCACGACCCGATTCTTGATGGCCGCGTCCTCTAGCCGGTCCACAACGTGCACGCGGGATTGCGGAACACCGGTGTTCCATTCGACGCATTCGGGAAAGCCATTCCGCAAAAAATAAACACCGTCCAGCAGATTCGGAAGATTCACGACGGTAGCGTCGCGGCCCGTTTCCTTGATCGCCCATCCCGCTTGTTGACAAGCCGCGCGTCCGGCGGCGCTCACGCGCTTCCAAATGGCCAGATTGTGTTCCAGAGCGGCAAGCTGAAACGCAAGAATGAGACCCGCAGCAAGAGCGGCCATTCGCGCGCGCCCGATCGATTGCACAGCGAATGCGGCAAGCAGCGCAAAGCCCGCGGCAGGCAAGTAGAGCACTCGCGATTTTTCCAGATCCGGGCCGATTAGCAGCAGATGCTGCACGGGAAGCGCGGCTAGAAAAGTGAAGGCGAGTGAGGGCCAATGCATCGTGGGACGCCGATAAAGCAGCCACAGCCAAGCTGCGAGCATGACCGTCGTCGCGATGGCCAGCCAGGCTCCCGGCTCTGCTAGCCAATCGATGGGAAACCACAACACCGCCCACAATCTCAGCAGCAAAGCTTTCGCGGTCCGGCCCGCGCTCAGATTCAGAATCGTCGGCGCTCCGGTTTCGTTGAGATACCCTCCAATGCCTCCGAGCAATCGCCAGCGATAAACGAACACGGCGGCGGTGAGCGCATAGAAGCCGCCCAAGACTTTCCCCTGCAGCCGCCGCCATACCAGCGCCGTGGCCAGAAACGGAAACACGAAAGCTTCTTCTTTGGAGAGCAATCCGCACAGGCACATCGCTCCAGCCGCGCAGAGGACCAAGGGATGCGGATGGTCGCAATAACGGAACAGCAGTATGAGTCCGGCAAAAACGAACCCGGCCGCGAGCAGATCAAATCGGGCGGCGACCCAGGCCACGGCTTCCGGCCGCGAGCCGTGCCAGGCGAACAGCAGCGCCGCGAATCCGGCGGCCCAGCGCGCTAATCCCACGCGCCGCGCTAGTAGAAACAGGAGAACGGCGTTCCCTCCGTGCAGCAGGAGATTGTCGGCCCGCCATAGAAAGGGGTTGCGGCCGGCCCAGACGGAGTCCAGGCGGTACATGTAGATTCCGAGCGGACGGAAGAATCCGCTTTGCATGGCGATGATCTGCGCCTTCCAAAAGCCCGGCCCGGCACGAGAGATTTTATCGGCATGCGAGTAATCGTCGTAGAGGAGCGGCATGGAAGCCACGGGCAAAAAGGCCGCCACCGCTATAACGGCGATCACGGGCAACATCCACGAGCCTCCAGCCCCCGGCTTGAATTCCGCGCCGGGGTTCCCTTTGGCCTCACCACGAAGCGTTGCCAGCGCCAGCAGGGCGCAAACTGCGAACGCGCTCTCGGCGTTCATCGGGGAAACGACTAACGAATACGGTCCGATCCACGCGCGCAGCGCGACCAGCGCCGCGTTCATCAGGCAAACGCCGAGCAGGAACCTGCGCGCGGCATTACCCGCCAGCGCCCCGGGGCGCATTATTTTCGGACCTTCAAATGACAGTGAATATCCTGCGCGGGAAAGATCCATGCCGCGCGGCGCTCATACCATTCCAGATTGCGGCGCGCCAGCCATCGCCCGATTCCGTCCAGCACGAAGTTGTGTCCAAAGGTCAGCTCCAGCTTCTCGATGCTGAAAGAAACATTCGAGCCGGAAAATGTCGCGAAGTCTTCTCCCGTGAAATAGCGGAAGCTTCTCCCGGCCAGATGGCGCACGTGAGTGGGGTCCGTGTAAGAGTTGTGGGAGCTAAAATGCGGCGTCACCACAAAAACGTCAGCGCCCGACCGCGCAATGCGGTGAACCTCCGCCATGGCGCCCATCGCGTCCCGGACATGCTCCAGAATATGCGACAAATGGATCCGCTCGAAGAAATCGCTTTCGAGCGGCCAGGGAAAATCGTCCAGGTTCCAAACCACGTCGGCGGCCGAATGCGGCGACCAATCGATTCCTACTGCGTCCGGCTCGGCTTTGCGCGTTCCGCACCCCACGTCGAGCACTAACATCCATGATCCGTACTAGGAGATCAGCCGCTCCAGCCCGGACCCTTCGCGAATGATGGTCTCGCTCCGCTCCGGCCCGGTGGAGATGCCGCCGATCTCCACGCCCGTCCGGTCTTCCAGAAACTCCAGATACTCGCGGGCCGCTCGCGGAAGAGCTTCATAGCGCGAGATGCCGCGCGTGGAAGTCCGCCAGCCGGGGAGCGTTTCGTAGACCGGCTCCACGGCCTCCAGAGCGCGGTAGGTCGCCGGCATTTCGCAAATCTCGGCACCGTTCAAACGGTATCGGACGCAGACCGGGATCTCTTCGAGCTGATCGAGTACATCCAGCTTGGTCATCATGATCGAGTCGAAGCCGTTCACCACGGCGGTGTAGGCCAGTACCGGCACATCGAACCAGCCGCATCGCCTCGGCCGGCCCGTCACCGCGCCGTATTCGTTGCCCTCGCGGCGCAAAAGGTCACCCGCAGCGCCGTTGCTTTCGGTGGGAAACGGCCCCGATCCCACGCGCGTAATGTAAGCCTTCGAAACGCCAATGACTCCGCCGATGCGCGAGGGCGGCACTCCGGTTCCGGTGCAAGCCCCGCCGGCCGTGGCGCTGGAGGAAGTAACGAACGGGTAGGTCCCGTGGTCAATGTCGAGCATGGCCCCCTGCGCGCCTTCGAACATCACGCGCTTGCCTTGGGCCATGGCGTCTTTCAACAGCATCGCTGTATCGCACACCATAGGCCGGATGCGCGCGGCATATTCTTCACACTGCTCGCGGATGCCGGCGTAATCGATGGGCTCGTTCAGGTGAAACCCGGCCGCCAGAAGTTGCTTGTCTTCGGCCAGCGTGTCGTACAGCGCGCGAAAGCTTTCCGAATCGAATAAGTCGGCGATGCGGATGCCGCGTCGTCCAATCTTGTCTTCGTAGCAGGGCCCGATGCCGCGCGCCGTGGTGCCGATGGGAATGCGATTCTCCCGGGCCTCGGACATTTTTTCCACCAAACGATGGAAGGGAAAAATCACGTGGGCGCGATTGCTGATGCGCAGCCGGCGTTGGACATCGAAACCAGCGGCTTCCAGCCCCTCCATCTCTTCGAGCAACGCCGCCAGGTCGACCACCACGCCGTTGCCGATCACCGCCAGCACGCCTTCCCGCAGAATGCCGCTGGGGATGCCGCGCAGCACGAATTTCTTGTCGCCGATGAAAACCGTATGGCCGGCGTTGTGCCCACCCTGATAGCGCGCGACGATATCGAAACCCCCGGCGAGCAGGTCCACAACTTTACCCTTACCCTCGTCGCCCCACTGGGCGCCGAGCACGATGACGTTGCTCATGCGGTGATCCCAGGGATCATTGTAGCCGGTATCCGGAGTCATCGCCGCCTTCCCCACGACCACAGAAGCTTCCAGACCGTCACCAATTCCTGGATTGCGCTAGCGCCAGGCAGCGCATCGCTTTTCATCCGGCAGCGCTCGTAGGC
This sequence comes from Bryobacteraceae bacterium, assembly GCA_036521975.1. Classification (GTDB taxonomy): domain Bacteria; phylum Acidobacteriota; class Terriglobia; order Bryobacterales; family Bryobacteraceae; genus Palsa-187. The sequence goes on from DATDGT010000087.1 coordinate 40,275, forward strand.
CTCCTGGTAGGCATCGCGCACGTGGGGCTCGGAAAGCATCGCGAGGTCCCGCCGCCGCTTGGCGAGATCTTCCTTGGTCAGCGGTGTATCGAATTCGGCGGAATCGGGTCGTCTCGCCATGGCCGGAGGCCAGGGCACCATATTCGCCGAATATTCGCCAGCGCATTAAAGAGCCCCATCTGATCAAAGCTGCTCGCGCCCACTGCGGGAAGACGAAAAAACGAACCGAGGCCGCCCCTGCGGACGGCAGCCTGCCTTCGGACGGCAGACCTGAAAAAACAAAGCCAGCTCTTTGGCGCAATACTGCCTCCCTGTGGTGGTTGGGCTCGAAAAAACGAAACATCTATGACCGGGGCCGTGCACCCCCGACGATGAAAATACGCGAGATAATGCAGGCGTGTGAGGGGAGCGGTCGGCTTGGGTAATGGCGTTAGCCCGTAAACGAAACTGACTGGATCCGCGTGCA
>DATDGT010000088.1:0-32130 GCA_036521975.1 Bryobacteraceae bacterium
TGCACCTCAGTCTCTGCCCACTGGAACCGGCTCTGGCCACCGCCGTCGCCAGGCATCTGGCCCGCACCTATGGCGGCGATCTGTCTAGCGCCGACTGGCGGCATCTGGGAAGATTGGCGGGCTTCACCAACCAGAAGCCCGCGCGCCGTACACTCTGCGGCTACCCTCCTTGGATTACCATCCTGCACGCCCGTGCCGGCCTCGCTTCTCACGCCGATCGCCTGCTCCGGCCGACCATCCCGGCCCTGACTCTGGCGCCACCGGTCTCTGCGCCGATCCGCGACGACGGTCCTGAGGATGCCGGCAATGCCTTGGCCCCAGCCGCAATCCCGCAACACGAAGCCATCCGGATCTACCAAAGCTGCATGCAGCAATGGCATATTTCCGAACGGTTCCCCCAGCCAGACTGGAGCATTGTCGATCTCTGGGTAGCGCGGGAATTGCTCTCTCGGGGCACACTCCCCGCTCAGGTGCGCGCCATCCTGCAAGGGGGTAGTCCGCAGTTTCCCCGCCGTCATGGTGATGCCGGGGATTACTTGCTCCGAACGCTGGCCCGGGCCGCTTTTCCCGCTCTGGCGCAACGCGCGCGCCCTGTGTGAAGCGATCACGCAGAACCTCCCTCCAGCGGAGCCGGAGAGCCTGGCGCTCCCGCGGGCCGATGCGGCGGATGGAAATACTCCATCGTCGCTGCATCATACGGCGCCGTGGCTGCCTCTGCGCTTGTGCTCTCCCGCTCGAACTCCTCTGGTGTTCGATAGCCCAACGCCGAGTGCAGCCTCTGGCGGTTGTAGTAGTTTCCGATAAATTCCTCCAAATGTCCCGATAACTCCTCAAAATCCCGATATTGGTGGCAGTAAATCTCCTCCTGCTTCAGGGTCTTCATGAAGCTTTCACACACAGCATTGTCGTAAGGGTTCGCCGGTCGACTCATGGCGATTTGCATTCTTGACCTCCTTAAGTCCAGTCATTGCGGCGGCCGCAAAAAGACCCACAGCGGTTAGCCTTTGTTGACCGGTCGACGACGCGACCCCGCGGGCGCGGGCTCGTTCAAGATCGATGATCCGCTAGGCCCTCCCCCAAACAAATAGCGCCACCGTTCTCTCGTCGAGTTGCCGGATATGATGGAGGTTTATAACGCCGTAGAGGTCCTGGACGGTAAGCGAGAGGCGTGGGTGACCGTGCCTGAATGGTTTAAGCGTATGGGCTCAAACTGCACGATGCTCGACGCTGACGTATTTGTGCTGAATGGATTCCGGCCACCCAGGTTCATTTCCCGACCGCTTGTCTTTCCAGCCGAGCTTTTCCCGCTGCTCGTCCCTTCGCTTTCGGATTAGCGGTTCGGTCTTGAGAATGTACTCCTCTGTCCAGCGATCCACCGGACCTCGATACATGTCGAACTCGCTGCGCGGGAGGGTTGCAAGAGTGAGTTCCACCGAGCCCGTGAGAGGATTGGTGTCCACGCTGAGAGGCGTGGCGCATGAGTTCTTTATCCCTCCCACCACCAGTCGCGCACCTCGATTCCGAATGCATACCCTGCCACCCCCTGAGCGCCATGGGGCTTCATAAAGAAAAATGCTGGCGCGTGCCACGAGGGAGATGTTCCCGCCCGCTCGAATCGCACCGGCGTCATAGCCTCCACGAAACTGAATTCGCTTCCGAAGACCTGATGTTGATTCCAAAAAATCAGTGTATGCTCGAGGTTTCCGAACTGCTGAACCACCGTGAATAAAACCCCATCGCGCAACACGCGGTAATCGCTGGAACCTTTCACCGACTCCGCGATTGCGCACCAGTCTTCGAGACCGCCGATCAACTTGAAATAGATGAGCGCCAATGGCCAGAATCCGACGCGCCAGAAAGTGCGAGAGAACTTTAAAAAGGTACACCTGATCATCCTGGTTCCGGTGCCTCCCATCGATAGCGGCGGTGCACTGAACTTGAAGAGGTGTCAAGATTGATGCTCTTAACGTAATGGACCTCCAGGGTGGAAAACCTAAGTGGCGCGTCACCGTCATGCGTCGGCGCCGGACTGCTCACCGCTACAGAATATTTTAGGTCGGGGGCATCGTCAAGAAACGGGCGCGAGTACAAGGAGTTGTCGGAAACGGAGGTGTCCATGCCCTGGTCCAGTCGTTGTACGCGCGCTGCCCTCGGGAATAGCGCGACATTCCGCTTGTATCCGCCGCTGCCTCCGAGGATGAGGAAGCGGGACCGTGGAGGACCGATCTGAGCCGAGTGATAAATGATTCCGTCCAAAGGTGGGTTCGCAACCCGTGCCGCGAGAAAGTCCGCCATTGCTTGCGTCAAAAGATAGACGGACGCCTTATCGTCCGGCATAACTGGTTTTGAGATGCGCCTGCTTAGTCCGCGCAGGAACTCTGCTCGCTTTAGACGCCGGACATGAGACGGGTCGAAGCGGCTCCCGTTTTCGTCGCCAAGCGCGCTCAGCGCATCCAGATCGAGCAGCCTCAACGGACGGACAACGTCAAAACACGCGATGAGCACTTTGCTCCCGACTGGCGGCCACACCTCGGCGAGCGCAACGTGCGGGTCCGTTGCTCCGTAAAACATAGCGATGCCGCTGGCGTTCATGCGCCCGGCGCGCGGGGAGGGCGGCGGCCCGACCTCCGTGTCCGGGCGTTCCATAGCTTTTCTGAGCGCGCGTTCGTTCTGGAAGACCCGCGCCCGATAAAGAGCAGCGTGTTCAGTCCCAGGCCCGGCCTCCACAATGACTTGGCGTCCGTGAGTCGTCCTGTGATCCTTTATATCTCCGAATAGGAAGGCCATCAGCCGCTCGCCAAGCCGGTCGAAGTATCGGTTCTCAGATTTCAGGCTTTCTTCGAAATCGAGCCAGTCGCTTTCAAGATCGAACGTGTCCACCGACTCCCTCGTGATGTACTGCGCGTTGGAATTGAAGCGGCCGTCTCCAGCCGGGGCTTCGGCGTCATGTCGCTCCGCCAAAACGCGGCGAACATCCTCGGCAACCTCAGGGCCTGTTTCTGCCAAGTCGCTGATCACATCGGCCGCTCGACGGCCCTCATTCCAGCGCCCAGCGGGGGCGTAAAAGTTCGACAGGGTAGTACCGATTAGGGCCGCTATTCGACGGACCGAAAATGTTCTTCCGGCCTGCCCGCAGTAGAAGCAAGCTCCATCTCGACCCTTCGTCTCGATTTCTGCGCGAAGGAATGTTTCCGCTATGCATCCAGAGCATATGCGTCGATGTTGGATCTCAAGCACCGATTCTCAACGCTCTGCACGGGCATAACTGCCGAATCCTTCCGACCCGCCAACCGTGCCGTTGCACCGCTCTCGAAGCCGTGAAGGGCTCGTCGTCGCTACTGCCGGTTTCGCGCGGATTGGCGCCATGCACTGCGTGACACCAGCGCAAGATCCTCATCGGGCGCAGTCCAAGTTTTCTTTAGAACTGTTGCGGAATGGCCGCGCGTCGGGGGAAGACGCTGACGGCATCCGCTTCTCCGTTCTTCAGTCAAACCGCTGCTTCTGCAAGGGCACGCCGATTTCCCAGAATTCACTCGTGGCTCAATGCCCCAATCCGAGCTCCTCGATTTGTTTGTCGCCTACGCCAGCTTCGAGAGGACGATCTCTTTTATCCAGAGACGTTGTCAATGCGTCGATCCCGCGAAGCAAAGTGAGCGGCGACCGAACCCGCGCGGCGGGCAGTAACGACGCATTCAGCGCCTGTCCCAGTGATTCTGCCGGACTCGCGAAGACGCTTGTTGCCTCACCTGCTGTCACTATGCGCGTTACGATCGCGGTCCGGCCGGGGTACGGAGCGAGCTCTTCCTTCAGAAATGCCGCGAATTCGCGAAATCCCTGCGGATTAGGCGCAGGCTGCACAAGCTACGCCGGCTGCGCCAAGACCATCTCTTTATCCAGAGACGTTGTCAGGGCGTCGATCTTGCGAAGCAGAGCGACCAGCGACTGAACCCGCGCCGCGGGCAGTAACGACGCATTCAGCGCCTGTTCCAGCGATTCTGCCGTGCTCGGGGAGACGCCTGTTGCCTCACGTGCCTGTCCTTCGATCCGGTCGGCGATGCCTTCCAATACTTGAGAGGAGTAATCGTTGTACTCCCGCAGCGAAACCTGCACGGTTTCGGGCAGATCGAACCGGGTCAGTTGCACATAATCCTCGAGAAACGCAATTCGCATTACGAAAAGCGTTCGAAGCTTCGGTTGCCACTGCCGGAACTGGTCCCGAAATTGAAGATCCCGCCGCCTCGAAGGACCGAATTCAAATAACACACCGTCGGCAAGCGCTCGAACTTTGTCGAACGACGAACTAATCGTTCCACGAAGAGAGAGGCTGCGTTGAATCACAGCGGGAATATCTCCCGAAACCGGTTCCTTCGAGAACTGCGCCAGCAATCGCAGACCGGCGATGAAGGCCCTCCTCATCTCGACGCCGGCCGGAGCGCTCCAGAGCTGATCGAAAACGAGCCACATCATGAACAAACCCAGCAGCACGCCGACGACGCGGTCTCTTGCGACCGAGAGCGATAGTTGAATCGTGAACTCTGAAAGGTTGATGAGGTAGAAAGCCAGGGCGACTTGTATCCCGAAGTAGGAAATACGAGGGCCGCATGTCGCGAACCAGGCTGACAGCGCCGTGACCACAGCGAAAAGAATGAGGAATCCCCCGATCGAGTCGAGATACGGAAGGACGAAGACCTGAGCGCCCATTCCAATGACAATCCCCCCGACGAGGACCCCGGCCAGGCGCAGGATCTGCTTCTGCCGGGATGCGCCGATTGTGGTAAGGGCAGTCAGCAGGCATGTAATGACGGCCGTGCTGATGCCCGGCCAGTCAATCGCGTTATAGATGAAATAGCATGCACTGGCCGCAAGGCACCCTTTCAGCGCAAACTTGAGGTGGTCGGGATTGACGAATGCATCGGCGACAAACAGGAGCGGGCTGGACATATCCGGCGGCGGCATCGATTCCTCGGCCGATCCCGCAAACGACTGAGGGATGAGAGCGACAATACTTTCCATTTCGGTGAGCAACGGGAGACAGTGTGGAGATTCCTCGCCGCGATGGAACTGAAGCGGACGCGGAATCCTGCGATGCAACACATCCTCGCGGATCGCAGCGACCGCTGAGGCCAAATCGCCCAAGTGCACGCGATCGCTCTCGGTGGGTGTGAAGCGGAGTTGCGCCAGAGCTCCGGCCATATCCACGAGCCTTCCAACCAGACCGATCAAGCCGCCGATCTGGTCCCGGTAATGACGGTCATAGCCGGACCGCCACAACGCGCGCCGCAATCCCGATGTGCCAAGAATGCCAAATCTGACAATTCTTTTTTCTGCCGATTCATTTACAAAACCATCTTGCTCGTAGGAAACCAACAAGCTGTGGACCGCGGCCAGGCGATCCACGAGGGGCAAATTGAACTCCTGTCCGGGCTTCGCGCGGACGAAGACGACCTCTGTAGCCGCGGTGGCGGCCGCTCCCACGAACATGGCTAACAACAACCAGAGAACGTTTTCGACTTTTGTTTCGGCAGACACGTAGGAGTCCCACAGGGGAAGGCCGACCGCAATGATAATCGCGAACGCCACCGCCACAAGATAACTGCTCGCGATGCTCAACACATAAAAGCCCAGGAAGTAGGAGCCTACATGCCAAAGAAAGTGCAGCATGGGATCATTGATGGCGATCCCGGCCGTGGCTAAAAGATAAAGCACGCCGATCCCGCCCACCCCCACAAGCGTCACCCCAGCGGTCACCGTCGTGCGAAGGCTCTCGCGGGAGATTAAGAGAACAAAGACCGCGCCCTGGAATCCGTAAGGAATGCGAAACGTCAGGCAAATGGTTGCCACGAGGGTTGCGGCGAGCACCATGCGCATCACGATCGCGGTCCGGCCGGGGTAGGGAGTGAGCTCTTCCTTCAGGAATGCCGCAAATTCGCGAAATCCTCGCAGATTGGGCGCGGTCGGCGCAAGCGTCGCCACGGATTCAATGTCCTCTAACCACGACGACCGCGGACTCGCTGACACGAAGCAGATCGGGCGGCGCATTCACGACGCGGACGCGAACGGGGAAGCGGGAAGCCAAATGAACCCAGCTCAGTGTCCGCTGCACGTCGGGCAGACCGGGCTGAAGGCGCCCGACCACGTCGGCGTCGGGAGTCACACCGAAGCCGATGCTGTCCACCACGCCGGAGAATCGAACGGTCGGTTTAGACAGGACATAAACATCCGCCGGCATTCCGGGAGTGATGTGCTGCAAATCTCCTTCCCGGAAATTGCCGATCGCCCACCAGGTGCGTGCGTCGATCAGAGTGAAGACCTGCTGGCCGACGTGCGCGTAAGCTCCTTCGGAGATCGTCAGATCGGTCACGCGAGCGTCGAACGGCGCGTAGACACGGCAGTTGTTGAAGTTGTAGCGGGCATCCCTTACCGCCGACGCTCTCGCGCCGCGCTGGTTGACCAGCGGTTCGAGCGTGGTGACGGCATGCTGCGCCTGTTCATGCTGGGCCTGGCTCTGCGTCACCACAGCGCGCGCGTGTTGCTCCTGCGCAAGCGTAGATTGCAGCCCGGCCTGGGCTAAAGCCAGTTGAGATTGCGCCTGTTTCAGGGCCTCGGCCTCGGCGACCTCCGACGTCCTGGCTCGATCCACCTGATCAACAGTGACGAACTGCTTCGACAGCAGCGGCTCCAGCCGATTGAGGTTGTTGTTCGCATAGTTCCACTCCGCTCTGGTGCGGCTGACGCCTTGCTCGGCGTTCGCCACGTCGGCACGCGCCTGATCGACCGCCGCGGCCGACCGGGTAACGTCGGCTTCGCTGGCTTGAATGTTCGCCTGCGCAACCGACACGGCGCTCACTTGCGCGGCGATGATTCGCGTCTCGTCGTTAATCTGCCCTTCGAGAGTCGCTTGCTCCGAGATGGCCCTTTCGAGGGCATAGCGATATGGCCTGTCGTCGATTTCGTAAAGCAGGTCTCCCTGCTTGACGAACTGATTATCGTGCACATTCAAATGAGTGATCGGCCCTTCCACCTGTGGCGCGATGCCGATGAAATTCGCGAAGATCTCGCAGTCGTCGGTTCGGGGTTGACGGTGCACTTGGTAGAGCACGATCAGCCCCAGCACGAGCGCACCTATGACGATCGCGGCGCTGAGCGCGCCACCGATCGTCTTTCCGAGATTCGTATCTTGATTGGACGGCATAACATTTCCTTGCTATCGAAAGAAGGCGAGCCATAGAGCGAACGTAAACAGCGCCGCCAGGCTCGGATAAGTAAGAATCGGGACCGCAATCACGATTCGCATACGGGCGAGCAGCCATCGGGCGACGGCCGTGAGCACGATGGCCAATGCCAGACACACCAGCCAAGCCGGAAAAAAAGAGCCGACAATATCGAAAGAAGGCGCGCGTTCGCAAGCGGTCAACAGCAGCAGTGCGAGGCACAACGAAATCCGCGCGAGCGCACAGGCCGCCGGGCGCGGCGTCAAACGAATGACAAACTCGGGCGAAGTGGCCGCGCCCGGCGAGTCCGTTGTGCGCGAGTTTCCCCAAAGACTCATGGCTGCCGTCTCGCGTTGACTTGAATGGAATCGGCGACGCGGAAGGCCAGATCGGCAAGCGTGGCGAGGATCTGGGTTCGCGCCGTGACGTCCGTGGAACGGGCCTCCGCCAGCACTTTTTGCGCTGCCGTCACGTCCAACAAGCTGCGAACGCCGTAATTGTAGGATTCGAGCGCGGCGGCGTAGGATTGGGTCGCGGCAGTAAGAAAAGCCGTAGCGGCCTCGCGCTGGCGAAAAGCCGTATCTAGATTCGAGTATGCGGTCCAGACCTCGTCTTCTACTTGATCTCGCGTTGCGCTGACCTGCGCTTCCGCCCGCCGCACTTCCGCTTCTGCCTGCGCGAGCCGGTTTTTTCGCGCGCCGCCGTCAAATACAGTCCAGTTCAGGGAGATGGACATCTCGCCGGTCAAATCCGCGGTGTGTCCCCAAGGAAGGTTCTGCTGCTGGAAATATAGAGACTGCGCCGTGGGCTTGATTCCGACATCCAACTTCGGGTAATATGCGGCCCGCGCCTGTTTCCGCTGAGCATCGGCTTCCCGCACTTTTGCCAGCGTCGCCACGAGATCGGGCCGCTGATAGAGGGCGCGCGAGATCGCCTGCTCGACCGTCTCGCCGATCGACTCCGGAGTGGGAATTTCGTTCAGCGGCTGGACGCGAATGAAGACCGCAGCGCGCGCTCCCAAGGCGGTAGCCAGGTCGCCGCGGGTCGCTTGCTCCACTCCTAAGATCGCCTGGAGATTGTATTGGGCCTGCGCGGTCGCGCTGCGCGCTTCGAGAACATCGGGCAGCGTCGCCAAGCCGTTTTGGAGGCGATCTTCAGCCGCCTGCTGCACCGTTTGCGCATTGGCAAGACTGGCCCGCGCCGCGTCCTCTTGACCGAGCGCGTTCAACAGTCGATAGTAGGCCTGCTGAACGCGATACACGATCGTCCGATGAACGTCGTTGAACTGAAAGTTTGCGGCGAGCAAGCGCGAGCTCTCCTCGGCGATCCGGCCGCGCCGCGCGCCGAAATCGAAGACCGTATACGTGAGCTCCAGGGCCGCCTCAAACCCCGGAATTGTAAAACGGTAGAACTGCACTCCCAACGGTACTTCATCTCGCTCCACGGAGGCGATTGCCGCCGCGGACAAAAGCGGGAAGAGTTCACTGCGCGCGATTCCGACTGCTGCGGCTTGAGCGCGGGCGCTCTCCCACGCGACGCGCGTCTCGGGATTGTGCGCTTCCGCCAGATCGACCAGCTCCGCTAACGAATAGGTCCGGACGGGATCGATTTGAAACTCGCGTTGAGCAAAGAGCTTTGCATCGTTCGTGATTTTCTGCTCCGCGGCAGAATGCCACGGGCGATCCGGAGAAGCGGGTGGACTTTGAGCGACCGCGAGAATGGGAGCGACTAGCGTCAACAACAGTTTCGCTGCGCAAGGACAAGCCTTCGATCTTCGCTGCGATTTCACCATGCGGGGTCCTTCTTTCGCGAGTTAGCGCGATGAGGGACGATCGCTGTCGCCCCAATCAGGCGTCCACCACCGGGACTTGACTACGCTGTCTTCGGGGAAAAACCGACTGCATTAGCGAACACTTCCGGCGTTCGCGCCGCTAGCCCATCGTTAGATGACATAAGCGACACTTGCGTTTCTTTTCCAGTGCACCCTCACGCCGGGTGATACGCAGTTCTGGAGCGCTCAAGCTATCACGATCAACGGGCAAAGGCATTTGTTTGCCAGAAGTCAAGCCGGAGTAAAATGGTCGATTGAAGGTTCGCGACCTCGTGCGATTGTTGGAATCTCACGGCTGGACGCTCCGCAGAATCAAAGGCAGCCATCGCCAGTTAAGCACGCGAGGACTGGTGCGGTGGTTACAGGGCCGGGCAAGCCGGCTCCGCTGCGGAGGCATCACCGCTTCTCCACCATCTTCCTTACACGGTCCAATTCCTGGCGCAGGCGGCGATTGCGTGAGGTGAGCGTGAGGACATAGATCACGATAATAATCCAGGCGGCGCAGAAGCCGGCGAAGACGAACTGAAATTCGCGCGGGTCCATTCTTAATAGGCGTGGGCCGCCCGGCGGAGGGAGTCGATTTCCCGCGCGACCTCCTCCTGGCGCATGCGAATGATAATCAACACGGTCGCGATGCACGCCAATCCGAGCCAGTTCCAATAGATGGGCGCTTCCATGCCGGGTCCCATGCCGCCTCCCGAGCGGACGCTCAGCACGGGGGAGGGGTGCTGAGTGCGGAACCACTCGATGGATTTATACACGAAGGCCACGTCCACGCAGCCCAAGATGGACAGAAACGCGGAGAGCTTGGCGCGCTGAGTAGGCTCGTCGATAGCGCGGCGCAGGATCAGGTAACCGGCGTAGATCAGCCAACAGGTGAGCATGGTGGTGAGCCGCGCGTCCCAGGTCCACCAAATGCCCCAAGCGTAGCGGGCCCAAATCATTCCGGTCACGAGATTGATGGACGCGAACACCACGGCAACTTCCGTGACGCCTGCGGCCAGCGCATCGTATTTGAGACTTCCGGTTTTGAGATACAGGCCGCTCATGACCAGCGCGGTGAAGAAACCGGTGAAAGCGGTGAAAGCGGCGGGGACATGGAAGTACAGAATCTGATACGCCGCGACGTTGGCTTGCTTGGGCAAAACGAACCAGACTTTGTAAAGGGTCCAGCTCACCAGAACCAGGCCAACAAGGGCCAAAATGTACAGAATTTTATCTCGCATACCTTCCTCTAGACGACGACAACCCCGAGTTTCATCCCACTAAAACAATATCTATGAATACCACGGCTAACAGTGAAAAGATCACATCGAAGGCGACGAGGACCCGCACCCAAATCGTGTTGTCGGCCGAGATCGGTTTGCCCGCGAAAAGATCGGTGGTCAACAGAATCGCCGCCATTAACGGCGGGATCAGGAACGGATAGGTGAGAATCGGCAGCATCAGCTCACGCATGCGGAGATTGACTGTGAGCGCGCTGAAGGCCGTTCCAATGACCGTGACGGCCCAAGTGGTGAGCAGCGTCACCAGAACGATGGAGCCGAGCTGCGGGCGGAGATGAACGTCGTACATGACGCTAAAGACCGCCAGCGCGACGATTTCCACCGCCAATAGCAGGACAAAGTTGGCGATCGCTTTCCCGAGGAAGAGAATTCCGGGCGCGATGGGCGAGGCGACCAGCGCGTCGAGGCAATCGTTCTGCAATTCGCGCGCGAAGCTGCGGTTGAGCGAAAGCGCTCCGGCAAAAGCGAAGGCGAGCCAGAGGAGGCCGCCGGAAAAATCTTGGACGTTCAGGACCCCGGGATCGAAGGCGAAGCTGAAAAGCACGAAGATCACGACCGAAAAGGCGAGGGAGGTGTTGAGCGCTTCCTTGGTGCGTATCTCGGAACGGAGGTCTTTGGCGACGATGGCGAGGCATTGGCGCAGGCCGAGGAAGGCGGGCTGAAGCCCGCCGCGGGCCGAGGCCCGTCCGACGAGAGCCTCAGTTTTCTCCATAGGTGCGGTACAACCAGCCTGTGTCATCGAGCATTTCTTGACGGCGCTCGCCCGCGAACGCGATTTGGCCGCGTTGGATCAAGGCCACATGCGTCGCCAGCTCCAACGCTTCGCGGAGTTGGTGCGTGGACATGACCACCGTGCCTCCGCGCTGGTGAGTTTCGGCCAGCAGCGAATGGAGGACGGCGATGGCGCGATCGTCGAGAGCGGTGAAAGGCTCATCGAGCAAAAGCAGATCGGGAGAATGCAGGAAGACGCGGGCGATGGCCAGGCGCTGGCGCATGCCGCGCGAGAATTCGCGCACCAATCCATCGCGAACCCGATCCAGACCCGTGCGCTGGAGCATTTCATCGGCTCGTTCGACGGGGTCCGGCAGGCCATACAAGCGACCGAATACCATCAGGTTCTCGATGGCAGAGAGCTCGTCGTAGAGAGAAATGCCGTGGCCCAGAACCCCGATGCGGCGCCGAGTCGATTCCTGGCGAGCATCGGCGCCTTGCACCCGAACTTGGCCTTGGGAGGGTTTGGAAAGGCCGGCGAGAATGCGGAGCAGAGTGGTTTTGCCGGCGCCATTGCGGCCGAGTAGCGCTACCGTCGAACCGGCGGAAACCTGGAGCACGATGTTTTTAAGAGCCGGAAAATCGCCATAATACTTCCAGACGGCATCCACTTCGAGGGCGTTCAAGCGGCGCCCTTTCGATAGAGCAACGCTCCGCCCAATGCAAGAATTCCGAATGCCAGGCCCAGGACCCAATACAGGCGATCATAAACGCGGGCCATGCCGGGATGGACTTTCGGGGATCCGCTGTCGTCGCCGGAATCCTGGTTCTGAGCTTGCCCGGTCTCGAGCACTCCGGTTCCTTGGATACTCACCTCGTAAGAGGCGCCGGGCGCGACTTCATAGATATGAGCTTGCGTGCGCGGCTCGGTTCCCAGATCCTTCAGGCCGTCGCCGGAAAGCGTCACGCTGTTGGCGGTTACCAGGCGCAGAGGATCCTTGCCGACCGCTTTGCCCGAAAATTTTTTCGCGTCGGGCCGAGTGTAGGAGAGCTCGAATTGCGTTTCGCCGGGTTTGAGCGGGTAATCGATTTTGAAGACATCCGCCTGCGCAGTTTTTTGCGGCGCGCGGCGAATCGGCATGCCGCCGGGCGCGGTGACGCTCACCTCGGTGTTCGTGCCCTGGGGTATGAAAAGTTGGAGGGAACCTTTGGCCGGATCGTTGAACGTTTCGTTCGCCTTGTTCTCGACCAAAATTGTTTCGCTGACTTTGAGCTTATTCGAATCCGGCTCCAGGATCAACAGATGCTGCTGCTCAACATTGGCGGGCATGCGGTTCGTGCTGTCGTAGACGCTCAACTGCACGCCGCTGGTGGGAGAGCCGGGTGGAAGGACGGAGTTGTAGGTGACGTCCTGGTAAGTCGCTTGGAGCAACGCAGGCGGCCCGGGGACCTCTTTGTCGATGGCGAACTTCCCTTCGGCGTCCGATTGCGCGCTGCCGAGGGTTTGCATTCCTCCAGCGCCGGGATGGACCAGCGTGACGGTAACGGAGGGCTGAGGCTTGCCGGTGGTGCCATTGGTCACCGTGCCGTCGATGGCCCCGAGAAGACAGGAGACAGAAGTCAGAAGACAGAAGAAGAGGAATGCGGGTTTCATGCCATCGCCTTTCCGCACCGACCGCAGAACTTCATTTCCATAGGAAAACGGGCTCCGCAACTGCGGCATGCGAAGGCTGGCTGCGCGTTCGGCTGAGGAGCTTCTGGCCGAGGCCTGGGCGGAGCCGGCGCAGGCGCGGCAACAGCCGGTTTCTTCTCGATCTGCTCAATCTGCGCGATCACGCCCGCGAGCTCCTTCTGCAAGCCGATCTTGGTTTGCTGGTAATCTGCATCCGAGAGCTTGCCGACGCGATATTCGAATTGCAAGTCTCGCAAATTTTCGTAAATGGCCGCCTTGCGTTCTTCCAAGTGTTGAGCGGGAGAAACCGGCTCCGGTTTGGGAAGATCCTCCTGGCGTACAAACAGAGTAAATCCTACGGCGGCCACGACCACCAGAACTACAGCGGCTCCCAATAACATCAGTCGAGCTTCGCGAGTTCCTTTTCGATTTTTTCGAGCACGGCCGGATCGATTTCGGCCTGCGCTTCCGCCGCGGCGGGAGCAGGTTTCCGGCGCAGCAGGCGGCGAATCGTGAGCACCACCAAGCCGAGCCCGAGCGTCAGGGCGGCGTACGGTCCCACCGTGCCCATGATGCCCGGCTCAACCACCAGCACGTCCTTTCCCTGCTCCTTGACGAACTGATCCAGAACCTGGCTTTCACTCATGCCTGCCTGCAGCATGGTCATCATCTTCTGCTTGTTCTTCTTGCATTCCGGACAGCCGGGCTGCATCTGGCAAGCCATGTTTTGTTTGCAGCCGCAGTTGCAGTGAAGCTTGGCGGCGATGGCGTTGATCTGACGCGTATCCCAGGGCGGAGTGGTTTGCGCGAAGGCCAGCACCGCCAGGGCGGCGATCAGGAAACTAGTTTTCAACTCTCGCATGCTTATCCGCTACCGCGACCACTTCCGTGCGCGGATACACCAATTTGCTCTTGCTGGGGATCAGGCACACGATGGTTCCCGCAAGCACGACCCAATAGCCGATCCAGATCCAGCTCACCAGCGGGAAAACGTAGGCGTCGAGCACCATGGCATTATTGCTGGTGTCGGAAACGCCGGCAAAATTCACATACAAATCCTCATTCAAGCGGCGCCGGATGGATACTTCCGAAGTGGGCTGGTTGGAGGCGATGTAGAAGCGCCTCTCAGGTTCAAGAATGCCGAGGGGTGTGCCGTCCTTGGATGCGTCCAGATCAATTCGCTGCCAACGATAATTGGAGTTCTGCCCTTGGTGCGCATTGACCAGCTTGAGGGCGTAACGGCCCATATGAGCCGTCTGGCCCATTCCGAGCTCGACCTTAAGATCTTGATTGAACGCCGATCCGGTAAAGCCGATGAACATGAACACGATGCCCATGTGGACGATGTAGCCGCCGTAGCGGCGGGTGTTGCGATGCGTCAGCTCGACCATCGCGCTCAGGAGATTGGCGCCGCTCTTAGCCCGAATCGCGCTCGCCCCCTTGAAAAATTCGATGACGATAGTCACCGCGACGAAGGTGCACAGCAGGAAGGACATCAACGCATAGGGATGGTGAATCCCCATCGCGAATAACCCCGCCGCGACGATCGCTCCGGCCGCGAGCGGCCAGGCGAAAGCGCGCTTCAGACTCTCCACGGAACTGCGCCGCCAGGCGATCAGCGGGCCGACGCCGGTGAGCAGCATCAATCCCAAACCAATAGGGATATTGATGCGATCGAAGAAAGGCTTGTCGACACTGATTTTTTCGCCGTTGAAGTGCTCGGTGATCACCGGGAACAATGTCCCCCACAACACCGCGAAACACGCGGCCAGCAGCAGGAGATTGTTGAACATAAAGCTCGATTCGCGCGAGAGAACGCTTTCCAGCGGCGCCTCGCTCTTCAGGTATTGCATCCGGTTCAGAATCAAGTACAACGTCGCCGCGATGCCCACCGCCTCGAACCAGACGAAATAGGGACTCAAAGGCGACTGCGCGAAGGCGTGCACGGACTGCACAATGCCGGTGCGCGTCAGCGAGGTTCCAAAGATGCACAGCCAGAACGTGGCGCTCACCAGCACCATGTTCCAGACCTTCATCATGCCCTTCTTTTCCTGCATCATCACCGAATGCAGAAAAGCGGTGGCGGTGATCCAGGGCAGCAGGGACGCGTTTTCCACCGGATCCCAGGCCCAATAACCGCCCCACCCGAGCACCGCGTAAGCCCAACCGGCGCCGAGTAAGACTCCGGTAGTTTGGAAACCCCAGGTCACCAAGGTCCAGCGTCGGGTGGTGTGGATCCATGCCTCGCCGGGTTGCTTCGAGATGAGCGATCCGACGGCGAAGGCGAACGGAACGGCGAATCCGACGTAGCCCAAATACAGCATGGGCGGATGGATGGCCATGGTCCAGTATTGGAGCAGCGGATTGAGGCCGTTTCCATCGGCGACCTTGTCCAGCCCAATCACGCCTTTACCCGCCATGAGCATCTTGAATGGGCTTTCGACGAAGGAAATGAGGATCAGGAAAAAAGTCTCGACGCTCATCAGCACGGCGGTGACATACGGCATCATGTCGCGGAATTTGCGCCGGTTCTGAAAGGTGACAACGGAGGTATAGCCGGCCAACAGCCAGGCCCACAGCAGCAGCGAGCCTTCCTGTCCGCCCCACCACGCCGCGAACTTGTAGACCAGCGGCATGGAGGTGTTGCTGTGCTCCCACACGTAAGCCATGCGGAAGTCGCCCTTGATGAGGTTGAAGATGAGCAGAGCCGCGGCGACCGAGAGCAAGGCCCAGACGGAATAGACCGCGCGCTCGGCGCTGGCAGCGAGGAACGGCCGATGTGCCAGCTTGCCGGTAACAGCGGCGAATACCGCGTAGATTGCGAAACAGAATGCGAGCAGAATGGCCAGCGCGCCTACGTTTTCCATTAACCCTTAGTTTACCTCCCAGCGAGCCCCACCCGGGGGCTAAAGCTGGCTAGAGCCGGGCTAAGGCCCGCCTTCCGCCTCCGTTTAGACGCGCAAACGAGCGGAAGCTTCCCGGAAAATGAAGTCCTAGCATGCCGGCACCTAAACAACGGACTATTTGCCGGAATTCGATGCTTTCCAGCGGTCCATCGCCTGGCGGTGCAGCGAATCGGGAGGCAACTCAGCCAGTTCCATGCGGATCCCATTCAGGTCGGTGATGTTCGACAAGATGGCCTTGGTGCCGCTGACCCGCGTTTCCGAGACGTTAGCGCCCCGCTCGCGGAACATCGCCGTGGCTGCCCCCATATTGTCCACCACTACGCCGAAGTGACTGATCCCGGCCGGCCGGTCCGGGCTCGCGGGCTGCAACTCCACGAAGGTGTTCTGGCTGATCTGGACGTACACCAGCGTGGGCTTTCCCTTGTCATCCAGGTTCCGGAAAGCCTCCGAAAAGCCCAACGTCTTGGTGTAATACGCAACCGCCTGGTCCAGGTTCGGCACGCTGATTCCCACGTGATTCAACCCCACGATCCCGCGGTTCCCGTTTTGGGCAATTGCTGTCTGGATTGTCATTCCTATCACGATCCCGATGATTAAGAAAAACAGCCGGCGCATGACGTCTCCTTTCTCAGTGTCTATCTTACTGATCTGCGAGACCGGCCGGCTGATTGCGGCGGTGCCGTCGCCAGAACCCGCAGGTCTTAGAACGGATACTGCGCCTCGCCCTGCTGAATCGTCACCCACTTAAGCTGCGTAAGGTCGTCCATCGACCACTGGCCGCCTTCGCGCCCCATCCCGGAATCTTTGACTCCGCTGAAGGGTGCATGCGGCTCGTCGTGAATCGTGGAGCCATTGATGTGCACGGAGCCCGACTCCAGCTCCAGCGCGCAGCGCATCGCCAGTTGCAGGTCGTTGGTGATGACGGCGGACGTAAGCCCATAGCGAGTGTTGTTGGCCAGTTGGATGGCGTCGCTCGAATCCTTGGCTTTGATGACGCTAGCCACTGGTCCGAAAAGCTCCTCCTGAAATACGGACATAGACGGGGTGACGTCGGCTATCACCGTCGGTTCGAAATAGTTTCCTTTGTACCCTCCCCCGCATAGAACACGCGCGCCCTGCGCCTTGGAGGATTCGATCCGGCCCGCGATGAAGGGGCACTGGGATGCCCGGATCAGTGGCCCTATCACGGTGTCGGGATCGCGCGGATCGCCGACCTTAAGCGACTTTACCTTGGCTACAAATAGGTCGAGAAACCTCTCGTAAACCGGCTCTTCTACAATCACGCGCGATCCAGCCATGCAAATTTGACCCTGATGGATGAACAGTCCGAAGCAGGCCGTGTCCACGGCGTATTTCAGGTTGGCGTCTTTCATTACCAGCAGCGGGCTCTTCCCGCCCATCTCCAAATCGAACTTCTTTCCCCGGCGAGCGCATTCAATGCCGATCTGGCGGCCGACGGCCGTGGAACCGGTGAACAAGATGGCCTTTACGCGAGGATCGCTGTACAGGGCTTCTCCGAGCGTTGGACCGTCGCCTGTCACGACATTGAGCACTCCCGGCGGCAAACCGGCTTTGTCGAAGATCTCGGCGATCTTCAGCCCGATCAGCGAGGTCTCCTCCGAAGGTTTGAGCACAAAGGTGTTGCCCGCGGCAAGCGCAAAAGCGACTTTCTTCGTCGCCAGGATCAAGGGGAAGTTGAAGGGAGCAATGCCCCCGACCACCCCAAGCGGCCGCCGTATCGCCATCGAGATGCGTCCCGGAATGTCGCAAGGAATCGTTTGTCCCATGATGCGGCGGCACTCGCCGGCCGCGGATCGGAGCACTCCCACTACGAAGGTCACTTCGAACTGGGACTTTCCAAAAGTAGCGCCGCCTTCCTCGATCAGCAGGTCGACGACCTCCTGGCGCATCGATTCCAGAACGTCCGCCGCGCGAATCAGGATCAGTTCCCGCTCGGACGGCAGAGTATTGCCCCAAACGTCCTTGACCGCATATGCGGCGTCGATGGCGCGTGTCATGTGCTCCGGCCGTGCCATGAAGACTTGCGAAAAAATTTTGCCATTTGCGGGGTTAACCACCGGCGTCATGGTGGTCGGTTCAACTTCAATCGTCTGTCCATTGATATAAGGTGCTGTCGTCATGTGGATGTCCTTCCTTTTGTGTAAGCCTCTAACCCTCAGTGACTCCCCGCCGCCCACGGATTCCCATACCGCGCATCGTGTAGCAGGGCATCATCGGTCAGCGTCTCTAGAAACGCGACCAAATTCTTCTTATCCTGCGCGGAAATTTCAAACCCGCCGATTAGCGGGTCTTTGTTTGGATTGTCGGGGTTCGAATTGACGTGCGCCCTTCCACCCGCCGCATAGTGATCCAGCACTCCCTCGAGCGTCGCGATGCTCCCGTCATGCATGTACGGAGCTGTCACCGCGATATCGCGCAGCGTCGGAGTCTTGAACTTGCCCACATCCCTGGGCGCCTTCGTATATTCGTAAATCCCGGTATTCGGCGACGGATAAGACAGAAGCCCCGGCGCGTTGTACAGACCCGTATTGTGAAATTCCACCCTCCGCTCCGGATTCGCCGCGGACCTCGTCGCGTCGCTAAAGTTGAACCCTCCGTGGCACCGGAAGCACGATAGATGCTGGTTGAAGAACAGCTTCTCGCCCTGCTTGGCCGCCTCCGAAACTGCGTTATCGTCCCGGCCGTAATGATACCGGTCATACGGCGATCCAGCCGAAATAATGCTGCGCTCGAAGCTCGCAATCGCCCGTGTTACGTTCTGAATCGTGAACGGGTCCGCATCCCCCGGAAACGCCGACCGAAACAGGTCCCGATACTTCGCATCGCCGCGCAGCATCGGCACGAATCCGTCGCCCTGCTTCAGCCCTAGCTCCACCGGATGGTCTCCGAACATTGGCGTCAGAGCCTGCTCTTCCAGGCTCCTAAGGTTCGGATTGCTCCACGTGAGCACCGCGCTGTAGGCTACGTTCACCAGGCTCATCGCGCTCCGCGAATGGGACTGGCCCGTTGCGCCCACTCCCACCGCGTGGCCGTCCGTAAATGCCAACTCCTGTTTATGGCACGAAGCGCAGGATTGCGTCCCGTTTACCGACATGCGGGTGTCGTAGAACAAATACCGCCCCAATTCGACCTTCTCCGCGGTCATCGGGTTGTCCGCCGGGACGTACGGCTGCGGAAAACCCTTGGGCAGGTTCCAGTGATACTCCGGCTCCGCCGCGGACACCACAAGTCTGATCGGCGCCAGGCATGCGCAGCCGCAAACAATCGCCATCACTTGCAGCTTCACCGATGCGTCTCCTCGTTAAACACGCACAACGCCACGGCGCGTCCTGTACGCTCTCACTTCGCCAGTCGCACCACCTGCAGCGTCTGCAGCATGCGCACCGACCGCGCTCCCGCCTTGTCATTCGGGCACACAATCCGGAACGGCCCTTGATATTCGAACAGCGGCTTGCCGTCCCGCTTGTCCGCCACCAGGATCTGCTCGTTGGCGAACGCCGGGTCGAACTCGGCTATCGCGAATACCACTTGATAGCCGTCCTGCGCCTTGGCTAATACGTAGCTCGCCAGCGCCTTGCCGCGCAACTGTCCACCCAGCGGAGCTCCCGCCTTTTTGAGGATCTCGCGCAATGGCACGCCCTCGTAATCTACCTTGGTTCCATCCTCTTCCGAGACCGAAACCTTCTCGCGAGGCATCGCCGCCAGGTCTTCGGCTTTCAGCGTCAGAGGCGCGGCCACGTCGCCCGTCACCGTCAGAGTCGTCTGCGGAGTCTGTGCCCACGCCGTCCCGGCCAGCGCGCACGCCGCCAACTGGGAGAGCAGAGTTCGTCGTAACATCGTCGGCCTCCAAACTAAAAGTGATAGCGCAAGTTCACGATCCGGTTGCGTCCTTCTTCAGGATAGCCGTCTTTAACACGACAATGGTGTGGATACGGTACTGGCGCTTATGCTTACCCAAGCAAGGCATCGCCCAAGCTCCGATTTCGGCCTACCCTTCCACGAACGACTTGAGATTTGACAACGCCTCATCCCACTGCGTGGAGATGTCATCCAGATATTTCTTGATGTCGTCAATCGGCGCCGGATCGAATGCAAACCGGCTCTCGCGGCCCGTGGGCTTCAGCCTCCTGTGCCATGAAAAGCACTTCGTTATGAAGAGTACATTACCGCTATCAATTGATCGCGGTGACGTTTCATCTGGTTCATTCTGCCTCCATCTGCTTCCAAAAATCATATTTCGCGATCAATTCACAGGCTAAAGCCTCGCACGGGCTGAAGCCAGCCGCACGCGAGCCGGCGCATCGCGCATGAAGCAAAAGCCGCCGGAAGCGGCCTAAGGTTCTCCGGCAGATTCAGCTTGCGCATCAGCCGAGCCAGTGGGGAGCGCACAGGCCGCCGGCCGCGGCGTCAAACGAATGTGAAACTTGGGAGAAGTGGCCGCGCCCGGCGAGTCGTTATGCGCGACCTTCTCCAAGTGCCGCGCAGTATTGCGGTAAGGGCACCCGTGTCGCGGGCTGCATTCAGGGGCCAGCGGCCAGGAGCTAAATCGGCTCCGGTAAGTGCAGGTGCGCCTTCGCTAGGGCTTCCTCCAGCAGCGTCGCTGCGTGGATCTCGCTCAACCCGCGCGAGGTCGATAGCTCCGTAATCAGCATGTGCCGCGCGCGGTCGAGCATCTTCTTTTCCCGGAACGACAGCGGCTTTTGCGATTGCAGAATCAGCAGGCTTTTCAGCACTTCGGCCACGGCCAGCAGGCTTCCGTCCCGCATCCTTTCGCTGTTTTCCTTGAACCGGTCTTTCCAGTCCTGATAGCGCCTGCAGCGCCCTTCGGCCAGGAAACTCAATACGCGCGCCATTTCGCCGTTGCGGGTGACTTTGCGCAGCCGCAACTCGGCGACGTGCGAAAACGGCACCATCACCGTCAGACAGTTGTAGGTCAACCGGAGTAAGTAGTAGCGTTCGAATTGCCCTGCGAAGGCACGGCTGCTGATGTTCTCCACGGTCGCTACACCGTGATTCGGGTAAATCAGCTTCTCACCAAGTTGAAATGTCATGGACAGCGTTCCTCGTCATGGAGTCCTTCTCTAATCGCGTCCTATCGCCCGTCTGCCATTGCATGCCGGGCGTTCGCGACCGCGTGCCAGCCTTTTACCGCTATCGCTGTCGCGAAAGAAGATCTTAATCCTAACTTCATCCGCTGTCAACAAGAAAGTACGATTTTGATTTTTGGTACGCAGATTATTGATTCTGAAGACCTTCCCGCGCGCATTCCGGCACATGGATTACCATAAAAGGTTTAATGCCCGCCGCCAAAGTCGATCTTAAAAAGACGGTCCACCTGCCGCAAACCGCCTTCCCCATGAAGGCCAACCTGGCGCAGCTAGAACCCAAGCTTCTCAAATCCTGGGAGGAAAACGGGCTGTACGATCGCATCCGCCAGTCCCGGAAAGGCGCGCGAACCTATATCCTTCACGACGGCCCGCCTTACGCCAACGGAAACATCCACCTGGGCCACGCCTTCAATAAGCTATTGAAGGATTTCATTGTCAAGGTGAAGACGATGGAAGGGCTCGACGCGCCTTACGTTCCCGGTTGGGATTGCCACGGGCTGCCCATCGAGATCAAAATCGACGAGCAGTTGGGCGCGAAGAAAGCCGGTTTGTCGCCGGCGCAGATCCGCGCCGCCTGCCGCAAGTACGCCCAAAAATATGTCGACCTTCAGCGCCGCGATTTCATCCGCTTGGGCGTTCTGGGTCGCTGGCAGGCCCCGTACCTCACCATGAGCGCCTCTTACGAAGCGGTCATCGCACAGGCTTTCGTCGATTTTCTCGACAGCGGCTACGTCTATAGGGGGCTGAAGCCGGTGAATTGGTGCATTCATGATCGCACTGCCCTGGCCGAAGCCGAAGTCGAGTACGAGAATCACTCGAGCCCTTCCATTTGGGTTCGCTTTGCACTATCCTCCGACCCCGCGGGCATCGATCCGGCGCTGGCGGGCCGTCGCGTTTGGGGTCTGATCTGGACCACCACCCCATGGACCATTCCCGCCAATATGGCGATCGCTTTTCATCCGAAATTCAGCTATATCGCGGCGGAAGTGGACGGCGACGTATATCTCGTCGCGAAAGACTTGGTTTCGGCAACCGCGGAAGCATGCGGATGGGAGCATCCGCGCGTCATCGCCGAATTTCCGGGGGCACGGCTGCGCGGATCGGTATTTCGCCATCCGTTCCTCGACCGGAATTCTCCCGGAATTCTCGGCGATCACGTCACGCTGGAGCAGGGAACAGGCGCGGTCCACACCGCTCCCGGCCATGGGCAGGAAGATTACATCATCGGTCAAGCCAACGGCATCGCGACGTATTGCCCGGTGGACGCATCTGGCCATTTCTTCCAAGCCTCGGGGGCCGACGGCCCCTTGCCCGACGTTCTCCTCGGCAAAACCGTGTGGGAGGGGAACCCGGTGGTCATCGATCTCCTCAAGAATTCCGGCGCTCTGCTCGCTTCGCAAAAAATCGACCACAGCTATCCCCATTGCTGGCGTTGCCATAATCCCACCATCTTTCGCGCCACGGAACAATGGTTCATCTCTATGGAGCACGACCGGCTTCGCGCCCGCGCGCTCGAGGCCATCCGAGGGGTGAAATGGAAGCCGGCTTGGGGCGAGGAGCGCATCTCCAACATGATCGCTACCCGCCCGGACTGGTGCATTTCCCGCCAGCGCGTCTGGGGCGTGCCGATTCTTGTCTTCTATTGCAACCATTGCCAGGAGCCACTAACGGACCGAAAAGTTTTGGAGCGCGTAGTGGCGCAAATTCGCGAGCACACCGCCGACATCTGGTACTCGAAATCCGCGGAGGAGCTCATCGGAATTCAGCCCCGCCCGTCAGGGCGGGGTTATGAGGGCGCGAAATGCTCGCATTGCGGCGGTTCGGCGTTTCGCAAGGAAAACGATATCCTCGACGTCTGGTTCGACTCCGGCTCCAGCCACCTCGCGGTGCTAACCGAAGAAAACTCGCTTCCCTGGCCTGCAGACATGTACCTGGAAGGCGGCGATCAGTATCGCGGGTGGTTTCATTCCTCGCTGCTGGTGGGCGTGGCGTTGAGAGGCGGCGCGCCCTATCGCGCCTCCGCCACCAACGGTTGGACGCTGGACGGCGAAGGGCATGCGCTTTCCAAATCCAAGGGCGCCGAGGAAGTGGAAACGATCATTCGGAAATACGGCGCGGAGCTGCTGCGCCTTTGGACCGCTTCCGTCGACTTCACCGAAGACGTCCGCTTTTCCGAGACTATCGTCGAGAGGCTGGTGGAAGCTTATCGCAAGCTGCGCAACACGCTGCGCTACGCGCTCGGCAATCTGCACGACTTCGATCCCTCGCGCGACGCGGTTCCCCTGGAAAGGATGCTGGATATCGACCGCTGGATTTTATCGCGCACCGAAGATCTGATCCGCCGCTCGCGCGCCTTCTATGACGAGTTCGAATTCCACAAGGTGTATCGCGCCATCTACGATTTCGCCGCCGCCGATTTGAGCGCCGTCTATTTCGATATTTTGAAAGATCGCCTCTACACCGGCGCCACCAATGGCCGGGCGCGCCGCAGCGGACAGACGGCTCTCTATCGCATCCACTACGCCCTGGTCCGGATGCTGGCGCCATTGCTCGCTTTCACCGCGGAAGAAGCTTGGGGCTATACGCCGAAGCCGCCCGGCGCTCCGGACACCGTGCATCTGGCGCTTTTTCCCGAACCCGAAGAGGTCGCTTCCGGTCTCGACTCTGCCAAGTTGGCCGAATGGAACGAGCTCATGGAGGTTCGCGCTCGCGTGCTGAAAGCTTTGGAAGAGGCCAGGCAGTCCGGCCGCATCGGTTCTTCGCTGGAAGCACGGGTGCGCTTGGAAGCATCTAAACTCCTGGAGAAGTATGGCGACCAGTTGCCCGGGGTGTTCATCGTCTCGCAAGTGAGTATCGATTCGCCCGAGGGCGTCATTGTAGAACAAGCCGACGGCTCGAAATGCGAGCGCTGCTGGAAATATTCCACCGCCGTCGGCCAGGATTTGCATTATCCTACCGTGTGCGAATACTGCTCGGCCGCGCTCAAGGAAATGAACGAATGAAAGGACGCTGGGAAACCGCCGCCATCATCGCCGCGGTAGTGGTGATCGATCGCCTGACCAAGATGTACGTGCGAGCCTCCTACACCGCGTGGGACGTGACGCCCGTCATTCCGCGATTCTTTAATATCGTCCACACGGAAAATCCGGGCGCGGCGTTCGGCATGCTTGCGGATTCGGCAGGCTGGTGGCGGGGCGCATTTCTGGTGGGAATCTCGCTGGCGGTGATGGCCGTGATCGGAGTGATGCTATGGCGTCCCCATTCGAGCGGCTTGCACGACACGCCTTTATTGCGCATCGGCCTGGCGCTGGTTTTCGCAGGCGCACTGGGCAATGTTTGGGATCGTTTATTGGGCGGAACCGTGACCGATTTTCTGCAATTCTTCTTCGGCTCTTACGAATTCCCCGCTTTTAACGCGGCCGACTCCGCCATCACCATCGGAGCCGCGCTGCTGTTGATCGACCTCTGGCGCACGCGCCAGCAGCACGCGCAGTAACTACCAGCGCCGGTACCCGCCGAACCCGAGATAGATCCCGGGGTAGTAGCCCCCATACGGGTACGGGTATGGATACGGATACCCGTAAGATGGAGCTGCGTAAGGAGCCGCGTAGGGCGTCGCATACGGATAGGGCCGTCGGACTAACTGCGGCTGCGCCTGGGTATATTGCGTGGGTTGATACGGAACGAACGACTGCGGCGAGCGATCGGTGACGATCGTCGCGGCGGTGCTGACGCGGAAAGTCAATATCGCTTCCGGAGTAATGATGGTCGGATGGCCGTGCGTCAGCAGCAGACCCGCCAGAGCTGCCGTCACGCCTGCACCTGCGCCGATCGCCGCTCCTACTCCGCCGCCCGCGACTGCGCCGATGGCGGTTCCCAAAACTCCGGTACCCACAACGGTTCCCGTATCCCGGCCGGTCCAGCCGGGACCACTTAGCGTGACCAACTCAGACTGAACCGGAAGTTGGCTACCGTCCGCCAAAGTCAAATTCGCCAGCGTCACGCCCAGATGCGACACATTCTCCCCATGATGGGCTTTCTCCGCCTGGGTGACCGTTCCCGAGATAAGCTGCCCTCGCTGCGCCACTACGAATCCGTCCACCACCAAGGGTTGCGCTAAGGTTCCGGTGAAAGCGTCGCCGGGCTTGTTGTGGTCCGAGGAGAGAACCTGATTCAAGCGCACGACAACGAACGTTCCGGGCTTAAGCGTGAGGGTGGGCGGGAGCGCGGCAGCCTGAGGCGGGGGCGCGTTTTGTGGAATCGGCGCGGGATCGCTGCCACTTCCTCCAATGCGATGCCATCCCCCTTGATCCGTCCCTGGAGCCGGCGGCGGTGCGGTCTGCGCCGGAGCTGCTTGCGCGTCTTGAGCATTGGCCGCGGGAGGCGGAGGGGGAGCGTCCTGCGCCAGCACCAAACCACCAGCCGCTACCAAGCCCAAAAAGCCTCGATATCCACTTCTCATGTCCATGCCTTTCATGTACACCATAGCACGCGCCTGACCACTTGCTAAGCTGCTGTAAACAAGTAAAATATAATCCAAATTCCCAGCTTGAAAAGAACCGGCGGTGGTGGTTTTAAGCCAGTGGCCACGAAGGACAAAGCCACGCCTGGAGGGCGGGCTTCAGCCCGCGTGGCGCTTCAGCGCCGCTTCCGAACAGTGGCGCTTCAGCCTCGCTCCCCCAGCGGGACTCAAGTCCCGCGCGGACTAATAGAGTCTGCCCCCCGGACACGTCTTCAACGGAGCCATTATTTAGGAGTATGGGCCAGTTCGTTGGCCGTTTTTCGCGGCCTGGGGCACCAACATATTCCTTTTCAGCGACTTAGCGAACTAAGTTCGTTGGCAGCGGGCGTGCGTAGCACGAACTTGTCCCCTGTTGGGGAAAACTATATCCGCAGCTCACCTGGAACGCAATGAACTTTGGCGACCGTCTGGTCCGACACGCCCGCATCACCTGGCAGAACTATCAAGATCTGCCCAGCCCGCCCTTCCTGATCCTCTTCATCAATTCGACCTGCAATCAAAAGTGCGAGCATTGCTTCTATTGGCGTAATCTGAACCGCCGCGACGATCTCTCCAAGGAGGAGATCTTCGCGCTATCGCGCTCGCTGGGACGCATCGAAAATCTGAATCTCTCCGGCGGCGAGCCTTTCCTGCGCCCGGAGTTCGGCGAGATTTGCCGCCAATTCATCCGCCAGAATAAAGTCCGCCAGATTTACGTCCCCACCAACGGATATTTCACCGATCGAACGGTCAAACACATAACCGAAACTCTCAAGGAAAAGGACCTCGATTTATTCGTGGCCGAGATTTCGCTGGATGGAGTGGGCGAATTTCACAATAAATTCCGTGGTTCGCCAGGCGCCTTCGACAAGGCCATGCAGACTTACGATGCGCTCGCCCGGCTTCAAGAAACCGACCCGCGGCTGCGGGTTCATTCCATCTCCACGGCGACCGATGTGAACATGGATGAGATCCGCCGGTTGACCTCCTACCTCTTCGACCGTTGCCCGAAAATGGACCACCACAATTTAGCGCTGATCCGCGGCGATCGGAAGAATCCCTCGCTGGAGGGTCCAAGTCTGGAGCAATACCGGCGGCTTTACGAATACATCCGCCGCTTGTGGGGGCCCCGCGAAACCGGGCGCTACGGATCGATGGTCGAGCCGATGCTGCAATGGGCCAAATCGCGCACCGCGACGCAAAAACAGCAAGTGATCCCTTGCCGCGCCGGAGTGCTGAGCGCGGTGGTCTATTCCAACGGCGATGTCAGCGTCTGCGAATCCCATCAGCCTTTGGGGAACCTCCGTCAGAAGAGCTTTTTCGAGATCTGGGGATCTCCCGAGGCGCAATCGCTCCGAGCGGCCATCGCCTCCAAGCAGTGTTACTGCACCAACGAAGTCTTTCTCTGGCCCAGCATCACCTATCAGCCGCATCAACTTATCCGCACGATGGTGGGCGCGAAGATCTGGCAAAAGATTCCCGCGCTGGCCGAGGGCGAGAAGGAGCCGTACACGCCGCCACCAATGCCCGATCATGAGAGGCTGGTCAGCATTCAGGGCGGCGCCCAGCACACCAAGGGCGAAAGAGCCTAGATGGCCACCGCGCCAGGCGCGCAACTGGCTGCCGGCCCTCAGAACGCCCCGGCTGCGCCCGCGCCTAAAAAGCTCGCCGCCAACCTCATCTTGCTCGTGGCCGGCGAATTCACGGCCAAGCTTCTCACCTTTGCGAGCTTCAGTTATCTGGCTCGAACGCTCGGTCCCGTGGATTACGGATTCATCGAATTCACTCTGGCGCTGATGGTGTTTTTCACGCTGCCAGTGGATCTTGGATTGGGATCGTATGGTGCGCGGGAGATCGCTCGACACCCGGAAAGGGCCCCGCAATTATTGCACGAAATCACGGGATTGCGCTTGTTTCTCTCTCTGTGCTCGATGGCGCTATTGGGAATCCTGATTCTATTTCTGAACCGCTCGGTGAGACTAAAAGAATTGCTGATGTTGTACGGTGTCAGCTTGTTGAGCGCGCCCTTCCTGTTGCAGTGGCTCTTTCAGGGGCACGATCAAATGCGATGGGTTGCTTTAGCTTCCATCGCGCGGCAGACCGGTTTCGCGGCGCTGGTGTTTCTGACGTTCCGCCACGGCACGCCTCTGTGGTATATCGGCGTGTTCGAATGCGCCTCGGTGGCGGGCGCGGCGCTGTTCTGCGCTTACGTCGCGCGGGGCCCGATGCGGCTGGCCTGGCCCTGGCCCGATCTGAGAATTCCGCAACTGATAGGACATTTGAAAGAGTCTTCCCCCATCGGACTGACGGATTTGGCCTGGGGATTCATGTGGTATTTCTGCACCGTCTTGCTGGGCCTGATTTTTTCTGATATGACGCTGGGCTGGTGGGGCGCTTCGCACCGCGCTCTGATGGCGCTGCACACTTTCGTCTGGCTGTATTTTTTCAACCTGCTTCCCTCCATTTCAAGATGCGCCCTGCGCTCGCATCGCGACCTGCTCGACTTGATGGACGAATCTGTGCGCTTCACCGCCTGGACGGGATTGTTGGCCGGTGGACTTCTGATGGCGGTCGCGCCGGATCTGCTTTCCGCGCTGTTCGGCCCGAGCTTCCGCAACGCCTCGCACTCCTTCGCGGTGTTGGTGTGGATGCTGCCGGTGGCGATGCTGAGCGGCCATCATCGCTACATTCTCATCGCCTATAAGCAGCAGGGGCGGCTATTGTGGTGCATGTCGCTTTCCGCCGCGGCGGCCGTCATCCTCGGCTTGATTCTGGTCCCCCGCTACAGCGGCACCGGCGCGGCCTGGGCACTCCTGATCGCCAACACGATCAACTTCGCGCTGGTGTATGTTTCGGTGAAGCGCCTGATAGTGGAAGTCCCGGTGCATCGGCAGCTTGTCGCGCCTCTGATTTCGCTGGGCTTCAGCTCGGCGGTTTTCTTCACGCTCCTCAGGACGAATTATTGGCTGGCGCTCGCCGCCGCCTGCGCCCTCTACCTGGCGAGCTTCGCCTGGATCGGCGGACGCCGGCTCACCTCCATGTTGCGCATGGCGGCCGAGCGGCACAGGGCCCAGGAAGAACGAAGATCGGCTCTCGCCGAGCCCGAAAACTCGCTCTGACCGGCCGCCCGGCCAGGTAGTTGTGGCCATGCCTCGCGGCGAGCGGCTCAAGATATGGACGAATCAATCAACCGCACGAGATCATTAAGTCGATAAGGTTTGCGTATGAAGTGCTCGATTGCGCTTTGCAACGATCGAGCGGCAATCTCCTCTGTATACGCGCTCGTCACTACAACTCTCATCTCGGGTCTCAAGCGTCGAGCTTCTTGTAATACGTCCCTGGCCGAAGCCCCAGGGAGAGTGATGTCCAGGAAAAGGACGTGAATAGGGTTGTTTTGCGCTCGAATCGCGTCCAACGCGGCCGACCCATCCCGCGCCTCCATAACAGAAAAGCCGGCTTTACTGAGCATCTTCGACACAGCTTGCCGCAGCGCGTCTTCATCTTCCACAACCAATACGGTGGCTGCCTGAGACGGTGGGGCTGGCTGGCCGATGTCAAGGTTCACTTCACGTATTGGATCGGACGGAGCTTCGGCACATGGAAGCAATATCTGAAAGGTCGTGCCGTGACCCGGTTCGCTCACTAAATGAATTGCGCCGCTGAGGTCCTTAACAATCCCGTGCACCACTGCCAGCCCGAGGCCGCGAACTCCGGCCTTAGTGCTGAAAAACGGATCGAAAATCCTTGCCTGCGTTTCCGGCGGAATACCGCAGCCCGTATCGGAGACCTCAATTTGGACATATTCGCCCTTTGCCATACCCTGCATTTCCGGGGAACCGTGCCCGGCCATCACACGCCGGGTGGTGATGCGGATCACGCCATCCCGATCTCCTAAGGCCTCGGACGCGTTGGTAGCAAGGTTCATCACAAGCTGCGAGATTTGCGCGGCAGTGGCCCGTATGGAGGGAAGGTTGTGACCAAGATCAATCTTCAATGTTGCACGTTTCGAAACCGAGACCTTCAGCAACTCCAGCATTTGCTCAATGGCTTCTGACACATCGACCAGCTCAAGACCCTTGCTTTCCTTACCGGCATAGATCATCAGCTCGCGAACGATTTCCGAACCCCGTATCGCGGCGTCGCGAATCGTCTTCAGCTCTACTTCGGGGCTGAACCCCTCGGCAAGCTCCGCTTGAGCCAGCTCGGCTTGTGCCAGTACCGCACCAAGAAGGTTGTTGAAATCGTGAGCAATGCCGCCCGCCAGCGTTCCCACGCTCTCTAGTTTCTGGTTTAAGATCGCCGCTTCCTGACTACGCTTGATATCTGTAACGTCCTCGACCATGGTGAGTCGCTGGAGGGAGTTGCTTTCGCGATCACGAAGAAGGGACGCAGTTAGATTGATCCAGATGATCTCACGGGTCTTTTTTACATACCGCATTTGAATTCGGTAGAAGGGTATCTCGCCTCTGAAAAGCCGCTCAACACGCTCCACGTCCGTCCGTACGTCATCCGGGTGCGTAATATCGGCGAACGTCTTCTGAAGGAGCTCCTCCTCCGGATAGCCCAGCATTTGACAGAGTGCATTGTTGACTTTGAGAAATCGATGATCCCTCGCCACCAGTGCGACACCGAGAGGCCCTTCTTCGAACACTCTTCGGAAACGCTCTTCGCTCTCGGCTAACTTGGCTTCTGCCCGCTTGCGGTCGGTAATATCCCAAAAGACACCCGTCGTGCGGCGCGGCTGTCCGGAGTCGTCAATCAACACCATGCCTTTCGCGTGAACCCAGTGTGTACTGCCCTCAGGCCATAGGACGCGGAACTCGGCATCGAACGTATGGGTCCGTTCCCGAGCCTCCCGTCTAAGCGCGTCAACCCTTTCCCTGTCATCCGGGTGAACCAGACTGGACCACTCCTGACGAGTAATTGTGCTGCGATCAGGCGAGAGTCCGTGGAGGCGAGCGAAATGGCCGCAAATGGTGATCACGTTCGTTTTCAGATCGCTGTCCCACACTCCAATCTGTGCCGCGTCCTGTGCCAGCGCAAGGCGCTCTTCGCTGTCACGAAGCTCGGTTTCAGCCCGTTTGCGCTCGGTGACGTCGCGGATCGCGCTAATAGCCAGCATTCCTTTCTCCGTCTCAAGGGGACTCAAGCTGACTTCTACCGGAAACTCTCGGCCGTCTTTGTGACGGCCATACAGTTCCAGCCCCGCACCCATTTCCCGCACCTTCGGCTCTTGGAAAAAATTCCTCATTAGCGCGGAATGATTGGCTCGGAATCGCTCCGGCATTAGAATCTCAGCGCTTTTCCCGTACAATTCGTCACGCTTATAGCCGAACAGCCTCTCCGCCTGCGTGTTGGTCAGGACGATCTTGCCCTCCCGATCGACTACCACGATCGCATCCGGCGCGGCTTCCAGTAATGAATGAAACCGCTGCTCGGCCTCTTTGCGATCGGCAGCATGCTCGGCAAGCCGTGCCTCACTTTCGCACTGCGCTACTTCGGCCCGCTTGCGCTCGGTGATGTCGTGAAACGACCCGACCAGATGAGTACACGTCCCTTTATCGTCAATTACGGGTGTAACGCTGACTTCGCCGGTCAAGCGGCCGGTAACAAGATGCTGTTGATTCTCCGCCAGCGCCTCCTCCACCTTCGAACGCTCGATCAAATCCGCTGCCATTCTTGCTAAAACGTCCAATGCGCGCAGCTCGCGTGCGGCCGATTCGCGAGGCTCGCGCCAGTGTGTGGAGACCATCCCCACCAACGCACCTGAGCGCGAAACAAGAGGCGTGGTCTGCACGGCTTTGATTCCCGCGCTCAGATATGCTTGCAGTTCCTCGCTTCCGGCTATGAAGTCACAACGCCGGATATAAGGGAAGA
This sequence comes from Bryobacteraceae bacterium, assembly GCA_036521975.1. Taxonomy (GTDB): domain Bacteria; phylum Acidobacteriota; class Terriglobia; order Bryobacterales; family Bryobacteraceae; genus Palsa-187. Next base: position 31,125 of record DATDGT010000088.1, read on the forward strand.
CGACCCTCTGACGAGTACGCAAAGCCTCGCCACAGGTGGTCTGTGTGGTCAGGCAGACCCATTCCCAACGCTTGGCAGCTTCCTCACTGAACCCACGGTGGGCCAGCAATCGAAGTACTCCGTGGGTCCCACGCTCGGGACAGAACATCTGGATGCTCGCGAAATCCGCATGCAGGATAGCCTTTACTGAATCGAGGATTTCGTACAGCTCAGCCGTGCCACGCGTACTTATCAATTGCGTTGCGACGCTCTGAAGTCGCGTTACGGCCTCAATCTCTGTCGCCGGCTTCTGTTGGTTCTGTCGCAGCGCCTCATCGTTGGCGGCTTCGAGCGCGCATATTCGATCTTGCAAAGGGCCGCTCCAATTCTGGTTCCATTAAGTTTAGCTGACGAGAGCGTCGGCTCAGCGGATCATTGTCCCTTTGGTCGGCAAAAAGGAAATTGAGCCTCTGCGTCCCTGCGGCGACTTGGGACTGGGACCCATCCATTCCCTCGGAAGCCGCGCAGATTGAAATAGCATGCAGAAATCGGTCCGGTCTGCCAGACCGAGCGTCTGCTTCAACGCCGGCGGGAACGCCAGGTCAATGTTGTCGAAAACATTGGACATGTAAGTGTCGATTTTCTTACAAATATCTCAGGTGCGGGCGACCGGGCATTCACCGCCGAGCTGAACCCTGGCCTCGCGAGCAGTGGCAAAAAATCTTGGACGTGAACTCGCGCTCCATTCACCGGCCAATCGCAACCCAAAGTCTGCACCATATGATGGTGAATCCGTTCTAGACCGTCCTGAGGGCGTGGGGTGCGTAAGTCCGGCCGCACAAATAACTGTTATCGAATTGTCGTTCCTATTTCATAATCCGCCTTCAGTTAACGGTTACGTTTCCGCTACTGTCAACCGTGATGTCGCTGGCCGAACCACCCAACGGGGGGGTGACGACGATCCCGTAAGTGTAGGGAGCTACACCGCCCGCGGCCGTCACCTGGGTGACATCCGCATAAGGCGCGC
>DATDGT010000089.1:0-31049 GCA_036521975.1 Bryobacteraceae bacterium
CCCGCTCCACCCAGGCGTACACTTCCCCCTGGTTTGCCCCGCTGAAGACGATCCCCTCGCTGGCCTTTAAAAAATCGCTGATCTGTTGGCGCGTCAGGCTCTCGCTGTTCTGCATGCGTATCTGCATCCGGCCGCAGAACGCCCGGCCCGCCCACCCTCATTTCATGATCATCTTGTATTGGAAACCGGTCCCGTTTCATGATCATCTTGTATTGGATAATTCTCCTGAGGAAGGCGATCTAACTCTGTGCGATAATTGGACGCGCTGCACAAACCTCAAAAGCAGCGCAAATGCGGGCCAATTCAAAGGGCCATGGAGCCCGAGGAATTCGCTGCATAGGCTCAAGACGAGGGCCGGATGGCCTCAATGCTCAAGGCGGCTGCGAAGAAGGCAGTGGTAAGACTGTCTTCCATGGGATCGCAATTCCGTACGTGCATGCGCTTTCGATCGATCCCTCACCCGCCCGGCCATTTCTATTCCCCCATCCCCGATCTCCGGGAAGTAAAGGCGAGGGAAAACGATATCTGGCGGCGCGAGGCGGCCAGGGAGATACCGGGAATCGATTTAAACGAAGAAGCCCAACTAGAGCTTCTCGATCGCCTGAAGGCGTATTACGCGGAGCAGCCTTTCACCGAAGAAAAGACGCCCCATCGCCGCTATTATTTCGCGAACGATTTCTTCGGTTTCTGCGATGCGACCATTTACTATTGCATGCTCCGGCACTTGAAGCCGAAGCGAGTCATTGAGATTGGGAGCGGGTTTTCTTCATCCGTTTTGCTCGACACCAACGACCTGTTTTTCGATTCCGGAATTCGCTGCACGTTCATCGAGCCTTACCCGGAGCGGCTCTATAGCCTTATGGGCCCCGCCGGCGGAGATAAGATTCGGGTGATTCCCAAACCTTTACAAGATATCGATGTAGATTGTTTTCGCGAGCTATCGCCGGGGGACATCTTATTCGTCGACTCGTCGCATGTATCGAAGGTCGGCAGCGACGTGAACATGATCCTGTTCGAGGTCGTTCCGGCCTTAGCGCCGGGCGTGCATATTCATTTCCACGACGTCTTCTACCCATTCGAATATCCGCGGGAATGGGTGTATCGCCGTTGGGCGTGGAACGAACTCTACGTACTCAAGGCGTTCCTATCGCATAATCGCGACTTCTCGATCTCGCTCTTTCCCTCGTTTCTCGAGCGCTTCCACGGGGAGCGGTTGAGGAATGCGCTGCCCCTCGCTCAAAGGCATTCGTCGGCCTGGCCGACGTTGACGGGAGGCAGTCTGTGGATCGAGCGCGTGGAGTGAAATCCATCCCGGCATCTCGCAATGGGCAATTCTAGCCGCCGTCAATTCTATCCGCCCTGCAGGGTTGGGTTTTGTGTATACTCAAAAGTTTACCCCAGGAGAATATAATGAGCAAAAAGATCATTGCCGTAATGGGCGCCACCGGCTCGCAGGGCGGAGGTTTGGTGCGCGCGATTCAGCGAGACTCGAAAGGAGAATTCACCGCTCGAGCGCTGACCAGAGACCCCAACTCGGACAAAGCCAAGGCGCTCGCGGCGCTTGGCGCGGAAGTCGTGCACACCGACATCGACGATCCCGCGAGCATAAGGAAGGCGTACGAAGGCGCGCACGGAGCGTACTGCGTCACTTTCTTTTGGGCGCATTTTTCGCCCGAGAAGGAACAAGCTGAAGCCCAGGCCATGGCCAAGGCCGCTAAGGACGCCGGACTCAAGCACGTCATCTGGTCCACCTTGGAAGATGTCCGCGAGTCCATCCCGCTGAGCGATAACCGCATGCCCACGCTGCAGGGCAAATACAAGTGCCCGCACTTCGATTCCAAGGGCGAATCCAACCACTTCTTCTCCGATCTTGGACTTCCCGTGACGTTTCTGCTGACTTCCTTCTATTGGGACAACTTCATCAATTTCGGCATGGGCCCGAAGAAGGGCGCGGACGGCAAGCTGACGCTCACGCTGCCCATCGGCGACGCGAAAATGCCCAGCATTGCCGCCGAGGACATCGGCAAATGCGCTTACGGCATTTTCAAGAGAGGTGGCGACTTCATCGGCAAGACCGTCGGAATCGCCGGCGAGCAACCCACCGGCAAAGAGATGGCCGCCTCGTTCGCCAAAGCGTTCGGGCAAGATGTCGCGTTTAACCCCGTCGCGTTCGATGTGTATCGCGGCTTCGGTTTTCCGGGCGCGGAAGATCTGGGCAATATGTTCCAGTTCTATCATGATTGCGAGAAGGAATTCGCCGCCGCGCGCAGTTTGGACTTTAGCCGTTCGCTGAATCCGGAGCTGCAGAGTCTCGACCAGTGGCTCGCTCAAAATAAGAGCCGCATTTCTCTGGACTGAGGAAGAGAGGGCAGGAAGATTCCCTTTCTGCCACCGCGAACGGAGATTCCAGACCGCACTTCAGGTATTGCAGTCAGGCCAACGCGAACGGGATTCGGCGGTGTTGGTGTGCTTTGTTACGAGGCGTAGCAGAGTCGGGTTCATTGTTTGCGGTATGTGAGGTCTTCCTTTAGCGACTCTCCATCCACCGGCATACCCGTCGTCGTTACCGTCATCTGTAATCCGTCGGCGGAAACCACCCATCGGTCCTTTTCGACAACTTGGTCTCCTCGTTTGTATGTCGATTCGACGCACCGGATTGTCGTGCCTATCAGGACGGACTGCGCCGACACTAGCTTCCGGGTACCGAGGCGCGGGTCAGCGCCCCAGAGTTGCGCCGTCGCCAAAGCAATCCAGAGGAGTCGAAACACGGCCGGATCCCATGCCACGTCGTACAACGATCCCAGCGATCCCGGGTCGATCCCTGGTCGGCTTGAGGAGAATGCTTGGTTCGGGGTATAATCCTCCCATTCGCCTTACTCGGCAATGGTGAAGGAAAAGGGAGCGCCGCTCGATCCGCGCAACTGCGGTGAGGCCGTGCGGCAGGGCCGTTTCATTCGGCAGGCCGACTCGGATCGGTTCCCCATCCCGAGCCGGCTGAACATTGTTCTAGCGGCCGGGGCGATCGCGGCTGCCTTTACTCTGCTGAGCGCGGCGTCTCATTCGTACCGCCTTTGGGAGACACTGCTTTTTGCTCTTGCCTTCAGTTTCGTGATGCAGCTCGGTTTCGGTTTGGCGCATGAGGCGGCGCACGGCAAGCTCCACCCCAGCCCGAGCATCAATGAGGGGTTGGGGATCTGCCTCTACTCGTTATTTCCCGGCAGCTATCACTTGTTTGCGATCGCGCACCTAATTCATCATCAGCGGAATCGTTCCGACGCGGAGCTGGAAGACTACATTCTGCCGACCGAGACACCATGGCTGAAACGCGTGACTTACTATTTGCTCCTGTGCGGGCTGTTCTGGGTACTGACGCCGCCGACGGTCCTCGGGCTCGCGCTGTGGCCCGGAAGGTCGATTCGGATGCCGGCGCCTGGGGGGAACGCGGGTGTCGCATCGCGATATCTGCAGCTCTTCAACAGCGTGAGTCCCGGACGAGTTCGGCGAGACGCGCTGGTTACTACGGCCATCTGGACGGCCGCCTGGCTGCTTTTCCACTTCAGGCTCCCACATCTCGCCGTGTGCTATGCGGCTTTCGCGTTTGGTTGGGCGAGCCAGCAGTACATCTACCACGTGCGCACGCCCCGCCATGTTGTCCTCGGCGCGGTCGACCTCCATCTCTGGCAGCCGATTCAACTGCTCTATCTGAATTTCAACTATCATTTGACCCATCACGTGGCGGCGGGCGTTCCCTGGATCTACCTGCCGCAGATTGCAGCCGAGCCGCCGGCGCGCGGCTTTCTGGCCACCTGGCTCGACCAGTGGCGTCCACCGGAGCCGTTGGAGAAAGCCTGGCCTCCGCTCTTTCAGGCGTCCGGTCCGCTGCCTCCGCCGCGTGAGTTGCATGAACAAAACGTTTGAGACCGGTAAAAGGACACTATCGCGCTTCCGGTTCTGGCTCGCGAGCCCGGCTGGCGTCGCGGCGCGGGTGCTTTCCTGATGGACACCGCCAGCGCTCCCGCATTCCTTCGCGAGCGTATCGAAATCCGCGAAGCCAGCGAGACGGACAACGAAGCTCTGCTGGCTCTGACGCGGGCCACGCCGATGGATGGAACGATCTCGCTGCGCATCGACCGCGATCCCGATTTTTTCGCGCTGCTTCGTCTCCGTGGTGCCAGCAGAGTCTTCATGGCGGCGCGCGGACGCGAAGTGGTTGGCTGTATCTCCGCGGCGTTGCGGACCGTATACGTTGGCGCCGTTCCCGAAACGATCGCTTACGTAGGCGATATGAAGGTGCACCCGAAATTCTCCGGCAGCCGTGTCGCCGTGCGGGTGATCCAGGCACTCGAGGCGGATCTAAGAGCCAACGGCATAGATGTCTGCGTCAGCGTGGCGGCGGAAGGCAATCGGCGCGCGATGCCGCTCTTCGAAGGCAGGCTCGGCCTCCCGCGTTGGACTACCCTCGGACGGTTCCTGGTGGACCAGCTCCTGCCCACGCCCTTCCAGGGCCGTTCGAAGCATTACCGCATCGAGACCGCTCAACCCGCGGACCTGGCGGCCATCGCTGCGCTTCTCGATCGCTTTCACCGTTCGCGGCAATTCGCGCCGCAACTGGCGGATATTGAGATTGCCGATACACTTTCTGCCGGAGGAACATTCGTGGCGCGTCACGGCCGGCAGATCGTGGCGACCCTCACCGTATCCGACATGGGGCCAATGAAACGGAACGTGCTGCTCGACGCGCCTGCCGTCATGAAAGGCTCACTGGCGCTGCTGCGGTTCGGCACGGCGCCGCTCCCCGGCTTCGTTGTTCCGCCACTCCGCGGTTTCATCGTTCCAAAGTTCGGCGACGCCTTGCGGCTTCTCAGTGTGCGTCATGCCGCGTGCGATGCGGGCCACCAGGCGGCGCTCGCAGCTCTGCTGCGGCGGGCGCGCGTGGAAACCCTGCGCCGCCGATTTACGTGTCTGGCCGTGGGGTTGCACGAGCACGACCCACTTCGAAGCCTGGTCCGTGGAATTCCTCGATTCACGTTTACGTCCCTGGCTTTTGTCACGAGCCTGGGGAGCTCCGGACGTCTGAAAGAGCTTACGCAAGGCATTCCGTTCGAGGACTACGCTCTGGTCTGACCGGCGACGGCAAATGGAGAAACACACTTGAATCCTTTTTCGATGCACGAATGTTGCTCGGTGGAAGACGCTCAGGTCTGGGGAGACGTACTGGCCCAGGCCGTGACCGGAGAGCTGGTCGGCGCCTTGAACTATGAGGCGCTCGCGGAGCTCTATGATGACGTCGGCGAGAAAGCCGAGGCGCTGGAACACGCTGCCGGGGAAAGGGCCCACGCCGCCATGTTCAGCGCCGCCGGCCGGGATCTTGGCATCGAAGTCACCGTGAATCTCCAGGCGCAATATTGGAAGCGAATCCGCTCGGCATTTCTGGCACGGGCTCAGGCGGCCGACCTGGTCGATTGCATCCTCGCGCAGGAGGTGATGCTGGAGTCCTTCGCCGTCGCCAGTTACCAGGTAGCGGCGGCCGCGGCGCCGGGCAGGCTCGGGTCCACGTTCGGCCGTATTGCCGCGGAAGAAGCCGAACACGTCGCCCACGCGATTGAAATGTTGCAGGCCGAGCGCGCGCGCGATCCGGGCGGTTTCGATGCCAGCGTGTACCGCGTGCACGGGCAGGTGATGCCAGCTCTGGCGGAGATGATTGCGCGCGAAGACCCGAGCGGCTACTGCGGCCTCTGCAAAGGCAACTGTGTCAAGGCGTCGTTGCGGCGGGTTGGCCTTCGTCTCAGCGACGTTCGCGGGGCATCCTTGCGGCGCTACCTGCAAACGCTCGATGAAATCGGTGTGCCCGGCGAGTTGAGTCTTGGCTGGGTGGCGCAACTGCCGCTTTAGCGCACAGCGAATGCGTTGTGCGCGTTAAGAATTTGATCCGCAAGCGCACAGCGAATGCGTTGTGCGCGTTAAGTGTAAGGACGCGTTAAGAGTAAGGATATGCTCGATTTCGCGCTGATTGTTCATTCCGAAACCTGGAGTGGCGCGGCCGCGGTCATATCGGCGCTTCGTGGCCCGGATCGGCCCCCGATCCCCTTCGAAGATGTCCGCGAAATCATTCCCTGGATACCTCCGCGCGCCCTCTGCCGGGTCTCAGTGGAATCGGCCAAAGGGCACAGGGTTCATGGCCTTTGCATCGATTGCTTCATCCCCCCTGATCGTCTGGAAGGCACGTTTCTGCGGGAAAATCTGGCCCGCGTCCGGCAAGCCGCCGCATATGCGATTCGCGAACGCGCGCGCATCGTTTCTCTTGGGGGCTTCAGTTCTATCCTGCTGGAGGGAAAAATGGACATACTCCCGCAGCATCCGGAAACCGCATTCACAACAGGCAATACACTCACCGTCGCACTCATCGTTCGCGGGATCGAGCGCGCCCTCGATCTGGGCGGGCGAGAGTTGAGCGAATCGAACGTCCTGATTGTGGGGGCGAGTGGCGATGTGGGTTCCGGCTGCGCCCGCTGCCTCGCGCCCAAGGTAAGGAGACTGCTGCTCTGCGCCAGAAATCCGGATCGCCTGCGCCGGTTCGCTTCCGAGTTTTCGGGCTTGAGAATCCCTGTCGAAGCGGGCACGGATCTGTTGAAACTCGCTCCCAAGGCTGACGTCGTCATCTGCGCGGCGAGCGCGACCCGGCCGATCGAGATGCTGCAGGCGCTTCCGCCGGGCGCAATCGTCTGCGATGCGGGCTACCCAAAGAATTTCCCACCCGGTTGCGCACCGCAGGGGGGCGCCGTGTTCTTCGGCGGTCACGCGCAGGCTTCGGCCGGAATACGACTCGACCCCGATCTGCTGGGCGTGATTTATCCTTATCCGCTTCCCAACGTCGCTCATGCCTGTCTGCTGGAGGGCATTGCGCTTGCGTTGGAGAAACGGTTTGAGCCGTTCTCCGTGGGCAGGGGCTCGATTACGCCCGCGCGCGTCGACGAAATCTGGAGGATCGCCGATGGCCACGGAATTGGGCTCCCTCCGCTGTTCAACCGGGAGGGACTGGTGAGCGTTCCGCCAATGGCACAGGAACTTCACCGATGAGCGCAGAACCACCGGGTCAGGTCGAACTCCCGGAGTTGCTTTTCGGAATGAGTTGGGAAGACCCCGAGTCGGACCGAAAGGCTCTTCAGCTCCGGCCGGGAGGCGCGCTTGTCACCATCGGCTCCGGTGGATGCAATACGTTCAGTCTGCTGCTCGAAGATCCGGGGCGCATTTCTGCGGTCGACATCAATCCTTGTCAATCGCATTTGCTGGAGTTGAAGCGAGCGGCGATCCGGCGTCTGGACTTCGATGATCTCCACGCATTTCTCGGACTGAACCCGTCGGCAATACGCTGGGACGTCTTCGAATCACTTTCGGCCGAGCTTAGCCCGCCGGCTTTGGCGTATTGGCGCAGCCGTCCCGCGGCAGTCCGATCCGGAATTGTTTATCAGGGCCGGTATGAAAAGTTCCTTCGCTACTTTCGCGGTTTGCTGCACCTGACGCAGGGGCGCAAGCGCATCGACGGCCTTTTTCGCTGCGAATCACTAGAAGAGCAGCAGGATTATTTCGACCGGGTCTGGAACACGGCGCAATGGCGGATGCTCTTTCACTTGTTGTTCAATAAGCGTGTGCTGGCCAGGCGGGGGCTGTCGGCGGACTATTTCCGGTTCGACGACGGCTCTTCGTCGTTTGCGCAAAGTTTTCTCGAACGTGCCAGGCGAGCGCTCCGCGAGATTCCCCTCGCCACGAACTACTTCATCGCGCAGTATCTGCTGGGAAGGTACACGGATCCAAATGCGGCTCCGGACTGGCTGCGAAAAGAAAACCTGTCGTTGGTCCGGGAGCGGCTCGACCGGATCGAGATCGTCACCGCGGATCTCAAGATCTGGCTGGCGGGGCGCCCGGATGGTTCTATAAACGCCTTCAGCCTCTCGAACATCTGCGAGCTGATGAATATCGAGGACACAGCTCGTACGTTTGTACAGGTAGCCCGGACGGCACAGTCTCACGCAAGGATCTGTTTTCGAAATCTGATAATTCCGCGGGAGGTGCCGGTACCTCTCAAAGCAAAAATCCAGCTTCAAGAAGACACCAGCCGCTCGCTTCTCGCGCAGGATCGCTCGTTCGCTTACTCGCGCGTCCAGGCTTACATCGTGGCGTGACACCAAGGAGCGGAAGAACGCGCTGATTCGGCATAGATGAAGGGAATGTGGGACGTTGTCGCCACTTCTCCGGGATAAACGCTTGGTCGCGGCCCATCGCCCAAGCGGAAGAAGAAGCCATGTTATTGGTCCAACTCGCGCAAACCGAAGGCGGAGACTACAACCCCGCCGACGATTTCCCGCCCGAATCCCAGCCTCCCGGCTTCCTACGAAAACGAAAACGCGCCTCTTTGGAATCAGGGCGTTGCGCGGCCTGCTCGCGCGTGGACTCGGCGCCCTATGCGCGGCCATTTTCATCCTCGTGGGTGAACGGCACCCGGCCATGGACGATTCGTTTTTTCAAGGCCCGCCATCGAGCGTCAAATTGAGCGCCGCCGCCTCGATCGCGCATCCGCGCCTCCTAAAGGGGCCGCGCCCGAATCTGGGCAATCTGGGGAGCTTGACAGCGCGCATCGAGGAGTCTAGCATCAAGCCTAGGAGGACATGATGCGGGTAATTCTTTACGGCTCCCTCGCCGCCGCCGCGGCGCTCGCTCAAGGCCAGACGCAAGCGACGTTTACCAAAGACGTGGCGCCCATTTTGGAGAATCATTGCCAGGTCTGCCACCGGGCGGGGACATTCGCTCCCATGTCTCTGCTTACTTACGAAGAGGCCCGGCCGTGGGCCAAGTCGATCAAGCTCAAGGTGGTGGCGCGCGAGATGCCGCCGTGGTACATCGACAAGAATATCGGCGTGCGGCATTTCAAGAATGACGTTTCGCTATCCGACGCGGAGATCGCGACCATCGTGAATTGGGTGGATGGAGGAGCGCCTCAAGGCAATCCCGCCGACATACCTCGCGCCCGCCAGTTCGACGACAACTCCCAGTGGCACTTGGGGCAGCCGGATCTGATCGTGCAGCTCCCCAAGGATATGTTGGTGAAGGCTCAGGCGGCGGACCGGTGGGTGGATGTGCTGGTGGATTCGGGCTTGACCGAAGATCGATATATTCAGGCTGTCGAAGTCAAGCCGCTGAAAGGCTTCCGCGCGGTTCACCACGTCACCACTTCGATGAAGAACGACGACGATGCCGACGACGGCGACAACGTGCAGGGGACGTTCCTGAACGAATATGCGCTCGGAAAGAACGCCGACGTGTTTCCGGAGGGCGCGGGACGCTTGATCAAGGCGGGAACGAAGATCAATTTCAACCTTCACCTTCATGCCGTCGGAGAGGACACGCTGGCCAACGTGGCGCTCGGCCTGAAGCTTTATCCGAAGGGCTATACGCCGAAGTATCTTGAGACGACCGAAAAAGTCGGCGATCCGAAGGATCTGGATATCCCTCCCAACACCGACAATGTCCGCTTCGACGCTTATCAGACGTTGGCCAAGCCTGCGCGGCTCATTTCCTTCCAGCCTCACCTGCACAATCGTGGAAAAGCCTCGTGCATGGAAGCCATTTATCCGGGCGGGCACAAAGTGGAAACGCTGAGCTGCGTCAGCCGATACCAGTTCGCCTGGCATCTTGTGTACCTTTACGCCGACGATGAGCAGCCGCTGCTTCCCGCCGGAACGATTCTCCATATGATCTCCTGGTACGACAACTCACCGGGAAATAAATTTAATCCGGATCCCGACAACCTGATCACCTATGGGCAGCGGACCGTCGACGAAATGGGCGGCGCCTGGATCAGCTATTACAATCTCTCCGAAGAAGAATTCAAGCAGCAGGTGGCGGCGCGAAAGACGAAGCAGAGCGCGCCCAAATCGGAGTAGCGCACAGGCGTATGTGCCGCAAACATCCGATTCTGAGCCGCGACCGCAAGGGAGCGGCCCGCTCCGTGGTGCGCGATGCGAAGAAGAGAACGCGAGGCTGCGTTTTTGCCGCGCTGCTGGCGGCCGTGTCCGCGAGTGCGCAGGTGCAATATGCCGTCGGCCAAGACGTGGCGCCGGTATTCGAAGGCTGGGAACACAATCCCGACGGGACCTTCAGCATGGTCTTCGGATATCTCAACCGGAATTACGAGGAAGAAGTCGACATTCCGATCGGGGCCGCGAATACCATCAGCATCGGCGATGAAATGTACGGCGACCGCGGCCAGCCGACGCATTTCTATCCGAGGCGGCAGCGGTTCCTATTCCGTGTAGTAGTGCCCGCGGATTGGGACAAGAAGAAGAAAGTGGTGTGGACCCTGACCTCGCACGGAAAAACCAATCAGGCGAAAGGCTGGCTGGAACCGGAATGGGAGCTCAGCCCGGACGTGATAGTCGAAAACATGGGCGGCGGTGTCCCGGACCCGAACAACAAGCCTCCCACCGTGACGACCAAGACGGAGGTCGCCGTTACGCTTTCGGAAAAAGCGATGCTCACCGCCACCGCGACTGACGACGGACTGCCCAAGCCGTACCGGCGCGCTCCATCCAATCCCGACCGCGATTCGCAGCCTAAGCGCCCGCGCGGGGTGCAGCTCAAATGGATTCAGTACCGCGGACCGGGTAAGGTTACCTTCGATCCGGATGCGAGCGCCGTAGTTTATGGCGAGCCGGTCACGATGACCACCCGCGTGGGTTTCAGCGCTCCCGGCGTTTACGTGCTTCGTGTGACCGCCAACGACGGGCAACTGTTCGCGTCCCGCGATGTGACAGTGACAGTGGGCGCCGGCCAAGCCGGTCGCTGAGTCGCGGCGTAGATGGAGGAGCGCCAGTTTTATCGCGAATCCGAAACGACCAAAGCGGTCTCGCTCAATTGTCCCTTCTGCCGCACCGCCGATTCCTACGAATTGCGTTGGCTGGTTCGAAGGAAGATCGACCGGCTCCCTCCGCGAGCCGATGAGCGAGACCGCGCGCGCTTCGCCAAAGCCGTCAGCTACATGGTTTTGATCGATGATAAGGCGGTCTGCAAGAATCTGCGCTGCCGTAAGCGTTTCGATGTTTCCGGAATCAGGACCACCGCGTTCATTTAGAATCAAGCTGTCAGCATTCAGCTTTCAGCCGATCGAATAGATGAGGCACGAATTGGCTGCTATTGGTGGTGATGGGCGTGGAGGATTCGCGAATTCCCACTCCCGATGCCGCGTCGCCCACCATCCAACTACCGATGACGGGAAATTTCCCGTCGAAGCTCTTGATCCGCGCCAGATCCTGAAACACGAATCCCTCCGCGCCGTAAGACCCCTCGCTTGACCAATCGCCATCGGGCGAATGCACAGCCACGTTAGCGCCTTCGCGCCCCAGCATCGGTTTTCCTGCCCAATATTGGAGTTGGCCTGGAACATCGAAGTGCGCCTCCAACAAGTTCGGATGGCCGGGATAAAGCTCCCACAGGATTGGCAGGATGCCCTTGTTGGAAAGCAGCATCTTCCATGGCGGCTCGATCCAAATGGTGCCCGCTGTTTCAATAAATTTTCCGAATTCCTCCCTCACCATACATTCCCACGGATACAGCTTGAAGATCGCCTTCAGCGGCTCTTCCTGAGGATCGACGAAGGCTGCGCCATTCCAGCCTATTTCGTCAATCGGCGAAATCGACGCGGTGAGACCTGCCTGTTGCGCCGTTTCAAGCAAGTAGGTCACCGTCATGCCATCCTCGGCGTCGTCGGTGGAGCAAAAGTGGAGACGTTGCCGCGGAAGGCGCCCGGCAAGTTCGCGCCAACGATCCACCAATCGGGGATGCATGCAATTAAACTGATCGCATTGGGGAAAGACGTCCTCCAACCAATACCACTGCACGACTGCGGCTTCCAGGAGAGAGGTGGGAGTGTCCGCGTTGTATTCCAGAAGCTTCGGCGGGCCGGTTCCGTTATAGGCTAGATCGAAGCGGCCATACAGCGACGGCGGCTCGGTTTGCCAGGACTGTTCGATCAGCGCTGGCAGGCCCCGCCATTGAAGCTCGGAGCTCCACAGGGATCGAGGATATAAACCTGCGCCCGCGTTGCGACTCCCATGGCGGTGACCAACGTCAAAGAGATAGCGGCGGGCCTTTTCATTCTGCTCCGTCGATAAGATACCATCGGCTGCTATTGCCGAGAGTAATTCTTCGATAATCTTCTGGCCTGGCGGGCAAGCTGTCAGCTTTCAGCGATCAGCTTACAGCCGGATTCGATTTTCGAGACGACGAGCTTCTGAATGGCCGCATCGGCCTGGTGATATGCGGTCTTGATGTTGACGGGCGGCTGGGCTGAACGCTGACCGCTGAAAGCTTCCAGATTTACGGCGGAGGGGGCGGCGCGGACGGCGGAGGGGGCGGAGTGGACGGCGGCGCGGGAATGTTGCCTGTTGTGCCCGTCGAGCCGCCCGTGGGGCAAAGGCCGGGCTTGCAGGTGTCGCCCGCGGGGCCCGTGGTGACTCCGGGCCCGCCCGGTATCGTAATCTTGCCCGGGTGCGACATGGTCAGCGCCAGATCCCGAAGCATCTGTACCACGTATCTGAAAATAGTACTTTTATTTATCGGCGTGTTGTTCGCAATGGGTTCGTTCCGATAAACCCGCAGCGGCGGATCGCCGGGATTCAACACCGTGGTGTGATCGCGCGGCAGCAAGGCGTGCTGGACCTCCACTTGACCATCCTCAACCTCGATGGTGGTCACTTCGCCGTCTTCGTCCACCTCCACATCGAACGTGGTCCCGCGCACGGAAATTACCGCGGTAGGAGTAATCACGCGGTTGGGATTCGGCTGTCCCATAAGGTGCTGGATCTGCACGCGAATCCGGCCCACTAGCACGTCCAGCAGATCCCTCCAGTCGCCGGGCGTCTTGCGAAACAGGACCTCGGAGTTGGGATAAACCTGGAAGGTGCTGCCGTCGGAGAGCTGAAACAGCGCGTTGCCGTCCGGGCCTGTGACGATCAACTGCTGCACCTGTACTGTATCGCCAACGGAAATAGCCCAGGGAACGGAATCTTTCATTACCGAAACCCTGCCGCTCACGGAAACAGCCTTAGCGGCGTAATTACCGGCTTCTAAAGGAAAAAACTGGGCTTTGCACAGCATGGGGCACACCACGGCCGCAAGCGCGAAAGGCGCCAACAACTTGCGCATACGGACGGAGCCCTTCATGGCTATGCCTACCCCTCCCCTAGGTCCTCGAAGGTACTGGAGCCGTTAGAGAAAGGTTAAGTCTATCACAAGGCGAGAGACCTGCAATTGTATGACCCAGAAATTTCACAACTTGCGCGTCACTATTTTCAATAGTTTCACGTCGAAAATACCGATGGATAAGGATAGAATGGACTCATTGCATGGGTAGAACGGCCACAGGCCGGACGTATACGGGAAAGACGGCCACAGTTGCGCTTTTGGCGTCGCTGGGATTGTGGGCCCAAAGCCCCTCTGATTGGCGCCACCTGGGCAACTCGCTGCTGGATCTCTCGCTGGCGGGGCTGGCGACGGGTCCGATAGAGCGCGTGTGGTACTCCGCCGATGGCGGGACTCTGTTCCTTTCCACCGCTTCACACAAGACATTCCAAACCACGGATCTGGATACGTGGACTTCCGCATCGGGAGTAAGTGTTCCGCCCGTGCCGCGTGAAATCGCTGCGCCGCAGCTTCCCGAAATCGGAGCGAGCGTACGCGCGGCGGCTGGCCAGGGATCGGCGTTCTACGCATTCAGCAAGTTCGTTTATCGATCGCAGGACGGCGGATTGAATTGGGACAACTTGACAGCGTACCGCGGGCAATCCATCGTAGGCACGGGGCTCCAGGATCTGGCAGTGTCGCCGCGCAATCCCGACGAGATCGTGGTGGCGGGATCGGCGGGCGTGTTCCGGTCGGTGGATGGAGGGAAATCGTGGAGTGGGATGAATCAGGATCTGCCTAATCTGCCCGGGGCTCGGCTGAGAAGTGTTCCTTCAGGCGAACACGGGGCGGAGATTGAGCTGACCAGCGCCGAAGGCCCCGTGGTGATGGAATGGCCGCCCGGCGAAAAGCAAGCATGGAAGCCAGCCGATTCCAGCTCGGCTCTCAATGAGTTTCGTCTGCGTCAAATCTATTCGCAGGATCGTGGTGCGGCCGTGACGGCCATTTCTTCGATCAATTCGGACACAATCTACCTAGGGCTCGCCGACGGCCGGATTAGCGTTTCCACCGATGGCGGGCGCACTTGGTCCCAGACTTTCTCGACCAACGGCGGACCCGTAGAGGGTTTTTGGGTGGACCCGAAGGATCAGCGAGTGGCGCTGGCGGCCTTGGGATCGAAGGAAACGGCAGCGGGCGCCCCGCACATTTTGCGGACGGAGAACAGTGGAGGCTTCTGGGACGATCTGAGACTCCCCGACGTTCCGGCGCACGGGGTCGCTGGCTCGCGCGCGAGCGGCTTTGTTTACGCCGCGACTTCCAATGGAATCTATTACTCGCGCACGGATCTGAATTCCCTTGCGGGAAACGGCCCATGGCAGTTGCTCATGGGCTTGCCGGAAGGCCCAGTCACGGACGTCCGGCTGGATGAAGGCGAGAATCAGCTTTACGCCATAGTGGAGGGATTTGGAGTCTATTCGACGCTCGCGCCGCACCGGCTGAGCGACCCTCGCGTGGTGAGCGCCGCCGATTTCGTGGCGCGCGCCGCCGCGCCCGGAGCGTTGATGACCGTTTTGGGAACCCGAGTGGCGACCGCGAAGGCCGGCGATCTGACCATCCCCGTGCTGGCGGCAGGCGATCGGGAATCGCAAATTCAGATTCCGTTTGAAGCGCGTGGCGGCAGCCTGGCGCTGGCGCTTGACGGCTCGGGACGCGCGGCGGTCGTCGCCCCGCTCGCGCTTGAACCAACCGCCCCCGCGATTGTGGTGGATCCTGATGGCACTCCAATTCTGCTCGATTCCACTACCCAGACTCTGCTCGACGCCATGAACCCCGCGCATTCGCAAACGCGCGTGCAGATTTGGGCCACTGGACTCGGCGGTGTTAACCCCGAATGGCCCACGGGAATGGCGGCGCCGCTGGATAATCCCCCGGTAGTCACGGCCACCGTGCATGCTATGCTGGACGGCTCCCCGGTGGAAGTGACTCGAGCCACGCTCACCCCGGGCTATACAGGGTTTTATCTGGTGGAAGTTGAAATTCCGAAGATCGTTAATTACGGTCCGGCGCAATTATATCTGGAAGCGGACGGGCATAAAAGTAATCCCGTGCGAATCTATATCGAGCCCTGAATATTAAGCGATGACGCGAAGTTTATTTGCCTTTTGCGGAGTTGTTCTGGCGTCCGCGGCGCTTCCTGCCCAGGACCAGAAAGCGGGCAAACTCGCGCCCTACTATCCCACGCCTCAGCTTATTGTGGAAAAGATGCTTCAGCTCGGCGAGCTGAAAGCGGGCCAGAAGATGTTCGATTTGGGTTCCGGCGACGGCCGTATCGTGATCACCGCCGCCCGGAAATATAAGGCCGACGCCACTGGCGTGGAGCTCGACGATTCGCTGGCGCGTCAGAGCGAGGAGCGCATCCGCAGCCTCGGTCTGGCGGCGACCGCCCGCATTATCCATGGCGACTTGCTTCAACAGGATTACTCGTCCGCGGATTTAATCACGGTGTATTTGCTGCCCGTCGGCAACGACAAAGTTACGCCGATTCTGGAGAAGCAATTGAAGAAAGGAGCGCGCATCGTCGCGCACGATTTCGAATTCACCGCATGGAAAGCGGAGAAAATTGAGAATATAGACGACGACGGAGAGGGCCGCAGTCATCGCCTATATCTCTACCGCCGCTAATGCTTCCCTACTGGGGACGCATCAGCGTTCGCGCGGCGCGCGCGGCGATTGCGCTCGGGGCTCTAGCGCGGCTGGGGATCACCGGCGCCGCCGCCGCGTATCTTCTATATTCGCTCGCCCAACTTTCCGATTGGCGTCATAAATCCGCGTGGCGTTCCTGGCTCACGTTGGCCGCCGATCTCGGATTCTTTGCCTGGTTGTGTTTCACCGCTCCGGCCATGTGGCTCGCGTTGGCGAGCGGCTGCTTTTTACTGGCATCGGCATTTTTACAGGATGACCCTTTTCAAGCGGCGCTCGCGGTAGCCGGGGCGGTGGCCGTCTCGCTATTCGTTCCGCGCTTGACCGCCGTCATCGCTGCCGCGGGCGCGATCGCCATCGTCGCTGCCCTTTATCAGCGCTATCTGCGGTTGCGCATTTCCGCCTTATTGAGACAGAACCTCACGATCCGCTCACACGCTCAACAGGCGCGCGACGCTGAGCGCGAGCGCATCGCCGCCGATTTCCACGACGGTCCCCTACAAAGCTTCATCGGATTTCAGGTGCGCCTGGAGGTCGTCAAGAAATTGCTCGTGCGCGGCGACGGCGCCGCGGCCGGCGAGGAGATCCGGCAGCTTCAAGAACTAGGCCGCGGACAAGTCGCCGATCTGCGAAGCTTCGCGCGCAGCATGCGCCCCGCCGATGAGGGATTGGGCGTGACCGAATCGCTGGTTCGCCTGGCCGATTCCTTCCAACGGGACACCGGCATCGCGATCGATGTTCGCATTGGCGAGATCGTGGAGCCTGCCGCCGCGACGGCTCAGGAGATCCTGCAAATCGTCCGCGAGGCGCTGCACAATATCTCAAAGCATTCAGGAGCGTCGCGCGTGACGCTCTCGGCGGTGAGCGAGGTGAGGGACAATCGTGCGCTGCGGATCTCCGTGCAAGATAACGGCTCGGGGTTTCCGTTCAGCGGCGCCTTGGATTTAGACGAACTGGATCGGCAGCGGCTGGGCCCGATAAGCATCAAGCGGCGCGTCCGGCTTTTAGATGGCAAACTACGAATCGAGTCGCGGCCCGGCGAAGGCGCGAAGCTGGAGATCGGGGTCCCCGTGTGATGAAGACGCTTGGTGGAGCAGGCTTTAGCCTGCAACGGAGGCTTCAGCCTCCGTCCCGATCCGGGCTGAAGCCCAGGTTGCAAGCTGAAGCTTGTCCCACCAGAGGCGTCTTCAACCGAGCGGCACTGCCTTTCACCCTTTTGCTTTGCGGCTGCGGCCGCTATGCGGACTTCGCTTTGCCGGGTCCCGACGCGGCCGGCCCTCGCGCGCCTTTCACTTGGCAAACGGCGCCCGCTCCGGTGCTCTCGCGCGGCGGCGCGGACGCGTGGGATTCCGTGGACGTTCTCAACCCATCCGTGGTTCGCCTCAAGGGTTTTTATCTGAATCTCTATTCCGGTTTCGATGGCCACGTATGGCGCACGGGTCTTGCGACCTCCGCGGACGGGAATCAATGGCAGAAGGTAGGGCAAGCCCTGTCGCCCGAAGGATGGGAGGGCGCATACATTGCCGCGAACGGATCGGCGCTGGTGTGGGGCGGCGAAATCCTGTACTGGTACGTCGCGGGCGAACCGGGGAAGGGCGAGATTGGGCTGGCGCGCTCACGGAACGCGGGGCTGGACTGGACCAAGCTGCCCAAGCCCGTGTTGGTTCCCGGTCCGCTCGGCAGCTTCGATGAGCGCGCCGTAGCCGATCCCGATGTGATTCGCCGCGGCGATTGGTTTTACATGTTCTACCTGGGGCAAGATCGCGCCGCGCGGCAACGCTTGGGACTGGCGCGGTCGCGCGACGGAGCCATTTGGGAAAAGCTGCGCACGAACCCGATTCTGGAATTGGGCGAGCCGGACGCTTTCGACGAAATGGGGCTGGGCGAGCCGGCGGTCTGGTCTTCGGGCGGATTGTACTGGATGCTGTACACCGGCCGCGACCGCGCCGAACGCCGCCGCGTGGGTCTCGCTCGCTCGGCCGATGGCGTTCGTTGGGATCGTGAGACGAGCTTCGCGCCCCTAGACGGTGCCGAAGCTTGGGATTCCCAAGTGATGTGCGACCCAAGCGTCGAGATCCAGCCGTCGGGCGCCGTCCGTGTGTGGTTCGGCGGCGGCGATGTGGCCACGCCGGATCACGGCCTTCACGGCCA
Source organism: Bryobacteraceae bacterium (assembly GCA_036521975.1). Classification (GTDB taxonomy): domain Bacteria; phylum Acidobacteriota; class Terriglobia; order Bryobacterales; family Bryobacteraceae; genus Palsa-187. Next base: position 18,025 of record DATDGT010000089.1, read on the forward strand.
AATCGGCGTGGGGGTGTTGACAGGCCGATAGCAAGCTGTCAGCGTTCAGCATTCAGCTCTCAGCGGTCAGCTTTCAGCAACGGCCCCCGCGTGAAACGCGGATGGAACAACGGCGAGACCCCAGCGCAGTGCCCCCAATGCCATCCAAAATCACCCTCGTAAGCCGTTGGAAAAGAATGGGGTCTCAGATGAGCAACCAGCTTACGGTTGGACCGCACCGCTTCGGAAGCCGAATGCTGATCGCTGAAAGCTGAAAGCTTTTTTTTCAGGCGCGGCGCGCTGCCTCGGCTCCGGGCTTTGATCCGAGCCGCTCAGCGCGTGGCAGGAAGCTGACGAAATTGCAGCGGCAGGCTTCACAGCGATAAGGTTGCGCCCGGAAAAGCAATAACAACGCAGCCCAACGCGAAACATTATAATGCCGCGGGCTCCAAGTCGTCAGACTCTGCCGGTAGCAGCGCGGGCAACGGGCGTATCGCCACCGCGGGCCGACACTCTCTTCCCAGCGATGGCGGCATTGACGGCAACGCAGAGGATAGATTCCAAACCAGCCTTTGACAAGCTCCCGCGCCGTCTGGTGTTGAGACAGACGGACATCACGCGCTCTGCATCTCGGGCAGCTTAGAACCATGCTTCCGCTGGGGTGAAGCTAAATTGTAACGCGAAAGAGTGGGCGAGCTGTCAGCGGCTTGTAGCGATCAGCTTACGTTGGATCCGATCTTAGCTGCTGGCCAGGGATCTGAACGTGATCCAGCCCAAGGATCACGCGGACCTCTAGCAGCGCGCGATCGAGCTGAAGCGAAACTGACTGCACTGTTTCAGAAGCTCATCTGAGGCCGCACGATTTTTCAAATGGTTACGAGCGGTCTCGGCCTTGTTCCATCCGCGCTTTCACTCGGGGCCGTCGCTGAACGCTGAAGGCTATGTTCAGCCCACGACCGCCGGGAGCCGATGCCCGGCCACGTACGCCTGCACATAGCCGCCGAAAGCGCTAAGCAGGCGATCCACCGCCCTGCGCCCACGCCGGACATGTAGGCCTTCGATGGACGTCACGGGAAGCAGTTCGCGAGTCGTCGAGGTGATGAAAACTTCGTCCGCCGTTTCCAGATCCGCCGGAAACAGGACCTTCTCGCGCATTTGAAACTCCGGCTCTTGGATTTCCTCCAGCAGCACCGCGCGTGTCACTCCTGCCAAACAGCCGGAGTCGAGCGGCGGCGTCAATACTGTCTGCCCGTAGACGCCAAAAATGTTGCCCGACGTGCATTCAGAGACTTCACCGCGTTCGTTCAACAGAATCACTTCATCGAAGCCCCGCTCATGCGCCCGCTCATACAGGACCAGATTCGGCGCCCAGGAAAGGATCTTCGCGCCGGCGAATTCATTGGCCGCGTGGCGCCCGTGGCCAACCATATCCAATTTCACGCCCTCTCCGCCGAACAGATGTTCGCGCCAGGGATAGACGTCGCCCGTCAAGGCGATCAGATCGTAGTCGCGCGCGATGGAGGGATCCTCCCAAAACCCGCCCCGGTTGCGAACAATCGCCAGACGGAGCGTGGCGTTCCATGCATGGTTGGTCTCGATCAGACGATGCAGATCCCCAGCGACGCGGCCAGGAGAAGCGGGAAACGGCACGTGCAGCAGCCTCGCGTCGGATTCCATGCGAGCCCAGTGGCGCTCCCACGCAAATAAAACGCCGTCATAGATCCGGATGGTGGAAAAAACTCCCCAACCGCTCAGCAATCCCACTTGGCCGAACCGGGCGAGCCGCTCGCTGGAGCCGCGAACTTCTCCGTTGTGGAGGAGAAATGGATGCACAATTCTATTTTAGCTGTCCGTTCAGTTGTTAGTTCGCAGTTAAATCATGGAGGGCCGGCTTGAGCCCCCGCGATGCTTCAGCCTCGCTCCGGAGTTTTTACATTTTGGGACTGCATTGGACCGGACCCGTATCAGGGCACGACTCTGTCGTCCCGACCAGCGCCTCGAAACGTTCACCTTACAAACTCTCCACTTTCTCGTACCGGCCCAACAACTTGCGCCGCAAATTCACCATGTGTTGCCTCCTTCGCCGGTATGGTTCCCATCAAGGAGCCTCTCAATGACCGAAGCACAACTCACCGCCCGCCGTAAAAACGCCAAGCTTTCTGGCGGTCCACGTACCCCCCAAGGGAAAAAGCGTGCCTCTCTCAACGCCTTCCGCCACGGACTCACCGGTCAAATCATCGTCCACACCGCGGAAGACGAGCAAGCCTTCAAGAAGCACTGCGATGGCATCCACGAAGCTGTGGCCCCCGTCGGCGCTCTCGAGCTCGATCTCGCCCAGGCCATCCCCGAGGACCGCTGGCGCCTCAACCGCGCCCGTGCCTTGGAAAACTCGATCTTCGCCCTCGGCCAAAGCGAACAAATCCCCGAGGATTCCGGTCAGCCCGAACTCGACGCCGCCCTCGCCCAAGGCCGCACCTGGATAGCCCACGCCCATGAGCTTCATCTCCTGACAAGTTACGAAAATCGCATCCGCCGTTCAGTGGAAAAGAACACGGCCGAGCTCCGCGCCCTGCAGGCCGAGCGCAAAGCCACCGTCGAACAAGCGGAACACGAGGCTCGGTTACTGGTTCAACTCGCGAAAACCGAACGCGGAAACTACGACCCTGCCGACGATTTCCCGCCCGAATCCCAGCCTCTTGGGTTCCTACGAAAATACAGACAACGTTCCCTAGAATCAAGCCTTACAGAAGCCCTCTTGCGCTTGCGAGTTACACCTGAAGAGCAAGCGGTGGCCGACGGCGGAGAGAGACGTACGGTAATCCCAAGCTTTCCCAGACGGCGACTCCCCAGGCGCTCTCCGTCAGTGCCGCACGCAGCCACTTATTGCCGGAATTGGTATGACTGCTTTGGTCCCGTCCCGCGCTGCGATTATTCCCGGGGCACAGCCCGCACCACGAGCCCAGATGTTTCTCACTGGGAAACTGGGCCGGATCCGGTCCCATCTCCCCCAATACAGCGGATGGGTTTTCCCGCACTGCCGGAAGCGTGCGCAGCAACTCCCATTGCGGCTTGTATCCGGCTTCCTCGATCTTCCGAAGGATCAGCCGGTCGATCTCGATCACCTGCTTTTCCAGAAAAGCCAGATGATCCAGACTGAAGAGGATCATCCGCCGGTGATGTTCGTTCATCTGGTGTTGTTCCAGCGCCGCGACAATCTGCGGGATCTTTTTCTTGGCGCTGCCTTGGGCGAACTGCGCGATCTCGGTCGGCTCCGCTTTCCCCTTCAGCAGACTTTCCAGCATCAGCTGTCCGGAAACGCCGAAAACGTCGCTCAACACGTTTCCCAACTTCACGTTGGCGTCTTCCAGAACCTTTCCCACACGGTTCTTTTCCGCGCCTGCGTTCTGGATCAGCTTCCGTCTCCGCCGCGTCAGATCGCGCAACTCCCGCTGCGGCCGTGGCGGAATGAAACTCGGCGTTATCATGGCATGCCGCAGCAGATGCGCCAGCCACCAGGCGTCTTTTGCATCCGTCTTGTGCCCCTTGGGCGCTTTGACCTCGTGGGGATTGGCCAGCGCCACCTTCACATGGTCCTCCAGGATATTGAATACGGGTTTCTAATACGAGCCCGTGCTTTCCATGATGACGTGGGTGCATCCTTGCTCCAGAATCCATCCCCGGGCGTTTTGCAACTCCGCAACCGTCGTCCCGAAATCGCGGATCTCGGACCGGGCCTCCCCATCTGCCGGTCCCGTCATTACGCATACCACGATGAACTTCTTGCCGATGTCGATGCCCGCGCATCGCTCGATCACTGCTGCCATCATGGCTCTTCCCTCACGCAACAATCGGGGATTCCTGCACGCGAACCCAACCAGTTTCGTTTACGACCAAAACGTCAGTACCCAAACCGGCCGATCTCCTCCCGACACCCCTATTTTCATCCCCGTGGGTGAACGGCACCCGGTCATAGATTCGTTTTTTTCAGGTCCGCCATCCAGCGTCAGATCGACCGGAATGAGCGCCTCAGCCGTGCCTTCCTGAACAACCCACTCGATCTCCTTCTGCAAGAGCCGCGTCAACGAGCAAGCCGGAGACTAGGCGGCAAATAGCCGTGCCGAAATTAAGGCGGTGCAGCGGATCGTAAATTCATGGCCAATTGAATCGGAGCCGCCCGCGCGATGGCGTCGAGGGCTCTCCTGATAGTCATGCACTCCTGCAGCGGCCGTCGTTTCGAAGAGAGGGGACTCCTGACTCCTGACTCCTGTCTCCTGACTCCTGTCTCCTGTCTCCTGACTCCTGTCTCCTGTCTCCTGTCTCCTGTCTTCGGTCTCCTCGTCTCCATTCCTTTACTTCCAACAGAATAAGGTGCTAACCTCAGTGGTTAATGCGAACTGTCGATCTGATTCATCGCAAGCGCGATGGCGAAGAGCTTTCGCCCCAGGAAATCGCTTATTTGGTGGACGGTTACACCGGCGGCTCCATTCCGGATTACCAGATGTCGGCGTTCCTCATGGCCGTCTTTTTTTCCGGCATGACGGATCGCGAGGTGAGTGCGCTTACCGAACGGATGACGAGTTCCGGCGAACACGTAGACCTTTCCCAAGTGCCCGGAATCAAGGTGGACAAGCACTCCACCGGCGGGGTGGGCGACAAAACCAGCCTGATCGCCGCGCCGCTGGCCGCCGCCGCGGGAGTCGTGGTGCCGATGATCTCAGGCCGTGCGCTGGGGCACACCGGCGGAACATTGGACAAATTGGAATCCATCCCCGGTTTCAGGACCAATCTGAGCATCGAGGAATTCCGCGAGCAATTAATCAAACACAAGCTGGCATTCATCGGGCAATCGCCGCAAGTCGCGCCGGCCGACGGCAAGCTTTACGCCTTGCGCGATGCCACGGCCAGCGTGGAATCCATCCCCCTCATCGCGTCTTCCATCATGTCCAAAAAGATGGCCGCCGGACTGGACGCCCTGGTCCTGGACGTGAAAGTGGGCAACGGCGCCTTCATGAAGAAACAAGTGGACGCGCGCCGTCTGGCGCAAATGATGGTCGGCATCGGGCGGCGCGTGGATAAGCGTGTTCAGGCCCTGATCACCGACATGAATCAGCCGCTGGGATATGCCGTCGGCAACGCGCTGGAAGTGATGGAAGTTTCTCAAACGCTGCAGAACGCCGGGCCCAATGATTTAACGCGCCTTTCGCTGGAATTGGCGGCCCGCATGATTTATCTGGGCAAAATTACCGCTTCCTTGGACGAAGCCCGGGAGTTGGCGCAAACCAAGCTGCTGGATTTTTCGGGTTATCAGAAATTCAAGGAGGTGATCGGGGCGCAAGGCGGCAATCCGGCGGTGCTGGAGCGGTTCGAATTGCTGCCTAATGCCACCGGGATGCGCGAAATCGCCTCCCCGCGCGCCGGCTATGTGAGCGCGATTAACGCGGAAGATATCGGCTTGGCGTCCGCCCTCATCGGTGCCGGCCGCGACACCAAGGAGGAGTCGATCGACCCGGCGGTGGGCGTGATCCTGGAAGTGAAGATGGGTCAGAAGGTGGACGCGGGCGGAGTGCTGTGCCGACTCTATTACACCAATCCCGAGCACGTCGAAGACGCCGCCCAGATGGTGGAGGACGCGTTCCGGATCTCCGCCGCCGCGCCCGATGAGCGGGAGTTGATCTTAGAAGTGGTGGGTTGAGTCTGGGACGTTTTACCGGGATTTTGGGCATTGTGGCGGTGCTGGCGGCCGCCGCTCTTTTTTCCGCGCAGCGCCGGGCGATTCGCCCCCGAGTTCTCTTTTGGGGCCTTGGACTGCAATTCGCCTTCGCGTTCCTGGTGCTGAAAACGCCGCTAGCGCGGGGTTTCCAGGTTATCGCAAACGGCGTGAATCGCCTGCTGGACTTCGCCGCCGAAGGCAGCAAGTTCGTTTTTAGCGACAAGTTGGGAGCGCCCAGCGATCAGTTTGGGACCATCTTCGCGTTCCAGGTGCTGCCCATCATTATCTTCATCGCTTCCTTGTTCGCGATTCTGTATTATCTCGGCTTGATGCAGATTTTCGTGCGAGCCATGGCTTGGTTTATGCAGAAAGTCATGGGAACCAGCGGGGCGGAATCGATGAACGTCGCCGCCAGCATCTTCATGGGGCAGACCGAAGCGCCGTTGACCATCCGGCCGTTTCTGCCCGACCTGACCGAGAGCGAGTTGTTCACTGTCATGTCCAGCGGCATGGCGCACGTTTCGGGCGCGGTGATGGCGGCCTACGTTTTGATCGCACACGTCGAGATCCGCCATCTTTTGACCGCCGTGATCATGACGGCGCCCGCCACTCTGATGCTGGCGAAGATGCTGGTTCCGGAAACAGATAAGCCGCTCACCATGGGAGGTGTGAAGATCGAGGTCGAGCGCCCCGGAGTGAACCTGATCGACGCGGCTTCGCGCGGCGCGTCCGATGGATTGCGCCTGGCTCTGAACGTAGGGGCGATGCTGATCGCCTTTATCGGGCTGATCGCTTTGTTGAACGGCATTCTGGGCGCGGTGCACTCCACGCGCTTGTTCGGCTGGATTCCCGGAACCCTGCAAAGCATTTTGGGCCGCATTTTCGCCCCCATAGCGTGGCTTTTAGGGGTGAAATGGGACGATTGCGCCACCGTCGGAAATCTGCTCGGCACACGGTTAATCCTGAACGAATTCGTCGCTTATGCGGATTTAGGTAAAATCGGACGTACGCTGGATTCTCGGTCGTTTGTCATCGCCACGTATGCCTTGTGCGGCTTCGCGAATTTGAGTTCCATCGCGATTCAGGTGGGAGGAATCGGAGCGCTGGCGCCGGCCCGGAAATCGGATTTGGCGCGATTGGGTCTAAAAGCCATGGCTTGCGGAACCATGGCAAATTTTATGTCGGCGTGCATTGCCGGCATGCTGGTTTAGGTGGGGCAGGCTCCTTGGCCAGCGTCAGAGGGGGAGATGGGTAAAGTCGGAGTAGTATTGGGAAGCGGCCTGGGCGCTTTCTCTGAAGTCCTGGAAAACCGCGTCGAAACTCCTTATTCGGAAATCCTCGGCTGGCCTCCTTCCACTGCCGCCGGCCACGCCGGCAAATTAGTGGAGGGGCGCATTGGAACAACCGATGTGATAGTGTTGGCCGGACGCGCGCATCTCTACGAGGGCTATAACGCTCGCCAAGTCACGTTCGGCATCCGCGAGCTGCATCGACGCGGCGTCCAGAGCGTGGTGCTGACCAACGCCGCGGGCGCGATCAACTTGAAGTATCGGCCGGGTGAGCTGGTGTTGATCTCCGATCATCTGAATTTATTGGGCGTGAATCCGCTGGCCGGCCCTAACGACGAAACTCTGGGGCCCCGGTTTCCCGATATGAGCGACGCGTACGCGCGCGGATATCGCGAACTCGCCCGGCAGACAGCGAAGGAATTGGGGATCGCTCTGGAGGAGGGCGTCTACGCCGCCGTCCCCGGACCCAGTTACGAAACCCCTGCCGAGATCCGCTACCTGCGAATCATCGGCGCGGATTTAGTCGGCATGTCTACTGTGCCCGAAACCATCGTGGCGAACCACATGGGAATGCGGGTGCTGGGGATTTCTTGTGTCACCAATATGGCCGCGGGCGTTTTGCCCCGCAAATTGGATCACTCCGAAGTGTTGGAAATCGCCGAGCGGGTACGAGGCAAATTGACAAAGCTGCTGAGCAGGATCGTGCCGAGACTCGACTCCGTCCTGGCCGGAACTGCCGCATGAGCGCACAGCGTCCCGCGCGGGACCGTGCGCTCACCAATAGTGCGCGACTGCTGCCATCGTCTCGAGGATCGAATCCAATCGCAAGCTGATCGCTGAATGCTCTAAATTACATCCGCGAAGCTGCGCCGCAGCCTGTGAAACCAGGCATGGCCCAACACGGCCAGCGCCGCGGAGCCGATCCACAGGGCGATCAGCGCTCCCATCTGCGGAGGCCGGCCCTCCAGGAAAATGGCGCGATACCCGCGCACTAAGATCAGCAGCGGGTTGAACGCCAGAACCCGGGCGATCGCGGTGGGAATCGATTGGGTCTCGGAATAACAGATGGGGGTGAGGAAAAACCAGATCGTTAGGACGAAGCCGGTGATCTGGCCTAGATCGCGGATGAAGATTCCCAAAGCGGCCAAAAACCAGCACAATCCAGCGGCGAGCAGGAGTTGCGGAGCAAGCAGCGCGGGGAGCCAGATCACCGTCGCCGGAATCCGGCCGCGCACGACTGGCAAAATCACGAGGAAAATCGCCAGGCCGAAAAGCTCCGTAACGGCGCCCGAAATCACAAGATTGACGGGCAGAGTCTCCAGGGGAAAGACGAGTTTTTTGACGAAGGTGCGATGCTCCAAAATCACGTAGGGGGAGCGGCCAACGGCCTCCGAAAACGCCAGCCACGGTAGCATGCCCGCGAGGAAATAGAGCACGTAGCCGCTGGGGCTCGAATCCGCTCCGAAGCGCTGTTTCAGCACCATTCCGAAAACGAAAGCGTAGGTCAGCATGAGCAGCAGCGGATTCAAAAAGGTCCACAGCGCGCCGGCGAAGCTGCCGCGATGGCGCGATAGAATATCGCGGCGCACCATGGAGGCCATCAGCTTGTGGTTTTGCCAAAGGCTGCGCGCGGGGTAAAGGAAGGCTTTCGGAATCGCTTGAAGCAACCGCGCGCGACGAAGGCTCGCCGCCGAGGCGACTTCCGGCGGCTCGATTTCCAATCGCCCGTCCGCCACGCGTGCGTCGATGACAATGAAGCGCTCGCGATCCGCCACCGGCGCCACTTGCACGCGGTACGGGCCGTCGCCGGAAGGTAGTTCCAGGCGCAAGTCCACGTCGGTTCCGCGAATCTCGCGCCATTCACCTTCGAATAAGAACGCGCCGGAATCGGGGTCGAGAACTTGCCAACCGAGAACGGTTCCCGCGCCGTTGAAGCCGTGCATGTGGAACCGCAAACGAATTGAGGATCCCTCGGCGGCTGCCTGGATGGAGTCGAACCGCGCCGGCACTACACCAGCTTAGCGGGCGGCTTGGCGGGGCTTCCGGTGCAGACCGGGGGTTCGTTGCTACGAATCGAGCAGGGACTTCTTCCAGAAACGATATTGCTCCTGGCGAAGCGCTTCCAGATCTCTCTTTACTCGATTCAGGCCATGCACGCAGTACTCGAATTGTTCGCTCAGCCGGCGGAACAATGGAGCGGCAAGACGATATTCGAACTGATCGAACGCGCCCACGATCCGATACGACTCCTTGCCCGCCCTCACGTAGTCGATCAAACTATCCAGCCGAAACCCTCGGCGCGGCAGCGTCGCCACATACTCGGGGAACATCCCCGTCAGAAAAAGCGTGTAGTCGCCGATATGCTTGCGCACCTCTCGCTCGCGCTCAAAAGATCGGGCATCCAGCAACGGGTTGGACTCGACCAGCATCTCGCCCACCTCTTCCAGCCGCTTCCCGCGCGCATTCCGGATTCTATAGAGGTGATCGACATGCACAAAGTCGACCAGCAGATTCCCTACGTAAGCGATCACTTCGTGGTCTGTAGGGAGTTCCCTGGCTACCAGTTCGCTGAACAACCTCCGCAAAGGGTGATTGGCACTAATGGGCAAAACTAACTCCCCGCCCATGATAGCCGTGCTTCGCAAACAGAGCACGAAGATGGCGAGCTTGAGTTGCTGCGGTAAGCGGTAGTACGATGAGCCCCATTCTGAGATCTGTTGCCCTAATGTACCGCCGGGAAAGTAGGGACCCCTGCCGCGGCGAACCTTCCAGAATGCGGGAGCCGTCGGCGCCGGGAATTTGCCGGCGTTTTTCGCGTTGTGATCCATGCCAACTCGCATCGACGTTATGCTCAAGGCATGCGCCTAACGGTGCGGGTAAACCAAGAATTTGTTCTGGATGCGGGCCGTTGTAGCGAAATGCACACAGATCGAGGACGAGAGTTTGTCATCCGTCCGCCACGTAGGACACTGGTCCACCAACTCATTGCTTACCTGCGTTCCAAACCGGACCCCAAAACGCTATCCCCTGGCGCATTTGTGAACCGCGAGGGCGTTGCCGCCAGCGCTCTCACGCTGCGATGGGGATCGTACCTCGCAGTCTTGCTCGATCATGATAAGCCAGTTTGGCCGGAGTGCCGTTCGCCGGACACAAGTCGCATTAGCGATCACGAAATGGCCCGGATCAATATCGAAGCCTCAGCGGCAATGGCAGAGTGGGTCGATCTTTGCCGGGCGTATTGGGCAGGCCAATCTGCGCAATATAGACAGCTTGTCGAGCGCGCTATTTGCTACCTTCCGATGCCAAAGAAAACCTCGAAACGTAAGATAGGCCCATTCGTGGCGCTGGCTCTACCAGAAATCGCTGCACAATGTAGCGCGGTCCAGAAGCAGCGGCTCGAGCAGGCTCGCGCCGAGTGCCAGCGCTTTCCCAGTCGCGTCTTCGCCGATGCCCTTATCAACGCCGCTTGGCGCAACGGAGCAGTGGAAGACATCCATGCGGGATATGATGACGGTTATCCTCTCGACCTACGGCGCATGACGCTTGCAGATGAACGACATCTCATGGAGGCGACGAGTGGACAACTGGCAGCCGGAATGGATGTCTGCTCACAATTTCATGACGAGCGCCCGCAGCGATCGTGGCAGGAACAAGTCTTGCCGTACGCGTTAGCACAGATGCTCTTGGTCACCCTGGCGGGGTGGACGCTGACCGAAAGCTCATGTGAGGTTCGGCTGCCTATTCGCCTCGCTCAGCAGCATCCCATAATGGCGCCGGTACGCGGCTCTCGTCGAACCCAATAAAATCGCCATCGCTCCCGCTCCTAACGCCACCGTGATGGACAACGAAAATCCGATCATCTTCTGATCGTGGAATACATGATCGTCGAGGAACCCCGGCAGCCACGGCCCGATGGTCAATCCCACCAGGTTCAACACGAAGAGAAACAGCGCGCCTACTTGCCCTCGCGCCTGATTGGGAAAAATCACCTGCAAAGCCGCAACGGCGGTGCCCATGGCGAGCGCCAGAAAGAAAATCCCCGGAGCGAATAGCGCCAGTGTCCACTGTACGTTCGTCATCATGGTGGACGGCACGAGAAACAGCAAGATCCCCGCCGCGCTGACCAGCGCGACCCTTAATCGCGCGTCCAAAACGCCGCGTTTCTGCCAGCGATCGCTCAGCCATCCTCCCCAATACATTCCCGAACAGGCGAACACGATCAGAATCAACGCGAGCGTCTTGCCGGTCTGTGCCGGCTTCCATCCGTGCACCCGAAGGAAATAAACCGGCGTCCATTGCATCACCGCATAGTTGCACGTCGCTTGAAAAGCCATCCCCAGAGAGATCCCCAGCACCGATTGCCATCGCATCCGCATCTGCGCGAACGCTTCGCCGAAGGTGGCGCGGGTGATGCGGCCGGAGGCGTCCAATTGCAGTTGCCCGCGCGCCGGCTCACGGATGGCAAGAGCCAGCAGCGCGAATAACAGCCCCGGCAATCCTACGATTAAAAACGTCACGCGCCAAGACGCGATCGCGCCCAAAACGGGGACGTGGAGAACGGGAGTGTTACTGAGCGTCTGCACCGTGACTCCGCCCACCGTCTGCGCCAGGGCAGTTCCGAAAAACAGCCCCATGTAGTAGACGCTGATCGCCGCGCCCATCCGCTCGCGCGGAACATAATCGGCGATGAGGGAATAGGCCGCCGGTCCCAATCCGGCCTCGCCCACGCCTACGCCGATGCGCGATAAAAATAGCGTTCCGAAAGTCGTCGCCGCGCTGCATGCACTGGTGAAGCAACTCCACACGACGATGCACACCGCGACCAACCCGCGCCGGTTCAGGCTGTCTACCATGCGTCCCAAGGGCAGCCCCATGAAGGTGTAGAACAGCGCGAACGCCGCTCCGCCCAACAGCCCGACTTGAGTATCGTCGACCTTCAGATCATGCTCGATCTGCGGCACCAGAAGGCTCAAAATACTCCGGTCCACGAAGGAGAGCATGTAGATCGCGGTCAGCACAATGACTACGTACCACGCGTAAGCCGGCGTCTTCTCCAGCGGCTTGTGCGGCGATTGGGTGACGGCAGGCTGAGTCATGGCGACTTCGATTCTACACCGTCTTATCTTTGGCGTAGCACAGCGGCTCCAGTCCACATTCGACGCAGCGCGGCTTGCGCGCCGTGCATAAAGCGCGTCCGTGAAGTATGATCTGATGCGAAAACAGGATCCATTTCTGCGGGGGGATAGCCTTCATCAAATCCCTTTCGATCTTTCCCGGCTCCGTGTGCTTGGTCAGGTCGAGACGCCGGGCGATGCGCTGTACGTGCGTATCCACCACCACGCCCGAAGCGATTCCGAATCCCGTGCCCAATACGACGTTCGCAGTTTTTCGCGCCACGCCTGGAATCGTGAGCATCTTCTCCATCTCGCGCGGGATCTGGCCGCCGAAATCGCTCTGGATGCGCCGCGCCGCGCCTATCAAAGAGCGGGCTTTGTTGTTGAAAAAACCGGTCGAGCGGATATCGCCCGCCAGCTCCTGCTGGTTAGCCGCCGCGAAATCTGTCATCGTCGGATACTTTTGAAACAGGCCGGGCGTGACCTCGTTCACCCTCTTATCGGTGCACTGCGCCGAAAGAATCGTGGCTACCAGCAATTGCCAAGCGTTGGAGTGGTGGAGCGCGCAGGCTGCCTGCGGGTACATCCGGTCCAAGATGGCGAGGATCTTTTGCAAGCGCGCGCGCCGCTCGGCCGCGTTCTTCGGTTTCGGAACGATGTGTCTGGGTTTGGGGACGCCTTTCGGCACGGATGCCACATGATACCACCGACGTGTGATCCGTCCGTAAGCAGAATTATCCAATGCAAGATGATACTGAACGACGGCCGGTTTCCAATGCAAGATGATACTGGAAACGTAGGCAGGCGGGTCGGCATGCTGCGCCGGGATGTATGTAGAAATGCGGAATGCCGAGAACCTGAATTCCGACCAGATCCGCCGCTTTCTGGAGCTGAGCGAAGGCGTCGAGTTCGCGGGCCAGAGCCGCGCTGAGA